>NZ_MUNE01001059.1 GCF_002154605.1 Streptomyces milbemycinicus | reverse complement strand
GGGGGTCGTCGCTCTCCCGGAGACGTATCGCGCCGTCGGCGGCGGCCAACTCCACGCATGCGCCATGCGTCTCGGAGAAGGACGACTTCTGCCATGCGATGGGTGTGGTCACGGATCTGCCCTTCATGCTTCCTGTGCGATGGTGTGAATGAAGTCTCGGGAATCAGCGTCGCTGAGCGCTGCGGCTTCGACTGCAGTGAAGGCGGTGCGGTAGCTGTCGAGATGCGATTGCGCGTCCAAGAAGGCGGCACCGAGTGCGGTTTCGACCTGCACGGTATCGAGCTTGGGTACGGGCCCTCCGGCGTAGAGCATCGCTCGGCTTGCGCCGACGTACCCCTCTGACTCAAAGGGAACTACGCGCACGGTGATGTTCGGGTGCTCGCACTGCTCTTGGAGATATTCGAGCTGCCCGCTGGTGACCTTCCGGCCGCCGAACCGCATTCTCAAGGCAGCTTCGTGAATGATGGCCTTGTGGGTCGGAGGCTCGTCACGCTCGAAGATCTTCCTCCGCTCCATGCGGTGGGCGACCCGGGCGTCCAAATCGGCCTGCGGGAGCGGCGGAA
>NZ_MUNE01001058.1 GCF_002154605.1 Streptomyces milbemycinicus | reverse complement strand
TCAAGGAGTTCACCGACTACATCCTGCCGAACACCGCCCTCCAGGAAGGCTCACTGGACGCCAACCTGTACCAGAACGTCCCATTCCTGGAGAACTTCAACAAGACGAAGGGCACCGACCTGGTGTCCGTGGCGGATATCTATCTGCCACCCATGGGTGCCTACTCCAAGCACATCAAGGACATCTCCGCCCTCAAGACCGGGGCGACCGTCGCGGTGCCCAACGAGACCACCAACGAGGGACGCGCCCTCAAACTGCTCGCCGCCAAGGGGCTCATCGAGCTGAAGAAGGGCGCGGGAGTCACCGCGAGCCCCGCCGATATCACCGCCAACCCGAAGAAGCTCACCTTCAAGGAGCTGGAGCCGGCCCAGCTGCCGCGCTCTCTCGACGATGTCGACCTGGCCGTCATCAACAGCAATTACGCGCTCGACGCCGGACTTGATCCGGCGAAGGACTCGGTGCTGCTGGAGTCGGTGAAGGGAAACGAATACGCCAACGTTCTCGCCGCGAAGAAGGGCAATGAGGACGACCCGCGGGTGAAGAAACTGGCCAAGCTCCTCACCTCGCCCGAAGTGCGGAAATTCATCCAGGAGAAGTACAAGGGGTCGGTGCTGCCGGTCACCGGCGGTTAGCCCACGCCCTGGCGATGGCTCCGTATCCGAACGGCACAAACGGATACGGAGCCTTCCGCTTGGCCACCCCGTGCTGCATTTCTCTCAGGCGATGCTGCATGCTGGGCTCTTCCCGAAGCCTTGGACCCCTGGACCCTGGACCCCGGTTATGGAGCGGCGCATGACATCCACCTTCCCGGACATTTCCATCAGTACGGAACGGCTGGTGCTGCGCCCGTTCGAGGAGGCGGACGTGCCCGCGCTCACGGAGATGATGAACGACGAACTCGTCACCGCCTGGACCTCCGTGCCCCATCCCTACACCACCCGCGACGCGCGCGAGTGGGCACTGCGCACCGCGCCCGCCGAGCGCACCTCGGGCCGCGGCATCGTCTTCGCCGTCGCCGAATTCCTCACCCAGCGCCTCGTGGGCATCGTGCACCTGAGCAACACCGACTGGCGCGTGCTGGCCACCGAGGTCGCCTACGTCACCGCCCCCTGGGCGCGCGGCGAGGGCTACGCCTCGGAATCCGCGCTGGCCGTCGCCCGCTGGCTCTTCCAGGACCAGAAGTTCGAACGGCTCGAGCTGCGCACCGCCGCGGACAACACCGCCTCCCAGCAGGTCGCCCAGAAGATCGGCTGCATCAGCGAGGGCGTCCTGCGAAACGCCTGGATAGCGCGCACACAGACGGAGGACGGCGGCTGGATCGAGGTGCGCACCGACGTCATCGTCTGGAGCCTGTTGCCAGAAGACCTCCAGGGCGTGCACGGCGGCCCGATGGAGGACACGGACGGCTTCAGCGCGTACCCCACGTACTCCGACTGGAACTGACCACCCCGGCGCACGCCCGGCCCCTGAGGCCGGGGCGTGCCTCACCGGTGGCGCGCCCCGCCCCCGGCGCACTGCCGCTCCAGGCGCGCCCTCGCCCCAACGCGCCCTGAACTCAGGCCCCGCGCCTCCCACCAGGGCCCTGCGCCCCCGGGCGCATGCGCCCTGCGTCCGGAGGTCCGGACCAGGCGGGATAGTCTCTCCAGGCCCGAGCACCGCGCCCGAGCACCGCGCCCGAGCACCGCGCCCGAGCTCCGCGCGCCCCCGCGCGGCGGCGAGCGCACCGGCGCCGGCCACCTCCGCGGCCGCCCGCCGCCCACCCGCGACACCCTGGGAGACATACGACGATGGCCGACCGCGTCACGGTGATCGGTTGGGACGGCTCCCCGCTCACGGACGCGGCCCGCTCCGCTCTCGGCGCGGCCACCCTCGTGGCCGGCGCCGCCCACCACCTGGCGCTGCCCGAAGTCCCGCCGGGTGCCGAGCGGATCAGGCTCGGCAGCGTGGACCTCGCCGCCCGCCGGATCGCCCAGCACCGCGGCTCCGCCGTGGTCCTGGCCGACGGTGACCCCGGCTACTTCGGCGTCGTACGCGCCCTGCGCGCACCCGAGCACGGCCTGGAGGTCGAGGTCGTGCCCGCGGTCTCCTCCGTCGCCGCCGCCTTCGCCCGGGCCGGGATGCCCTGGGACGACGCCCAGGTGGTCGTCGCGCACAGCCGCGACCTGCGCCGCGCCGTCAACGTCTGCCGCGCCCACCCCAAGGTCGCCGTGCTCACCTCGCCCGGCGCCGGCCCCGCCGAACTCGCACTGCTGCTCGGCCCGGTACACCGCACCTTCGTCATCTGCGAGGCCCTGGGTACCCGGCACGAGCGGGTGACCGTACTGACTTCCGACAAGGCCGTCGACCACACCTGGCGCGACCCCAACGTCGTCATCGTCATCGGCGGCTCCGGCGCGGCCGCGGCGCGCAGCGCTCCGGCCCCGGGCGCCGCGCGCGGCGTACTGCAGGGCGGAGGGTGGCTCGCCGGGCGCGATCCGGGCTACCCGGGCGCCGTACGCGGCTGGGCGCTGCCGGCCGCCGCGTACGCGACCGTCCTCGGCGAGAGCGAGTCCCCTCAGCTGCGCGCCACCCAACTGGCCCGCCTCGGCCCCCGCGTCGGCGACCTGGTCTGGGACATCGGCGTGGGCAGCGGCGCGGCGGCGGTCGAGACGGCCGGGTTCGGCGCCGCCGTCATCGCCGTGGACCGCGACCGGGACGCCTGCGAGCGCGCCGCCGCCCTCGCCCGCCGCTTCGGCGTACAGCTCCAGGTCGTCCACGGCACCGCGCCGCAGGTCCTCGAAGACCTGCCCGAGCCGGACGTGGTGCGGGTCGGCGCCGGCGGCCCCGCCGTCGTCGCCGCGTGCGCCGACCGCCGCCCCGAGCGGATCGTCACACATGCCGCGACACGGGACGAGGCGGAGGCCGTCTGCCGGGCGCTGGAGGACGGCGGCTACGCGGTCGAATGCGCCCTCCTGCAGTCGGTGGAGCTGGACACCAGGGTGTGGGCGGAACGCGAGCGTTCGGTGGCCTTCCTGGTGTGCGGTCACCGCCCGCACCTGTGATTTCGCCCTCTGACGCTGCCCCCGGTCACCACCGGTATGTGCCCTTGTGACCCTCGCCCCGATGAGCGTCGCCGAGCGGCGCCCGAGGTAGGCTGGCGGATCGTTGTACTGCCTGTGCCGCTGCCCGGCGTTCGGCGCTTTATCGGCCAATGGCCGGAATGCGTCCCCCTCTTGGCGGGCCGCGGTAGGCAATGCCTCGGGCGTGCTACGTGCCGCGCACCGCGTGCGCTCGTTCTTGCCTCTGAGGCTTGCTCTAGGCGGTAGGCGGTTGGAAGGAGCACTAGCGATGGGCGAGGGGTACGCATGACCGACACCGGCCAGGTCCCGGGCGAGGGACTGCCGGAGAACGCGGGCGGACGACTCGGACAGCCGCATCCCACGGATGTCCACACCCCCCCTGCCGACGCCGGCTTCATCGAACAGCCGCAGTCCGCGTACACCTTCCTCGACACGCACGACGCCGGCGGCGTGGAGGACGACCTGCTCCTCATGCCCGGCGCCCAGGGCGCGTGGAGCGAGCACCAGCCGCAGTACCACGCCCCGCAGGCCCCGTACCAGCAGCCCATGACCCACCTGCCCGGCGGATACGAGACCGGGGCCTACGAGATGGGCCCGGCGGGCTACGACGCGGTGCCGGCCCAGGGCTACGGCCCTTACGACCAGGGGCAGGCCGAGCCCTATGACCAGGGGCAGGGCGGCCCCTACGACCAGGTGCCCGGCGGGGCCTATGACCAGGTTCCGGGCGGGGGATACGACGCGGGGCCGGCCGAGTATGTGGACGCGGCGCCGGGTGAGTACGAGAACCCGGGACAGGCCGAGTTCGGGAGCGCGGGACCGGCTGCGTACGGAGACTCGGGAGCTGCCGAGTACGGGAACGCGGGGCCGGAGGCCGAGTTCGCAGAGGCGGGCCAGGCCGAGGCCGAGTACGAGGACGCGGGACCGGCCGAGTACGAGGACGCGGGACCGGCCGAG
>NZ_MUNE01001057.1:286-645 GCF_002154605.1 Streptomyces milbemycinicus | reverse complement strand
TGTCGGAGGGCGGGCCGAAGCTGCTCGGGCAGTTCGCGGCGGCGGGGGTGCTGGACGAGCTGTGTCTGTCGCTGGCCCCGCTGATCGCGGCGGGCGACGCGGAGCGGATCGTCAAGGGCCCGGAGCTGGTGGAACCGGAACGGTTCACCCTCTTTTCCATCCTGGAGGACGCCGGGTTTCTTTTCACCAGCTACCGTCGTAAGCGGCAATAAGACGATAATTGGTCTTAGTTAAAAAAGGAATATACGGAATAAATCCCACGAGAGGGCGCCGGCAGTGTTCACGAGCGTATTGATGATCGAGAAGCCCCTGAGCCCCGTCGACGTGGAATTCGTCACGACCTTGCACGGCGACGACGA
>NZ_MUNE01001057.1:0-270 GCF_002154605.1 Streptomyces milbemycinicus | reverse complement strand
GCCGCCCTGCGCGCGGCGGGCAGCGAGGCCCGCGGGGAGGTCGTCCAGCGCCATCCGCTGGACGCGCTGCGCGGCGTGGTCGAGCAGGTCGGCGCGGACGAGGTGATCGTGCTGACCGCGCCGCACTTCGTGGAGGAGTTCTTCCACCGGGACTGGGCGTCGCGGGCGCGGCACAAGGTGGGCGTCCCGGTGCTCAAACTCTTCTCGCACGCGGCCGACGAGGAGCAGCCGACGAAGGGCGCCTGATCACACGCCGCGCCCCACCCCTGT
>NZ_MUNE01001056.1 GCF_002154605.1 Streptomyces milbemycinicus | reverse complement strand
TTCGGTCAGGTCCCGGCGGGCGGTGGCCTCGCTGACCCCGAGCCGCTTGGCGATCTCGCCGATGGGCAGCACGCCCTCGTCGCCGAGGATGGTCAGCAGCGTCTCGTGCCGGGTCTCTCGCAGCATGTCGGCAAACGTACTCCACGTGAGCGGGTTTGCGCGACTGTGACCGACCTCTTGCATTCGTTGGCTGAGCCATGCAAGGTGTCGCTCACGCAGATCACCCCCTGCGCAACACGACGAAGACCCCGAGAACACCTCGCGAACACCCCGAGAACACCGCGATGAACAGGAAGGGCGCACCGGTGAGCACTGCCGGAACCGCAGATTCCATAGACCCGCTGGCCGCCCTGCGCGCCCCCGGAGACCCCGAGCACGACGTCTATCTCACCGGCACCGTGTTCCTCGACATCATCTTCACCGGCCTCGACCACGCCCCGGTGCGCGGCACCGAGACCTGGGCCCGCGGCATGGGCTCAAGCCCCGGCGGCATCGCCAACATGGCCACCGCCCTCGCCCGCCTGGGCCTGCACACCACCCTCGCCGC
>NZ_MUNE01001055.1 GCF_002154605.1 Streptomyces milbemycinicus | reverse complement strand
TCACCGAGCCGCCGGTGACCACGAGCGTGGGCACCAGCGGCTCGGTGAACAGCGGCAACGAGAAGTCCAGGTCCAGGCTCGCGCTGACCACGGCGATCGCGGCCACCGGCGGGCGCCCCTGCGCCGCCCGCCGGGCGACGAACGCCTCGCGGGCGCGGGGCGGGCGGTAGCCCTCCCGGCGTACGGTCTCGGCGCCGACCACGACCGCGTCGGCCAGCCCCCGCAGCACCCCGAAGATCCGCATATCGGCGGCGGAGGACAGCTGCTGCGACCGCCCGTCGTGGTGGGCGGCCCCGTCCAGCGAGGACACCATGTTGGCCCGCAGCCAGGCCGCCGCGGGCCGTCCCGGCCCGGCCGGGAGATCCGGGTAGGCGTACGCCTCGGCCAGCTCGTCCAGCCCCCACTCGCGGTCTTCTCGCGTGGGTGGTTCGGTACGCGCTTCGGCGGACGTTTCGGCGGGCAGAGGGAACAGGCGTCGCATAGGCCGCAGTGTGACATGCCTCCCTATCCGGCGATGACCTCCCCCGAAGGGACTACGCTCAGAGTTTGTGTCATCGCGAACCACCACGTCCGACAGGCCCGCGGGTCCGATAGCCGAGCAGACTCCTGTAGCCGAGCAGACTCCCGCCGCCCTCGCCTCCCGTACGCCGCACGTCCCCGCCGAGCGTCTGGTGGCGGAGATGGTCCCGCCACCGCGCTTCTCGACGGTGAGCTTCGACAACTACATCCCCGACCCGGGACAGCCCAGCCAGACCACCGCCGTGAAGGAGCTGGCGGCCTTCGCCACCTCCATCAGCGACGGCAGCGGGGCGGCGGACGGCCGCCGCAAGAGCTGGTTCCGCCGGGAGACCAGGCCCGCCGCGCCGCGCGGCCCGCGCGGAATG
>NZ_MUNE01001054.1 GCF_002154605.1 Streptomyces milbemycinicus | reverse complement strand
GTGTGGGGGTGGGTGTCGGCGTCGGACACCACCCCGGCCAGATCACGCCGAGACCCGGAATGCGCACCTCGATGTGGAGGTGGATACCCCCGTGCGGGCCATGTGCCGAGTGGTCGGGCCCGTCAGCCCCGGCCCGGTCCGCCTCGGCCACGGGGCCCGCCCCCGCCGAGACGAGCACCAGGGCCGTGGCGAGAATCCCTGAACGCAACGTGCGTTGCCATCGGTTCACGACCGAGATCTTCGGCTGATCGGACCCGTTACAGCCGTATGCCCGCGTGGATTCCCTCGAATAGGTGAATTTGCGCGGAATCTGCCCGTCCGGGCCGTGGCTCTGACAGCCGCCTCAAAAGCTTGACGTAGCGGCCCTAAAAGACAGTCACCGCGCGTCCTTGAGCCGAGCCCGGTCCAGGATCGGGCCGGTGTCCACGCCGGGCGGCAGGGTGCCGAAGGCATGGCCCCAGTCGCCACCGAGCCGCGAGGCGCAGAAGGCGTCCGCCACCGCGGGGTGGCTGTACCGCACCAGCAGGCTGCCCTGCAGGACCAGCGTCATCTGCTCGGCGAGGCGGCGGGCGAGCAGCTGCGCACGCTGTGGATCGGCGAGCTGCGGCAGCAGATCGCGGAGGCGGGCGACGGCCGCGTCCAACCGCGCGTCCGCCCCGGCGGCGGTGTCCACCTCGGCCAGGAAGGCGTCCAGCGCGCCCGACTCCCGGCCCAGTGCGCGCAGTACGTCGAGGGCCGCGACATTGCCCGAGCCCTCCCAGATCGACAGCAGCGGCGCCTCCCGGTACAGGCGCGGCATGCCGGAGTCCTCGACATAGCCGTTGCCGCCCAGGCATTCCAGAGCCTCCGCGGCGTGTGTGGCGCCGCGCTTGCACACCCAGTACTTGCTCACCGCCAGCCCCAGCCGGCGTAGCGCCGCCTCCGACTCGTCTCCGGCCTGGGTCCGGTCCAGGGCCGTCGCCAGGCGCATCGCGAGCGTCGTGGCGGCCTCCGACTCGACGGCCAGATCGGCGAGCACATTGCGCATCAGCGGCTGGTCGATCAGTTCCGCGCCGAACGCCCGCCGGTGCTCGGTGTGGTGCAGGGCCTGCCGGAGCCCGGCCCGCATGCCCGCCGCCGAGCCGATCACACAGTCCAGCCGGGTCACATTCACCATCTCGACGATCGTGCGCACCCCCCGGCCCGGCTCGCCGACCCGCCAGGCCACCGCGCCGTCGTACTCGATCTCGGAGGAGGCGTTGGAGCGGTTGCCGAGCTTGTTCTTGAGCCGCTGCAGCCGCATGGCGTTGAGCGTCCCGTCGGGCAGCACGCGCGGCACCAGGAAGCAGGTCAGGCCCTCGTCGGTCTGGGCGAGGGTGAGGAAGATGTCGCTCATCGGCGCGGAGGTGAACCACTTGTGACCGGTCAGCAGGTAGCTGCCGTCCGCCTGGGGGAGCGCCCGCGTGGTGTTGGCCCGTACGTCCGAGCCGCCTTGCTTCTCCGTCATCGACATGCCGGCGATCAGCCCCCGCTTGCCCAGCGGCGGGCGCAGCCCGAAGTCGTAGACGCGGGCGGCCAGCAGCGGCTCGTAGGCGGCCGCGAGCTCCGGCTCGGCGCGCAGCGCCGGGATCGCGGCGTACGTCATGGAGATGGGGCAGCCGTGGCCCGGCTCGGCCTGCGCGAAGCAGTAGAACTTGGCGGCGCGCACCAGATGCGCCCCCGGCCGGGTCTCGCTCCAGGCGGCGGCGTGCTGCCCACTGGCCACGGCGGCAGCCATCAGCTGGTGGTAGGCCGGGTGGTACTCGACTTCGTCGACGCGGTGGCCGTACCGGTCGTGGGTGTGCAGCACCGGAGGGTGCTCCTCGGCCATCCGCGCCCAGTCCTGGACCTCGGCGGACCCGGCCAGCGCGCCCAGCTCCCGCACCTCCTGCTCGCCCCGGCTTCCTCCGTCCCGCCGCAGGGCCTCCAGCAGGGCCGGGTCGTCGGCCGTGCTGAAGCCGATCAGCGGCGGGGCCTGGTTGAGGACTTCATGCGTGGCACCCATGGCGTCTCCTCGTGTGCGGCGACCCTGCGCTCTTACACTTCCATCATGCTTGATGAAGAACTGTAATAGATAGGGTTCGGGCACCTATGGACGACACCCGCGACACCAGCGATACGCGCGATCCCGCTGAACCCAGCGCCGCCACCGCTCCCGGCGCCGCCACCGGAAGCGCCGCCGCCGGGGCGCTCGCGCTGCGCCCGCTGACGGCCCGCTCGATCGTGCTCAGCACCCTGCTCGGCCAGCATCCGCCCCAGCTGCCCGCCCGCGCCCTGGTCCGCGTCGGGGCGCTGTTCGGCGCCGCGGAGGGCACCGTCCGGGTCGCGCTCACCCGTATGGTCGCGGCCGGTGACCTCGAGCAGCGCGGCGGCGCCTACCGGCTCACCGACCGCCTCCTGGCCCGCCAGGCCCGGCAGGACGATAGCCGGGCCCCCCGCACCCGGCGCTGGGACGGCGGCTGGGAGATCGCGGTCGTCACCTCCGACCGCCGCGCCGCGCCCGAGCGGGCCGCGCTGCGCCAGGCCATGGCCGCCCTGCGCCTGGCCGAGCTGCGGGAGGGCACCTGGCTGCGCCCCGCCAACCTCGTACGGCCGCGCCCGGCCGTCGCCGCCGAGCAGTGCGCGTGGCTCACCGGCGCGCCCGAGGGCGACCCGGTCCGGCTCGCCGCCCGGCTGTGGGACCTGGACGGCTGGGCCGCCCGGGCCCGGCTGCTGTCGGCGGCCCTGGAGCGGGCCGACGGACCGGCCGAGCGGTTCACCGTGGCGGCCGCCGCGCTCCGCCACCTCCTCGCCGACCCGGTCCTGCCAACCGGGCTGCTGCCATCCGACTGGCCGGGCGCCGATCTGCGCCGCCGCTACGACGCCTTCGAGCGCGAGTTCCGGGCCCTGCTGCCCCAGTACGCGGGGGAATGACCGCGGGAACCGGGGCGCCTCAGGCCGACTCCCGCAGGACCAGTTCGGTCGGCAGGACCAGCGACGGCTCGATCGGCTCGCCCGAGGCGAGGCGCAGCAGTTGATGGGCGAGCCGCCGGCCGATGTGAGCGATGGGCTGGCGGACCGTGGTCAGCGGCGGATCGGTGTAGCGGGCGGTCTCGATGTCGTCGAAGCCGACCACGGCGACGTCGTCCGGCACCCGGCGGCCTGCCTGCCGCAGCGCCCGCAGCACCCCCACCGCCATCAGGTCGGAGGCCGCGAACACCGCGTCAAAGCCCGGCTCTTCGCGCAGCAACTCGCGCGTCGCGGCCACGCCTGACTCCTGTGTGAAGTCACCGACGGCGACGGCCGCGGGCAGCCGCGCCTCGTCCAGCGCCGCCCGGTAGCCGGCCAGCCGGTCGATCCCGGCGACCATGTCCTGTGGCCCCGCGACGGTGGCGATCCTGGTGCGCCCCGAGCGCACCAGATGGCGCACGGCGGCGGCCGCGCCCCCGGTGTTGTCCACGCCGACGTACGGCAGGGACACCGGGCCGAGCAGCCGTTCGTTGGAGACCACCGGGATGCCCATGCGGGCGAGGGAGGCGGGCAGCGGGTCGGCACCGTGTACGGAGGCGACCATGACGCCGTCGACATGGCGCGCCAGGGCGAAGCGCTCGATGCGGTCCCGGCTGGCGGGGGAGCGGGCCATCATCAGCACCAGCTGCTTGTCGGCCTCCTCCAGCCGCTGGCTCACACCGCGCACCACGCCGGGGAAGAACTGGTCGTCGGAGAACACCCGGCCCGGCTCCTCGGGCAGGACGAGCGCGAAGGAGTCGGTGCGCTGGGTGACCAGGCTGCGGGCCGCCTGGTTGGGGACGTAGCCCAGCTCCCGGATCGCCCGCTGCACCGCCTCGCGGGCGTCCTCGCCGACCCTGGTGGAGCCGTTGACGACGCGGGACACCGTGGCGCGCGAGACGCCCGCGTGCAGCGCCACGCTCTCCAATGTCGGCCGGGTCCGGTGCATGCGCCCAATACCTCTGTTCTCCGTCGCTCTCCGCCGAGCCGCTGGCCGTGCCGGTCGGTCGTCACAGCATGGATCACCCGGTGCGGCGGACGGCACCCTTCGGCCGAACTGTCATCGGCTGACGGCTCCCGGAGCAACGTGGACGGCTCCCGGTGGCGCCCGCTCAGGGCGCGAGGACGCGGGCGCGGCAGACGGAGGGGGACCCCCAAGCGGCGCGCAGCGCACGGGCCTTGCGGATCCACAGGGACAGGTCGTACTCGTCCGTGTAGCCGATCGCGCCGTGCAACTGGAGCGCGGTCCTGGCCGCCGCGTACGCCGCCTCACCCGCGGCGACCTTGGCGGCGGCGACCTCCGCGCCGGCCCGGTCGGTGCCGTCCGCCAGCGCCAGCGCGGCCCCGTACAGCAGCGGCCGGGCGAACTCCAGGGCGACGAGGACGTCCGCGAGCTGGTGCTTGACCGCCTGGAACGA
>NZ_MUNE01001053.1 GCF_002154605.1 Streptomyces milbemycinicus | reverse complement strand
CGGCCACACGCAGGGGGCCAGCGGTGTGGCCGGGGTGATCAAGACGGTCCAGGCCATGCGCCACGGCGTCCTGCCGCGCACCCTGCACACCGAGGTGCCGTCGCCGCACATCTCCTGGAAGCGGGGTCGGATCCGGCTGCTCACCGCTGCCACACCCTGGCCGGGAACTGACCGGCCACTTCGGTCCGGGGTGTCCGCGTTCGGATTCGGCGGCACCAATGCGCATGTGATTGTTGAACAGGTGCCGCCCGAAGACGACCCTCCGCCCCCGGTACCCGAAGCGGAAGGAGAGCCGGGAAGCGCCGGGGTGGTGCTCTGGCCGCTCTCCGGCTGCGACCCCGACGCGCTGCGCGACCAGGCGGCCCGTCTGCTGGCCCACCTCGACGAGCGGCCCGGGCTCCGGCCGGCCGACGTCGGCCTGTCGCTGGGGACGTCCCGGGCCGCGCTGGAACACCGCGGCGTGGTCGTCGGCGAGAGCCGCCAGGAGCTGCTGGACGGACTGCGGGCACTGGCCGAGGGAAGGGCTGCGCCCCACGTCGCCCGGGGCGTGATCGGACGCCGGCCCCGGCTCGTCGTCCTGTTCACGGGCCACGCCCCCGCACCCGGCACCGGCAAGCAGCTGTATGACGCCTTCCCGGCGTTCGCCGGCGCGTTCGACACGGTCTGCGCGGCGCTCGACGCCCACCTCGGCTTCCCCGCCCGTGACGCGATGCTCACCGGCGCGGACCCCGCCTCGGCGGCCGTCCCCGACCCGGCCAGGGTCTTCGCGATCCAGGTGGCGCTGTTCCGACTGGTCGAGTCGTGGGGGACGAGGCCCGGTGCGGTGCGCGGCCACGGCATCGGCCGCCTCGCCGAAGACCACGTCAGCGGGCGACTGGCACTGCCCGACGCGTGCGCGGCGCTGACCGGCCCGCACGAGGCCCCGGACCTGCCGCGGGACTTCGCCCACCAGGTCCGCGACCTGGCCGGGGACGGCACGGTCTACCTGGAACTGGGCGGCCACGAGGTGGCCGGACTCCTCGACGGCGCGGGGGCGCACGCGGTGGCCGCGCTGCGGCCCGGCGTCGCGGAGGCCACCTCCGCTGCCACCGGCCTCGCCCGGGCGCATGCCCGCGGCACCGCCGTGGACTGGCGGGCGGTCTTCGGGCCCGAGGCCCGCCGCGTCGAGCTGCCCACCTACGCCTTCCGGCGCGGACGGTACTGGCGCGCCGCGTTCGACATGAGCCTGGTACGGCCCGACCGGTAAGCAGAGGAGATACGGTGCTCAACGAGCGCACCCGCAAGAAGATCGCACGCGAACACAGCCGGCGCCTCAGCGAGGGCGACATCGACGGGCTTCTCGACCTGTACGCGAAGGACGTCACGTTCGAGGCCCCCGTCGGGGCCGGCGGCCAGGCCGGCCACGAGGCGCTGCGCGCGCACTTCGAGAGCGCCATCGCCGGAAACGTCGACGAGACGATCGTGGAGTCGGTCGTGGGGCAGGACGGCAGACACGTCCTGTCCCGGATCACCGCGGTCATGGACTACCGGCCCCGCGGCCCGCTGTACGCCGCCCGCGGCTGGCTGCCCGCGCCCGAGGGCGCGGAGC
>NZ_MUNE01001052.1 GCF_002154605.1 Streptomyces milbemycinicus | reverse complement strand
CCCCGGGGAAGCCTCCACCCAGACCGCCCGCCAGAGCCCCCCGCTCCAGCTTCTCCAGCCGCGCCTGCATCGACCGCTCGTCCCCGAACGCCGCGGGCAGCAGCACCCGCGCACAGATCAGCTCCAGCTGCAGCCGCGGCGAGGTGGCACCGCGCATCTCGGTCAGGCCCTCGTTGACCAGGTCGGCGGCGCGGCTGAGCTCGGCGCCGCCGAAGACGGACGCCTGCGCCTGCATCCGCTCGACGACATCGACGGGGGCGTCGATGAGCCCCTTCTCCGCCGCGTCCGGCACGGCGGCGAGAATCACCAGGTCACGCAGGCGCTCCAGAAGATCGGCAACAAAGCGCCGAGGGTCGTTACCCCCCTCGATCACACGGTTGACGAGCTCGAACGCGGCCGCGCCATCGCTCGCCGCGAAGGCGTCCACGATCGCGTCGAGCAGCGAGCCGTCCGTATAGCCGAGCAGCGACGTCGCCATGGCGTACGTCACACCATCCTCGGCCGCGCCCGCGAGCAGCTGGTCCATGACGGACATGGAGTCCCGGACCGACCCCGCCCCGGCCCGCACCACCAGCGGCAGCACCCCGTCCTCGACCGGGATCGCCTCCCGCTCGCAGACCTCCGCCAGATAGTCGCGCAGCGTCCCGGGGGGCACCAGCCGGAAGGGATAGTGATGCGTACGCGACCGGATGGTGCCGATGACCTTCTCGGGCTCCGTGGTCGCGAAGATGAACTTCAAATGCTCCGGAGGCTCCTCGACCACCTTCAGCAGGGCGTTGAACCCCGCCGAGGTGACCATGTGCGCCTCGTCGATGATGTAGATCTTGTACCGGCTCGACGCCGGCCCGAAGAACGCCTTCTCCCGCAGCTCACGCGCATCGTCCACGCCTCCGTGAGACGCGGCGTCGATCTCGATGACATCGATCGAACCCGGCCCGTTCCGCGCGAGGTCCTGGCAGGACTGGCACTCCCCGCACGGCGCCGGGGTCGGCCCCTTCTCACAGTTCAGACAGCGGGCCAGGATGCGCGCGCTGGTCGTCTTGCCACAGCCGCGCGGACCGCTGAAGAGGTACGCGTGATTGACCCGGTTGTTGCGCAGCGCCTGCTGCAGCGGGCCGGTGACATGCTCCTGACCGATGACCTCGGCGTAGGTCTCGGGGCGGTAGCGGCGGTACAGCGCGAGGGACGACACGCTTACGACGATATCGGTGCCCACCGACATCCGAAGCCGCCCCGAGACCTACGCCGA
>NZ_MUNE01001051.1 GCF_002154605.1 Streptomyces milbemycinicus | reverse complement strand
TCCGCGTCGAGGCCGAAGCAGGCGGGCGGCAGGCCGACCAGCGCGCGGTCGGCCAGCCCGACGGCGACCTCGGCCAGAGCGGCGGTGTCCGTGCCGCGTACGTCGCCGTAGCGCACCGAGCGGACGAGCGCGGGCAGGGCCTGGGCGAGATGGCCGACGTCCGCGTCGAGCGCGGCGCGGTCGGCGAGCGCGCGCATCACGACCGGGAGCGCGTCGGGGAGCCCGGCGAGCAGACAGCGCTCGGCCAGGTCCGTGACCTCGCCCAGGGCCGTGGCGTCCACCGCCTTGGCCTCTGCCCTCGTCGTGGCGGCCGACAGCACGGTGGTGCCCCACACCCCCGCCTCGGCGACCCGAACCGACAGCTCCGGCTCCCAGCGCAGCCGCCACGTCTCCCGGAACGTACCGGTGCTGCCGCGCGAGACGGCCGGGGTTCCCCAGTCGACGCCGAGCAGCCTCAGCCGGTGCAGCAGGCGGCTGCGCGCGGCGTCGGTCTCCTTGCGCAGGTCCAGCTCCAGCTCACGGTCAAGCGCCTCCGGTTTGAGCCGCAGCGAACGCTGGGTGCGCGTCAGATCCCGCTGGAGCGGAGTGGCGGGCGCCGACTCGGGCACCTCGCCCAGGACGTCCCCGACGACCAGCCGGTCGTGGACGAGCGCGAGCGGCACATCAGAGCCCTCGCACATCACCGCCCGCACCGCGTCCATGGTCTCGGCGAGCCCGGCCAGCGGCCGGCCGCGCATGGCGGCAAGCGTCTCGGCGAGCCGTACGGCCTCGATGACATGGGCGGACGAGACGGCGAAGTCCTCGGCGCGCAGCAGCCCGGCGACCTTGGTCAGCCAGCGCTCAAGCGGGCGGTCCGCGGCCTGGAAGAGATGGCTGTACCAGCCGGGGGAGGCGATCCCCGCGCCGTAGCCGCTGTGCCGGGCCAGCCGACGGTGTGTCCACGGCACCCAACTGAGCTCGACCTTGACCTTCGGCAGCCCTTTGAGGAGCCCTCGGTCGGCCGTCGCGGTCGTCCGCTCGGCCAGCGCCGGAACGTGCCAGGCCCCGCATACGACGGCGACCCGGTCCCCGAACTCCCGCCGCGCCTCGCGCAGCCGCAGCCGCATCTGCGCCTCGCGCGCGGCGTCGTGCTCATGTCCGCCGTGGCCGTATTCGGCGCGGAGCGCGGCCATGGCTTCGCCGAGCGCGGTGAACGACGCGACGGCCCCGGTCCCGGCTCCCGTCCCGCCTACCC
>NZ_MUNE01001050.1 GCF_002154605.1 Streptomyces milbemycinicus | reverse complement strand
GTACCAGCGGGCGGGCGGGTCCTGCCACATGCTGTCCGCGAGCGACATGTAGTGCTCCAGCGGCAGCCGCTGCACGAGCAGCCCGTCCGGCCCTTCCACCATGTCGGCGAGGCTCGCCTCGACGGCGGTCTGTGACCACGTCGGGTGGAGACCCCGCAGGAGTTCCCGCATGGTCTCCTCCTTGATTCCCGTGACGTCGCGCCACCATCCGGCGAGCTCCACGCTCTTCTCCCGGGTGGGGGCGTAACGAGAGGTGTCGACGAAGCCGATCCAGCCTCCGTCCACCAGCGCGAGGCCGGCGGCCAGCTCGGGGTGCTGGGCCGCGAGCCGCACCGCGAGGTTTCCACCCCAGGAGTGGCCGGCGAACAGCGCCCCGGTCAGCCGCAGCTCGCGGCAGACGGCCACCAGGTCCGCCACGGCGGTCGCGTTGTCGTAGCCGTGCTCCGGCAGGTCGGAGTCACCGTGTCCGCGCATGTCGAGCGCGTAGACGGGGTGGCCGGCGGCCGCGAGCAGGTCGGCGACCTCGTCCCACAGCCGGGCGTTGGACCCCAGCCCGTGGAGCAGCAGGAACGGCCGACCGTCGCGGCCCGGCCGGTGCCGCACGTTCAAATGCACTGCGTGGTCTACCGGAACGGACAACTTCATGGCGGGGATCCCTTGCCTCCTGGGAGAGGGGTTGAGACGGGTGACCGATCGAGCGGGATCGCGGCGCCTCGGCGGAGGCTAGGCCGCATCCGCTTCGTAGGTCTCCGCGAGGTACTTGCCGAGCAGGGTGGAGGTGGGGTGCTCGACGATCGCGACGAGGGGGACTTCGAGCCCGGTGTCGCTCATCAGGCTCTTGGCCAGTTGCACGGCGCTCAGCGAGCTCAGGCCGTTCTCCAGGAAGTTGCTCTCCTCGTCCAGGGCGGGGACGTCGAGGACCTCGGAGGCGCGGCGGAGCACCTGCGCGGCCAGCAGCCGCTGGCGTTCCTCCGGCGTCGCGGACGCGAGACGCGCGACCAGCTGCTCGTCGTGAGTGGCTTCCTCGTTGGGTTCCATGGCTGCACCCTTCTCGGTGTCGTATCGGGCTGACGGGAGTACGTCGTGGTCTGGTGCGGTGGGCTAGCCGAGCGCGCCCTTCGCGGCGATGCCGGACGGCTTGAGCCCGACCATCTCCAGCTCCTCGGGGTGGAACGGCGGTTCGACGAGCTTCGGGTGGCTGGTGTCGGTGCGCAGCAACGACAGGAAGCGGGAGTCGCCCAGGGCCTTCTGCGGCGCGTTCAGGCTCAGCACGCTGGTGGTGACCTCGCACACCTTCGGCGAGCGGATCGACTTGCCGGAGAGGAAGTCGGAGAACTTCAGCCGCTCCGCGACGTCCGGGCCGGTCAGCCGCGGGTCGCTGGAGAGGTTGCGGCAGTTGACGTACTGGATGTCGTTCAGCCCGGCCATGATCCAGGGATCGTCCACCACCTCGCTCAGCGCGCGCTGGACCTGCCGGGTGCCGCCCTCGCCGAAGCCGTCGCGTGCCAGCTCCTTGTCCAGGGCCTCGGCGGCACGGGCCGCCGCGCTCATGCCGTGGCCGTAGACCGGATTGAACGCCGCCAGCGAGTCGCCGAGGATCAGCAGGCCCTCCGGCCACTGCGGCATGCGCTCGGGGTACATGCGCCGGTTGGCTCCCGAGTGCGACTGGAAGATGGGGCTGATGGGCTCGGCGACGCTCATGAGGTCGCTGACGATCGAGTGCCGCAGGACCTTGGCGTAGCCGGTGAACTCGTCCTCGTCGGTGGGCAGCGGGGCGCCGCGCGTGCTGGTCAGGGTGACCAGCCAGCGACCGCTCTCCTGCGGGTAGACCACGCCGAAGCGGCCCGGTTGCCGGGTGAGGGGGTCGGCGGCGACCTGGACCGCGGGGAAGTTTCCGTCCGCGCCCTCGGGCGCCTTGAACATGCGGGTCGCGTAGCCGATGCCGGCGTCGACCACGTCCTGCTCGACGGCCGGCAGGCCGAGGGCCGCCAGCCAGTGGCCCAGGCGCGAGGCGCGCCCCGTGGCGTCCACCACCAGGTCGGCCTCCAGCAGCCTGGGTTCGCCGCCGCCCGCGTCCCGCACCCGCACCCCGGTGACCCTGGAGCGGTCCCCGGCCAGTTCGACGGCCTCGGTGCCGTGCTCCACCTTGATCCGGCCGCCGGCGAGGATCGCGTCACGCACCACCCAGTCGAGCAGGGGGCGGGTGCACATCATCGCGTACGCGGTCGCCGGGAAGCGGTACTGCCAGCCCCACGCCGTCAGGGTCACCAGGTCGCTCTGGAAGCCGATCCGGCGGGCACCGGCCGCCAGCAGCCGTTCGGCGGTGCCCGGCAGCAGGTTCTCGACGATGCCCGCGCCACTGGACCACAGGACGTGGACGTGGCGGGCCTGGGGCTGTCCCTTACGGTGGTGCGGTCCGTCGGGCAGGATGTCACGCTCCACCACGGTCACGGATTCCAGGTGGCGGGCCAGCACATGGGCGGTGAGCATGCCGGCCCATCCGCCGCCCAGCACAACGGCACGTGTCGGTGTGGTCATGGCACCAAGTCCTCTCGGAGCGGGCTCGTCTGCGCGGACAGTGGCCTTTCGCCCAGGACGCCCATCACGAGGGTGTCCCGAACGGCTTAAGTGCGTCTTTCCGTTCCGGCCGCCGCGCGGTGTCCAAAGCCGGCTCCGGTGCGGTGTCGTCGTCGGGGAACCCGATCGTCATGTCGGTGAGGCCCCAGAACCCCTGGATGTGCGCGCCCAGGTAGTCCTCGTTGACCTCGCAGATAGTGATCATGCGCATGCGCATCCTGGCCGGGACGTAGACCCGCGCGTCCCCCAGGACCACCACGAACCGTCCGTCCATCGACGTGACGAGCCGCCCCAGCATCTCGTGCACCTTGCCCTCCGAGCCCCGGAACGCATGCTCGCGCAGGGCGTCCTTGCCGCGCAGCAACAGGCCGCCCACCGGGTCCTCGAAGACGATGTCGTCCGTGAACAGGGCGACGGTCCCTTCCACGTCCCCCTTTTGCAGCAGCCGGAGGTAGTTGTGGGGCAGCTCCCTGAGGGCCGCCTCGTCGGGGTCGATCACCGGGGGCCCGACGAACGGCCCTGACCTGCCGTCGACGGAGGTCTCGAGGTCGGGTTTGCCCCAGTACGCCCGCATGTCCTCGATGAGGCCGGACTCGCCGACGCGGAACAGCAGCGCGTAGTGGCAGCGCAGGGCGGTCGGCTCCGCGCCC
>NZ_MUNE01000105.1 GCF_002154605.1 Streptomyces milbemycinicus | reverse complement strand
TCGCCGCGCTGCGGCCGGACCTGGTGCGCACCCTCACCCTCGTCTCGCCCGCGCTGCCCGAACTGCCCCCGCAAATCACGGCGGTGCCCACCGGCCTGCTCGCGGTCCCCGGCGTCACCCGGCTCTTCACCCGGCTGACCCGGGACTGGGACGCGGAGCGGCGCACCCGCGAGGCGATGGCGCTCACCTATGGCAACCCGTCGCAGGTCAGCCCGGAGAACTTCGCGCTGGCGGTGGAGGAGTTCAAGCGGAAGCTCGCCCTCCCGTACTTCTGGGACTCGCTGACGCGCTCGGCGCGCGGCCTCGTCGATTCGTACACGCTCGGCGGCCAGCACTCGATGTGGCGGCAGGCCGAGCGGGTGCTGGCGCCGACGCTGCTGGTGTACGGCATGCGTGACCAACTGGTGTCCTACCGCATGGCGCAGCGGGCCGGCGCTGCCTTCCGCGACTCGCGGCTGTTGACGCTGGTGGACGCGGGGCACGTGGCGATGATGGAGTATCCCGAGGCAGTGGCGCAGGGGATGCGTGAACTGCTCGACGACGTGACAGGCCGAGAAGGCAGAGCAGGCCGGGAGGGCCGGGAGGACGGCGGCCGCCGGGGCGACCCGGGGAGACGGACCGCCCCGGTGCCCGGCACGGACGGGAGCGGTGCGGCGCGTGGGTAAACACAGCGCACGTGGCAGCCAGGAAGACCGCGACCGCCGGTCCGGGCAGGCGGGCCCAGGCTCCGCCCCCGGCGGCGGCCGTGGCCCCGGTGCCGGCCCCGGCTTCGTGGAGTACCCGCCCTCCGGTCTGGCCGGTCCGGCCGGAGGTCCGGGCACCGGCCGCAGGCGGCGGATGGTGCCGGGGCCGGGGCCTGGTCCTGAGCCTGGTGCGGATCCTGGCGTGACGCCGCCGCAGGGCGTGCCGCGGATGCGTCCGCAGGGGCCCGGTGTGCCGCGGGCCAGGGGCGGACATCCGGAGCACCGTGAGCCGGGCGGCGGTTGGGGCGCCGTGGGCGGTCCGGGCGGTCCAGGTGGTCGTATGGCCCCCGGCGGGCCCGGCGGGCCCGGGGGGCCTGGAGGTCCGGCGGGTCCCGGCGGTTTCGGTGGACCGGGACGGCCTGGCGGCCAGCCGCGTCCCGGTGGTCAGGCCGGTCCTGGCGGGCCGGTACGGCGTGGCGGTCTGGGCGGTGTGCCCGGCGGGCCGGGTAGTCCGGGCGGTCCGGGCGGTGTGCCCGGCGGGGCGCGGGCGTTTTTCGGGGCGCGGACCGCGCGCCCTGCGCCGGGCGCGACGGTGGGCGGCCTGATGCCAGGCCCGCGCAAGGAGTACGTCGACGCGTTCGACACCTCCGAAGCCCTCGACTGCGACGGCGAGGACGTCTTCGCCGCGGGCGCCCCGGGAGCGCCGCGCCGCGCCAGGGCAGACGGCGCCGATGGCATGGACGCCGACGCCGACGAAGGTGAGGACGAGCCTCAAGAGGCGGCCGGCGCCGCCAAGGGCGGCAAGGGGCGGACGTTCACCGGGGTCGCCGCCGCGGCCGTGACCACCGTGCTGGCGGTCGTGGTCGCCGGGCAGGTGGCCAACGGGCCGCAGCAGGACAGCGGCAACAGCGCGCGCGCCCAGGGCGGCGCGGACCGCACCGACGCCGCCGGCGACGACGGGAACGGCGAGCGGGCGGCCCGGTCCGCCCCGACCACCCCGGCCCCGAAGGCCCCTTCGTACGGCGCGCTGATGACGCGGAAGTTCCCGCTGGACCCGAAGCTGAGCGGATCCGGGGCGTTCACGACGGTCCCCGGGCAGGACAAGGGGACCGGCCGGGGCCGGGTGCTGCGCTATCGCGTGGATGTGGAGAAGGGCCTGCCGCTGGACGGCAAGCTGTTCGCGGAGGCCGTGCACAAGACGCTGAACGACGACCGCAGTTGGGGCCACGGCGGGACCCGCTCCTTCGACCGGGTCTCCTCCGGCCGGGCCGACTTCGTGATCACGCTGGCGAGCCCCGGCACCACCGCGAAGTGGTGTCTGAAATCCGGTCTGGACACCACCCAGGACAACGTCTCCTGCGACTCCGCCTCCACCGAGCGCGTCATGATCAACGCCTATCGGTGGGCACAGGGCGCGAAGACCTTCGGCGACGACAAGATGCACGCGTACCGGCAGATGCTCATCAACCACGAGGTGGGCCACCGGCTCGGGAACAACCACGAGATCTGCTCCCGGCAGGGCGCGCTGGCGCCGGTGATGATGCAGCAGA
>NZ_MUNE01001049.1 GCF_002154605.1 Streptomyces milbemycinicus | reverse complement strand
GTCGAGCGGCGGCAGGCGCGCGCCGCCCACCACCGGCCCGCGCCTGCCGCCGCTCGACCGACGGACCATCACCCCCACGCGCCCCCGGTCCCGTGCCAACACCGCCCGCACGCAAGGCACCACCTTGGCCGGCCTCGCTGGCGCCGCCCTCCTTCGCCGTGCCCCCCGCCTTGCTCACGCGGGCCGTGGCATGGGCCTCCGCCGTTCTCGCCGACGATGCGTCAACCGCCTTGTCACGCACGCCCCTCGGGCCCGGCTGACCCGACACGGCGGCGTCGGCGGCCAACGGGCCCCTGAGGCCGGTCGCGTCATCGGCACCGCCGTCCGCCGTCCGCCCAGCATCCGACTCCGCAGGGCCTGGGCCGCCCTCGTCAGCGATCGGCCGATCGCCGTTGCGGGGCGCGGCAGCGGGGGTGAAGGGTGCGTGGGGCTGGCTGATGTCCGGGTCCGCGGATCCGCGCGCCTGCGTCGCCGACGGCGCGGGCGGGCGGTGGTCCGGCTGGACCGGGGACGAAGGGTCCTGTGACTCGGCGGGACTCGGCAAGCTGTCCGCCGGATTACCGGCCGCGCGTGGTCGCTTCGCTCCGCGAGGCTCGCTGTGGGTGTCGGCGGTTCGCCCTTCCGCCTCGGCGGCTCCAACGGTCGGCGTCGCCGGGGCGGGAGGGCCCGTGGTCCGGCCAGCCGGATCGGGCGCCCCGGCAGCCCGCGCGGCCGAGCCGCGCCTGGCGGTGGCGTGCCCTGACGCGCCGTCCGGCGTGGTCGCCCGCCCGGTGTCGCCCCGGCCGGAGGCCGATCGTCTTGCCGCGTCCGCCAGGATCCACCGGCGGTGTAAGGCGATCAGCTCCTCCGGTGTGGCTCCGCACTGCCGCGCGAAGCGCTCCACCGGCGCGTACTCCGCCGGCACCGCGTCACCGTTGCAATAGCGGTGCAGCGTCGATGTGCTGACGTGCAGTCGCGCGGCCAGCGCGCCGTAGCTTTGGCCCGATCGGTCCTTCAGCCTGCGCAGACTCTCCGCGAACTCGGTGATCTCTTCCCCGTTGCTCACCTGAACCACCCCTACGATTCCATACACCGCCACCCGCGCTCAGGTTCCACCGTCCCGCGACCGCGTTCCAGGCTGTTGTTATTCCCCCAAGTCAGAGTACGTGTAGGCATTCCAGCGTCCCGGATGCCACGACACCCGTAGCGGCGGCGGCACGGCGACGCCCACGCTGGGAACCAGCCGCCGCGACCGCCGTGGCGTATCACAGACTCGGACCGCAATGCCCCGGTCCGCGCAGATCCGGTCCGCAAAGACGCGGGCCGAAGAGACGGGAAACACCTCATGCACAGGCACAAGCACAAGCGCTCCCTCCGCGCCGGTCTCGGCGCCCTCGCGGCGGTCACCGCGGCCGCCGTGGCCGTTGTCGGGACCGGAACGGCCCAGGCGAGCGTTCAGGCGGTTCCGGCCCATCTGGTGCCCAAGGAACTGCCGCCGCATCCGAAGTCGGACTGGTACGCGAGCGACGTCACCAAGGGCCTGCCGGAGAACGGGCCGTTCTGCGTCGAGCACACGCTGCCCTCGGCGGGCGCCACCCACCGGACGTTCTGGACCGAGTACGACACGAGTGCGAGCCAGGTCGTCGTCAGGACCGGGACCGTGGACGCCGCCCGCAAGCTCGCCGCGGCCGCCGAGAAGAAGATCCAGAACTGCGCCTCCGACTGGGTGCGGGACCACCCGGAGGGCACCGCCTCCTGGCGGGACTACGGAGCGGTCCAGGCCGAGGACGGGGCCCACGTCTACGGCGTCCACACGTCGTACCCGGACTCCGAGCCGGGCATCCACCTCTTCGGGGTGGGCCGCGACGGGCGGACCGTGACCATCGTCCAGTGGGGCGAGATGGGCGGCTACGACCAGGCCCCGGTGGCCGACTTCGAGCGGACCACGACGACCGCGGTCGTCAAGCTCTACCAGGAGTAGCGCTCAGGGGGAGCAGCCACCGGAACCGGCGCTCGCCCGGAGGCACCGCGTATCAAGGGGACCGTGTCCGGCCGTGTCGGCTACGCGCGCGCAAGGGGGGTGCGCGTCGTCGTCACGCCGGCGAGTGTGGTGACAGCAGTCACCACACCGGTTCTCGGGAGGCGGGCGCCTCCGGGCGAGCGGCGTGAGAAGGGGGGCGTCGTGAAGTGACGCCTCGGGGGTATTGAGGAGATCGTGGTCAATGAGGCAGGTCGCAGATCCCTGGAGGCCCCCGTGCCCAACGGTTCCCTCTCACTCGCCGCCAAGCTCTATCTGCTGGCCTGGGATCCCCGGACCGGACGGCCCGCCGATCCCGATCATCTGCCGTATCTGGTGCGGGCCGTCCGGTCCGGGG
>NZ_MUNE01001048.1:586-1114 GCF_002154605.1 Streptomyces milbemycinicus | reverse complement strand
GGGATTGCGCTGCTTGCCCCGATTTGGCGGGCTTGGCGTGGATGGCGATCCCGGCCGAGTCGTAGCCGCGGTACTCCAGGCGCTGCAGACCCTCCAGTAGCAGTGGCGCCACATCGCGTTTCCCGATATATCCAACGATTCCGCACATGGTGGTGTCAGTCCCTCCCTGTTGGGTCGCTCATGAGTGCTCGGCTCAGCCGTAGACGATGCGGCGCAGCTGGCGCAGCGAGAGGTCGGGCGGCGCCACCGCGCGGTGCGGCAGCTCGGCCGTGATCCGCTCGAAGATGTCCGCGTTCGCCAGCCCGCCGGACTGCAGCTCCCGGTGGCGGCGCCGGACGAACTCCTCGGTCGTCTCGTCGAAGTACGCCAGCACGTCCAGTACCACCCGGGCGGCCTCGCCGCGGCTGAGCGGCGTACTGCGCACCAGATGGTCGATGAGGTCATCGTGGGACATGCGGCGATCGAGCACTCGTAGATACTGCGGTGAGCCGCCCCGTTTCGCAAGAATCCTGCCCGATATCGGGCAGG
>NZ_MUNE01001048.1:0-498 GCF_002154605.1 Streptomyces milbemycinicus | reverse complement strand
TCCCGGCCCGCTGCCCGCGCAGCCCAAGCCGCACGTGGAGGTCACCCTGGTGGCCGGCAGCATCGCCGACGTCCGCTTCGACGCCTTCTATCCGGGCGTCGCCCAGGAAGCCCTCAAGGCCATCGCCGACCTCAAGGCGACCACCGAGCTCACCGGCATCATCTTCGACCTGCGCGGCAACCGCGGCGGCGTCGCCGACGAGGGCAACAAACTGATGGGCGCGTTCGTCCACGACGCAACGGCCGTTTCCTTCTGCGACGCCGACGGCACCTGCGACCCCCAGCCCGTCGACAACAGCACCCCGTTGCTGCATCTGCCCATGGTCACGCTCACCGACGACGGCTGCGCCTCCGCGTGCGAGGTATTCGCGACGGGCGTCAAGGACCTCCACCTGGGCGCCCTCGTCGGCACCCGCACCGCGGGAGTGAACTCCGGCCCCGCCCACCTGTACGCGCTCAACGATCACACCAGCCTGATCCGCTTGCCGTCGCGGCGCGT
>NZ_MUNE01001047.1 GCF_002154605.1 Streptomyces milbemycinicus | reverse complement strand
CGGCCGCCGCCGGGCCGTCCGGGCCGCCCAGGCGCTCCGCCCCGTGCGAGCCCCGCGTCCGCCACAGCTGCCACGCCCCGCGCAGCATGCCCACCGCCAGCCAGCTCAGATAGCCGGCGCCGGTGAACTTCACCACGGCGAAGAGCGCCGGGCTCGTCTGCAGCAGCGAGGCCACCCCGCCCGCCGACAGCACCATCAGCACCGTGTCCCCGCACACCACGCCCAGCGCCGCACGGTAGCCGGTGCGCGCGCCGCTGCGGGCGGCGACGGAGACCACATAGAGCGAGTTCGGCCCCGGCAGCAGGATGATCAGGGCGAGACCCGCCAGATACGTCGAAAGATCTGTTATTCCCAGCACAGCAGGCAGGATGCCAGCCGCCTCGGACACCTCCCACCGAGTTTCCGGGATGCGGACTTGCACCTCACGTCGCGTGAGGGCGCACCGTGGAGCGCGTACCGAGGAAGGAGCGGACGGGCCATGAGCTACTCCGTGGGACAGGTGGCGGGCTTTGCCGGGGTCACGGTGCGCACGCTGCACCACTACGACGAGATCGGGCTGCTGAGCCCGAGCGCCCGCAGCCGGGCCGGGCACCGGCGTTATGACGACGCCGACCTGGACCGGCTGCAGCAGATCCTGTTCTACCGGGAGCTCGGCTTTCCGCTCGACGAGGTGGCGGTCCTGCTGGACGACCCGGACGTGGATCCGCAGGAGCATCTGCGGCGGCAGCACGCGGTGCTGACCGAGCGGATCGAAAGGCTCCGGAAGATGGCCGCCGCCGTCGAACACGCGATGGAGGCACGGAAGATGGGCATCAACCTCACGCCGGAGGAGAAGTTCGAGCTCTTCGGGGCCAAGGACCCCGAGGCCTACGCGGAGGAGGCCGAGCGGCGCTGGGGCGGCACCGAGACATACGCCGAGACCCAGCGGCGCACGGCCCGCTACACCAAGGAGGACTGGCGGCAAATACAGGCCGAGGTCGCCGACTGGAGCGCGCGGTTCGCCGCGCTCATGGAGGAGGGCGAGCCGGCCTCGGGCGAGCGGTCCATGGACATGGCCGAGGAGCACCGGCGCCATATCTCCACGTGGTTCTACGAGTGCACCTTCGAGATCCACCGGGGGATCGGCGAGACGTATGTGACCGACGAGCGGTTCCGGGAGTTCTATGACTCGATCCGGCCCGGGGCTGCCGAATTCCTGCGCGAGGCGATCGCGGCCAACGCCGCCCGCCACGGCTAGCCGTACGCCCCCGCCCGTACGCCTCGCCCCGCCCGTACGCCTCGCTCCGGGCGTACGGCCAGCGGGAACCGAGGGAACGCATACGGCGTTGATAGCTTTGGGCGGCACACTGTGATGACCCCACCCTGTCCGCCCCCACCCTGCGGCCGGGCCTCGCACGAGCCTGCACCCCTCGACCCAGGAGCCTGTCACCCGTGACCAATCTCGCGCTCGGCCCCAGTTGGCTGGACCCCGACTACCTCATCGAAACCTTCGGCCTGCTCGGCGTCCTGGCGATCGTCTTCGCGGAGTCCGGCCTGCTCATCGGCTTCTTCCTGCCGGGCGACTCGCTGCTGTTCACCACGGGCCTGCTGGTCACCACGGACGTGATCAAGCAGGACCTGTGGCTGGTCTGCGTCGGCGTCGCCGCCGCCGCGGTCATCGGTGACCAGGTCGGGTATCTCTTCGGCCGGAAGGTCGGCCCCTCGCTCTTCCGCCGCCCGGACTCCAAGCTCTTCAAACAGGAGAACGTGGAGAAGGCCCATGAGTTCTTCGAGAAGCATGGGCCCAAGTCGCTGATCCTGGCCCGCTTCGTGCCCATCGTGCGCACGTTCACGCCGATCATCGCGGGCGTGAGCCGGATGAACTACCGCTCCTTCATCATCTTCAACATCATCGGCGGTGTCGCGTGGGGCGTGGGGGTCACCCTGCTCGGGGCCGCTCTGGGGAAGGTCGCCTTCGTCCACTCGCACATCGAGCTGATCCTGGTCGGCATCGTGCTGCTGTCGGTGATCCCGATCGTCATCGAGTTCCTGCGCGCCCGCGGCAAGGCCAAGAAGGAGGCCGCGGCGGGCCCGGCGGAGCCGACGGGCGCCCAGGGCCCCGCAGCGGGCCCGGCCGGACCGGGGACCGGCCCCGAGGCGCGCTACCAGGCGCAGCAGCCCTCAGGCCAGGCGTCGCGCGGCCGCCACGCCAAGCGCTGACGCCCAGCAGCCCGACACTCACAGATCCCACACCCACAAACCCCACAACCCCCACGCGCCTCCCCTCCCACCGCCCCACCCTTCGGATGGCGGCCATCGACCCGCACAATCGGCTCGGTGGCCGCCATACTGCAT
>NZ_MUNE01001046.1 GCF_002154605.1 Streptomyces milbemycinicus | reverse complement strand
GGGCGTCGGTCAGCAGCTCGGTCTCCTGGCCCGAGGGTGTGGCGTCCAGGGAGAAGGCGATGTCCGACGCGGTGGTGAGCGCGCTGCGGAGTTCGCGCAGGTCTGCGTAGCTCATACCGGAAGGGTAGGCCCACCCACTGACAGCGCTACGCCGCCCGTGCTACGTCCGCCGTGCTACTCCTTGCGGGCCCAGGCGCGCAGGTCGGCCTTGCTGTCGAAGCGCGCCACGTTCTTGTCCAGCGGGCGCTCGGCGTACTGGTGGATCCGCCAGGTCGCCTTGATGCGCGGTTTGCCCGCCTCCACGTAGTCGGCGATCCACAGCCCGTCCCCGGCGTACGACGTGGTGTCGGCGTTCAGCCAGTAGGTGCGGTTGCAGTAGAGCAGCACCCGGTGCCCGGGGCGGAGCTTTTTGACCTCTCGTATGAACCGGTCCTTCTCGGCGTTGCTCGCGTGGGTGCCCTCGGATGTGGTCTCCCAGTCCACGGCGAGCAGATCATGCGACTGGGATGCGCACTTCTCTACGAAATAGCTGGCCTGCGCCGCGATATTGCCCGGCCACAGGAAGTGGTAGAAGCCGAGCACGCACCCCGCCTCGCGGGCGCGGGCCGCCTGTGAGGACTGGCGTGGGTTGATGTACGAGCGGCCCTCGGTCGCCTTGACGAAGACGAAGGCGAGCCCGTCCGGGTCGAAGGAGGTCTGGTGTGAGCTGACGTCGATGCCGCGCAGCATGCTGCCTGCCTTGGGGAGAGAGAAGGAGTCGAGGGGGAGGGGAGCGGGG
>NZ_MUNE01001045.1 GCF_002154605.1 Streptomyces milbemycinicus | reverse complement strand
GCCGGGGCCCCGGCGGGAGAGGATCGGCTGCGCACCCGGGGCGCGCGCGACTCCGGCGCGCTTCTGGCTCGCTACGACGCGACCGCCGACGCGCATCCGAGGCTGGCGGACCGGCTGCGGCCGCTGCGCGAGGAGACGGCCCGCCATCTGGAAGCCTTCCGCGCGCCCGCGTCCGCGTCCGCCTCGTCCTCCTCCGCTTCGCCTTCCGCTTCCGCGTCCGCTTCCCCGTCCGCTTCTGCGCGCGCGACGCGCGTCCCGGACGTCCCGAAGGACGAGAAGAAGGCCCTGGCCGCACTCGCCCGCGCCGAGCGCCACACCGCCGACACCCGCACCGCCGCGCTCCGCGACGCTCCACCCGAGCTCGCCCGCCTCCTGGCCTCGGTCGCCGCCTGCGGCGCCGCCCACGCGTACCTGCTCACATCGGGCAACGCATGAGTACCGGCTACCGAACGACGGCGCCGGGCGCCGCGGAAGGGGACTGAGATGACCGCCTCGACGGCTCGCGCGCGTCGCGAGGGGCGCGCCATGGCGCTCAAGGCCACGCAGGCGGCGCTGGCCGCCGAGCATGCCGCGGTCTACGGGTACGGCGTGGTCGGTGGGCGGATCGGTGACGACCGGCTGCAGGAGGCCCGGGACGGGTACGCCGCGCATCGGGCGCGGCGGGACGCGCTCGCGCGTACGGTGCGCGATCTGGGTGGCACGCCGGAGGGCGCGGCGCCCGCTTACGCGCTGCCGTTCGCGGTGCCGGACGCCGCGGCCGCGGTGCGGCTCGCCGCGGAGCTGGAGAACCGGGTGGCCGCCGTCTACGCCGATCTGGTGCGGGCCGCCGACGGTGCCCTGCGCCGCGAGGCGGCCGGGGCGCTGCGCGAGGCGGCGGTCCGCGCGGTGCGCTGGCGGGGCAGCGGCGTAGCCTTCCCTGGGCTCACCGAACGCGCCACCACGCCAAGTCCGACGCTGGGGGTGCCCTCGGCGAGCGCCTCCGCGGGCGAGTTGTGACGGTCGGCCGGGACTGTTGGATCATGGTCTGTCGGCAGTCTCGCCCCAGCCGTGCGGGAGCCTGTCAGCGACAGATGTAACAACGCACAAAGCAGATGAAAAGGGGACAGCTCGGCGATGGTATCGGCACCGCAGCCCGGAGGCCCTGAAGCGGCCCCCATCACCCTGCCGCAGCGGCTGCTGGACTCGCTGAGCAACGACCCCCAGAGCCCGGCCCGCGTCTGGCTGGCCAAGCTGCCCGAGCTGGTCGCACACCAGCTGCGCGGCTGGGAGCTGACGCTCGAGCGGGTGCCGAGCCCGGGCGGCCGGAGCAGCCTCATCGTGCTCGTACGGCAGGCCGACGGCACGCCCGCGACGCTCAAGTTCCCCGCGCCGGGCCCGTACGCGGGGCATGAGCGGGCGGCGCTCGCGCACTGGAACGGCTGGGGCGCGGTGCACCTGCTGCGCGACGACCCCGAGAGCGGGGCGCTGCTGCTGGAGCGGCTGCACAGCGCGGTGTCGCTGCGCTCGCTCCCCGAGGCCAAGGCGCTGCTGGAGGCGGCGGGCACGGTGCGCCGGCTGTGGGTGCCGCCTGCCGAGGGGCACCCTTTCGACTCGGTCGCCACCCGGACCGGCAAGGGGGTCGAGACGCTGCGGCTGATCGCCGCCGGGACCTGGGCGGCGGACGCGCGGCCACTCGTCGACGAGGCGCTGGAGCTGCGCGAGGAGCTGTCCGGACAGACGCCGGAGCACCTCCTGCTGCACGGCGACTTCCGCCAGGGCAAGGTGCTGGC
>NZ_MUNE01001044.1 GCF_002154605.1 Streptomyces milbemycinicus | reverse complement strand
GCGCCGAGCTGTCCATCGGGCGGGCGCTGCGCCCGCTCAAGCAGTACCGGTCCAACCCGCTCAAGCGGGAGGTCGACGAGGTCGCCACCGCGACGGCACTCGCCGAGACCGGCCTGCCCGACGTGGTCACCCGCCCGGCCCGCGAGCGCTGGCTGGACCTCGCGCTCGTCGTCGACGACGGGATGTCGATGCTGCTGTGGCGACGGCTGGCGGTCGAGCTGCGCACCCTGCTGCAGCGCGCGGGCGCCTTCCGCGTCGTACGGGTCCTGGGCCTGCACACCCGGGGCGCCGACGCACCCGTGCTGCGCGCCAAGCCGTACGTACCCGAGGCGCCCACCCTGCCCGTCACGGCGGTGTCCGACCCGTCGGGCCACACGCTGGTGCTGGTGCTGAGCGACGGGGTGGGCGCGGCGTGGCGGGACGGCCGGATGTCCGCCGTACTGGAGCGCTGGGCGGGCCTCGGCCCGACGGCCGTGATGCACGCCCTGCCGCCGCGCCTGTGGGAGGGGTCCGGGATCCGTGCGCAGCGCTGGCAGGTGCGCACCCGCAGGCCCGGTTCGCCGGGCACTGACTGGACGGTCACCGACCCCGTACTGCCCCCGGAGCTCGCACGCTTCGACGGCCTCCCCGTACCCGTACTGGAACCGGACGCCGGGCCGCTGGCCGACTGGGCCCGGCGTCCGGTTCCAGT
>NZ_MUNE01001043.1 GCF_002154605.1 Streptomyces milbemycinicus | reverse complement strand
CGAGGCCGGCCTGTTCGCCGAGGACAAGCTCGCCAACTCCGACAAGCTCGCGCCCAAGCTCAAGCGCGAACTGGAGATCATCGCCGAGGACGGCCGCCGGGCCAAGAACCACCTCCTGGAGGCCAACCTCCGACTGGTGGTCTCCCTGGCCAAGCGCTACACCGGCCGCGGCATGCTCTTCCTGGACCTCATCCAGGAAGGCAACCTGGGTCTGATCCGCGCCGTCGAGAAGTTCGACTACACCAAGGGCTACAAGTTCTCCACCTACGCCACCTGGTGGATCCGTCAGGCGATCACCCGGGCGATGGCCGACCAGGCCCGCACCATCCGTATCCCGGTGCACATGGTCGAGGTCATCAACAAGCTCGCGCGGGTGCAGCGCCAGATGCTCCAGGACCTGGGCCGCGAGCCCACCCCGGAGGAGCTGGCCAAGGAGCTCGACATGACCCCCGAGAAGGTCATCGAGGTCCAGAAGTACGGCCGCGAGCCGATCTCCCTCCACACCCCGCTCGGTGAGGACGGCGACAGCGAGTTCGGTGACCTGATCGAGGACTCCGAAGCGGTCGTTCCGGCCGACGCGGTGAGCTTCACGCTGCTGCAGGAGCAGCTGCACTCCGTCCTCGACACGCTCAGCGAGCGCGAGGCAGGCGTGGTCTCCATGCGCTTCGGCCTGACCGACGGCCAGCCGAAGACGCTCGACGAGATCGGCAAGGTCTACGGGGTGACGC
>NZ_MUNE01001042.1 GCF_002154605.1 Streptomyces milbemycinicus | reverse complement strand
AGATGTGTATAGGAGAGAGTCGTCGGCCTACGCCCCCAGCCGGTCCGAGGCCACCGGCCGCACACCCCACCTCGGCTACAGCCGCCCCGGCTTCTCCACGGAGGGCGACGTCCCCAAGACCCGCCCCCGCTTCACCAGCCCGGACTTCACCAGCCCCGACTACGGCGGCCCGGAACACCAGCCCGACTAGACCGCGTGCCTTCGATCAGATGACAGAACCTCAGGCGCTGACCAACTCGGCGTTCGCGCGCTGCGTGACCAGTGCCAACACGCGGCCCGCGACGGCAAGGTCCTCGGCCGGAATCCCGGCGTACAGGCGGGCGGAGATCTCGGCGGTCTCAGCGGAGGTGCTCTCGTACAGCTCCCGTCCGGCGTCCGTGAGCCGCACCCGGGACACCTCCGCCGGGTCCTCTTCCAGCAGCTTCGCGGCCGTCAGCTCCTCGATCACGCCGCGCACGACCGACTCGTCGGTCTTCAGTGAGCCGGTGACGTCGGCGACGAGCTCGTCCCGGCCGATGGACTCGCCCGCGAGCACGACGGCCACGAGTGTCACACTCTGGTGGAACGTGACTCCGTGGCGGGCCAGCACGCCCTCCGCGAGGGAACGCCCGGCGTAGTGGGCCAGGGCTATGGCCCGGCCATTGACCGTGGGTGCGGTGGTGGTCATGACTGCTCCTCGTCGTTCTCGGTGTGTGGATCAAGAGATACGTCAAGAGGTACGTCGAGCAGGGTCGCCAGTTCGCGGTTGAACTGCCGTGTGCGCGCGCTGTCCTGTCCTCCGAGCGGCTCCAGCAACTGATCCAGCAGACCCTGGACCACTGTGATCGCGCGGCGTGTGACATCGCGCCCCTGCTCGGTGAGCGACAGCTGCATGGCGCGCGGGTCGCTCGGGTCCCGGGTACGGGCGACGAGCCCGGCGGCCTCCAGGGCACGGGCGAGCTTGGAAACGTACAACGGCTCGAGCCCTGTGTGGTCGGCGAGCCGACGCTGACTGGGCCGCAGCCCGGAGCGCGACATGCCGTAGAGCGATGCCATCAACGAGTACTGGGCATGGGTCAGGCCCAGCGGCGCGACCGCCCGATCGACGGCCACCCGCCACTTCATCGACAAGCGCCAGACCAGGAACCCTGCTGTGGCGCTCTCAGCTGCTGAACTCACACCGAATACAATACATGGCCACTATGTACATGGCCATTATGTGCATGGCTACTATTTTCCCGCGGCCCAACCGCCCCGCCCGGTGATCGCGAGCACCCTGGCGAACGCATCGGCCCCGGGCCCCGGGTCGGCCCC
>NZ_MUNE01001041.1 GCF_002154605.1 Streptomyces milbemycinicus | reverse complement strand
CTCCGCCCCCGGTGACGCCACCGCCCCAGGCGATACCACCGCCGACCAACCCCCAACCGAGCCCACCGCAAGCGGCGGCTGGCGGGGTAAGTACCCCGTCGCCGCACGGGCCTTGGCGTGGGGAACCACGGTCGTGTCCGTCGCGCTGGTGTTTTTCGCGCTGCTGTTGCCGAGTCGGCTTCCCCTCATCCAACCCAGCGCCTTCCTGCACATCCCCGTGGAGGGGGTGCTCGGCGCCGGGGTGTTGCTCATCCTGCCGCCGATTCCGAGGCGGGTGGCGGCGGTGCTCGCCGGGGTGTTCCTCGGGCTGCTGACCATCCTCAACCTCCTCGACATCGGCTTCAACGAATTCCTCGGGCGCGGCTTCAACGTGGTGCTCGACTGGATCCTGCTCGACGACGCCCAGTCGTACCTCAAGGATTCGCTCGGCTCGACGACCGCGACGCTCGCCACGATCGGGGCCGTGGTGCTCGTTCTCGCGCTGCTTGCCGTCATGACGCTGGCGTGCCTGCGGATCGGCAAGGTCATGGCACGGAACAACACCGTGGCGACCCGTACCGTTCTCGTGCTCGGCACCACGTGGGTGGTCTGTACGGCGCTCGGGCTCCAGGTGTCCGGCGCGCCGATCGCCTCCCGGAATACGGTCGTGCTCGTCCAGAACCGGGTGAAGTGGGTGAAGGCGACCCTCAAGGACGAGCGGGAGTTCAAGAAGGTGGCTGCCCGGGACTCCTATGGGAACGTCCCGGGTGATCAGCTGCTGACCGGGCTGCGCGGCAAGGACGTCATCTTCACCTTCATCGAGAGCTACGGCCGCAGCGCCATCGAGGACCCGGAGATCGCACCCGGGGTCGACGCGGTGCTCGATGAGAAGACCAAGGAGCTGAGCGACGCCGGGTACTCGTCCAAGAGCGGCTGGCTCACCTCGGCGACGTACGGCGGCAACAGCTGGCTCGGCCACTCCACCTTCCTGTCGGGCCTGTGGATCGACAACCAGAGCCGCTATCGCACCGTCACCGCGGGCCATCACCTCACCATCACCCGCGCCTTCAAGCGCACCGGCGCCTGGCGCACGGTGGGCATCATGCCGGGCGTGACCAAGGGGTGGCCGGAGGCGAAGTTCTACGGCCTCGACAATCTCTACGACTCCCGGGATCTCGGTTACAAGGGCCCGAAGTTCAGCTGGTCGACCATGCCCGACCAGTACGCCCTGACGGCCTTCGAGCGCCTGGAGCACGGCAAGAAGCACGACAAGCCGCTGATGTCGGAGATCATCCTGACCTCCAGCCACCAGCCGTGGGCGCCGATCCCCAAGATGATCAGTTGGGACGAGGTCGGTGACGGCTCGGTCTACAACGACATCAAGAAGGCGGGCAAGGACCCCAAGGACGTGTTCACGGACTCCACCCAGGCGCGCGCCGAGTACGGCAAGTCCATCCAGTACTCGCTGAACAGTCTCATCGACTATGTGGTGAAGTACGGCAACAAGAACACCGTGCTCGTCTTCCTGGGCGACCACCAGCCCATGGCGAAGGTCAGCGGCGACAAGGCCAGCCGCGATGTACCGGTCGCGATCGTCGCGCACGACCCGGCCGTGCTGAAGCGGATTTCCGACTGGGGGTGGCAGGACGGGCTGCGGCCGGGCGCGGACACCCCGGTGTGGCGGATGGACACCTTCCGGGACCGCTTCCTGAAAGCCTACGGCCCGCAGCCGGGGTCTGGGGCGCCCAACTCGGGGTCGTCCAGCCCGGGGTCGTCCGGTTCCAAGCCGTCCGGTTCCCAGTCGGCCGGCTCCAAGCCCTCCGGCTCCGAGCCCTCCGGCTCCAAGGCGTCCCGCTGAGCCGATCAGCCCCCGATGTCCAGCACTGCCTTCCCCCGTACGCGCCGCCCCAGCAGCGCCGCCACCGCTTCCGGTGCCCGCTCCCACGAGCCGCGCCAGCCGATCTGCGGGTCGAGTCGGCCCTTGGCCAGCAGGCTCACCAGATACGTGAGGTCCAGGCCGAAGGGGGGCCGTACGGCGAAGGGTTCGAGCCGCCTGTCGCCGCCCGTCAGCCGCTCGCGCTCGAAGTCGATGGTGGTCGGTTCGAGCGACGCCTTGCCGATGGACTGGGCCGAGCCGCCGGGCTCGACCAGGGCGAATGCCTCGGCCAGCAGCGGGCCGCCCACGTTGTCGAGGACGCCGAAGACAGGTGCGGTGACGTGCTCGAGGCCGACGACGACCTCGTCGGCGCCGAGTTCGCGCAGCCCCTCGCCGCGCTGCGGGCTGCCCACCGCCGCGATGACGTACGCGCCCGCGAGGGCGGCCAGCTGCACCGCGAAGCGGCCCAGGCCGCCCGAGGCGCCGGTGATCAGCACCCGGCGGCCGATCACGGGGCCCAGCCGGCGCAGGGCCTGGAGCGCGGAGACCCCCGCGCCCGGCAGGGCGGACGCCGCGCCGAGGTCGACGGCGTCCGGCACGACGGCGAGTTCGGCGGTGTCGACCGCCCGCCGCTCGGCCCACGCTCCCGGTGGCCCGAAGGACGCCACGCGGGTGCCGACCGCGGGACCGGAGCCGTCGGTGGCGGCTTGGACGACGATGCCCGCCGAGTCCCAGCCGAGGACCTGCCCGGGGCGCGCTCGCTCTTCACGGTAGGCGAGTTCGCCGAAGTTGAGGGACGCCGTGTGGACCTCGACGAGGGCCTGAGCGTCATGTGGCACCGGCTCCGGGGCCTCACCGAGCCGCAGGCCCTGGGGGGCCTCGGGGTCGTACAGCAGAGCGCGCAACGCGGTCGCGTCCTTTCCGGTCGCTTGGCCCGGCGCCGGGTCGGCGCCGTGGTGATTCACGCGATTCACGCTGCCTGCGGGGTGCGGCCGTCGTCCAAGACCTGCCGTTATAGCCATTGGTTATCAGAGTGGCGGGCCGGGGGCACGGTTAAGTTCAGGTAACACCTATTTCCGTGGGCTGTTCCTCCGCTTGACCCCGCCTTTAGGTTCGGCGAGATCGTGATCTTCGAGCGGAGGGTACGGCTGTGGGTATATCGCGCAGAAAGCTCATCCGGCGCGGCGGACAGGCCGCGGCCGGGGCCGGAAGTCTGTGGCTGGGCAGCCAGTTGACCGGGCTCGCGACGGCGGCCAACGCGGCCGAGAACACAGAGAACACAGAGAACGCCGAGCAGGCCGAAAACGCCGACAGCGCCACGCAGACCGCGGACGGCGCCACTCGGCGGATCACCGTCACCCAGGCGACCAACGCCTCCGCCGCGCTCTCCCCGGACGGCCGGACCGTCGTCCTCGATCTGCTCAATCTGCTCTGGACCGTCCCGGCCGCCGGCGGTGAGGCCACCCGGCTCACCGGTATCGACCAGGAGGCGACCGAGCCCGACTTCTCGCCCGATGGCCGCCATCTCGTCTACCAGTCCTACACCGACGGCAACTTCCACCTCTGGCTCGCCCGCGCCGACGGCACCGGGGCGCGCCGGCTGACCAGTGGCGGCGCCGACCACCGCGAGCCGCGGTTCTCCCCGGACGGGAAGCGGATCGCCTACGCGGGGGAGGCCGACGGCCGGTACGCGATCCACGTCCTCGACCTCGACAGTGGCGCCACCAAGGTGTGGGCGCCGAGCACGGACGCCACCGTCCAGCAGGCGCAGCCCTTCTGGCGCCCCGACGGAAAGGCGATCGCCTTCACCTCCGGCAAGGGCGACGCCCCGCAGAGCGTCGTCCAGGTCGACGCCGACGGGAAGCGCACCACGCTCGCCACCGTCACCGAGGGGCGGGTGGCGGG
>NZ_MUNE01001040.1 GCF_002154605.1 Streptomyces milbemycinicus | reverse complement strand
GATCTGGGCGCGCCCCGCCGGGCGACGCACGCACTCTTGTGCGACGCTGGACGGGCCCTGAGGCTGGATGGGCCCTTGAGTCAGACGCCATCGACAGGTGAGGGTGGGCAGCGGCAACGCGGCTCGCACCGACCCGAAAAGGGGCGCGCGAACCGAGCCCATCCGAACCGAACGGGAGATGACGACTGTGCCCGACAACCAGGCGATCAACGAAGCCGAGACAGAGGCCCGAATACGCGGCATCTGTTTCAAGACCGGACCGCCCCGGCGGTTCGGTGTCGAGCTCGAATGGCTCGTACACGATGTGCACCACCCCGCACACCCCGTGGAGACCGCCCGGCTGGAGGCCGCGGTCACCGCACTGCGCGAACTGCCGCTCCGGTCCAACCTCACCTTCGAACCGGGCGGCCAGCTGGAGCTCAGCTCCCTCCCGGCCGACTCGCTCACCGCCCTGGTGGAGTCCGCCGCCGCCGATCTGGCGCTCGTACGCCCGCTCCTCGCCCGCCTCGGCCTGGGCATCGCCGGCCATGGGCACGACCCCTGGCGCCCGCCACGCCGGTTTCTCACCACTCCCCGCTACGCCACGATGGAGAGCTACTTCGACCGCCGTGGACCGGCCGGGCGTTCCATGATGTGCAACACCGCCTCCGTGCAGGTGTGCCTGGACGCCGGCCACGACGGGCCGGGGCCACTCGGCATCGGGCGGCGCTGGCAGCTGGCGCATCTGCTGGGGGCCGTGCTGACCGCCGCCTTCGCCAACTCTCCCCTGCGCCAGGGCGCGCCCACCGGCTACCGCTCGACGCGGCAGGCCCTGTGGACCGCGATGGACCCGGGCCGGACGCTGGCGCCGCCCGCCGGCCCGGATCCGCGTGCCGCCTGGGCCGGGTATGTGCTGGACGCGCCCGTGATGGCCATCCGGGACGGCGAGGGGGCGTGGGCCGTGCCGTACGGGCTCACCTTCCGCGACTGGATCCGCACCGGCGCGCCCCGGCCGCCCACCCGGGACGATCTCGACTACCACATATCGACCCTCTTCCCGCCCGTCCGCCCCCGCGGCCATCTGGAGCTGCGCATGATCGACGCGCAGCGCGGCGACGAGGGCTGGATCGTCCCGCTCGCCGTCACCGTGGCCCTCTTCGACGACCCCGAGGCGACGGAGACCGTCTACCGCGTGGTGAAACCCCTCGCCGAAACGGCGGGCCCCGAGCCCGCGCCCGCCAATCCGCTGTGGCGCTCCGCCGCCCGCCACGCCCTCGCCGACCCCGAACTGCGCGCCGTCGCGATCGTCTGTTTCACCACGGCCCTGGAGGCGCTGCCCCGGCTCGGGGCCTCCCCTGCCATCACCTCCGCCGTCGCCGCCTTCACCGACCGCTATGTCGCCCGCGGCCGGTGTCCGGCCGACGATCTGCTCACCCCCGTCACCGGGAAGGAGTACCGGCCATGACCGCTCCCGGCCCCGACACCGGCCCCGAGGCGCTGCGCCTGAGCGCCGCAGCGGCGCTGCGGCG
>NZ_MUNE01000104.1 GCF_002154605.1 Streptomyces milbemycinicus | reverse complement strand
GTCCGGGGGTGGGTGGGTGGGGGTTTGCGTCGTAGGCGGTAGCGTGGCGCGGCGTGACCACTTTGATCTGGATCGCGGTCGTATTGGTCTTTGTCGCCGTCTATCTGAGCTGGACCGCCGGGCGGCTGGACCGGCTGCACAGCCGGCTGGACGCGGCGCGGGCGGCGCTCGACGCACAGCTGCTGCGCCGGGCCTCGGTCGCGCAGGAGCTGGCCACTGCCGGGGTGCTGGATCCGGCGTCCTCGATCGTGCTGTACCAGGCAGCGCACGCGGCGCGGCAGGCGGAGGAGGAGCAGCGCGAGGTCGCCGAGAGCGAGCTGAGCCAGGCGCTGCGCGCGGTGTTCGCGGAGGATGCCCAGGTCGACGTGGTGCGCGAGGCGCCGGGGGGCGAGGCGGCGCTGGGTGAGCTGACGGAGGCCGTGCGGCGGGTGCCGATGGCCCGGCGGTTCCACAACGACGCGGTGCGCGCGGCGCGGGCGCTGCGTCGGCACCGCAAGGTGCGCTGGTTCCGGCTCGCGGGCCATGCGCCGTTCCCTATGGCCTTCGAGATGGACGACGAGCCTCCGGCGGCCTTCGCGGCCCGGGTGGGCTGAGGCCGGTTGGGCTGAGACCGGGGGCCGACGCCAGGGGCCGACACCGGGGAGCTGAGGCCACTGGCCTGCGATTGGCCCTTGTCCGGGGAGCACCCGGGCGGCTTTTGTCTATCGAACGGCCCTACGATGGGCTCATCACACATTCATCATCGAGTGAGGTCAAACGTGTCCATCACGCCCGCCAGCACGCCCCAGACCCCGGAGACCGGCACCGCGCGCGTCAAGCGCGGCATGGCCGAGCAGCTCAAGGGCGGCGTGATCATGGACGTCGTCACGCCCGAGGAAGCGAAGATCGCTGAGGACGCGGGCGCCGTCGCGGTCATGGCCCTCGAGCGCGTCCCGGCCGATATCCGCAAGGACGGCGGCGTGGCCCGTATGTCCGACCCGGACATGATCGACGGGATCATCAACGCGGTCTCCATCCCGGTGATGGCCAAGTCCCGGATCGGGCACTTCGTCGAGGCGCAGGTGCTGCAGGCCCTCGGCGTGGACTACATCGACGAGTCCGAGGTCCTGACCCCCGCCGACGAGGTCAACCACAGCGACAAGTGGTCCTTCACCACGCCGTTCGTCTGTGGCGCCACCAACCTGGGCGAGGCGCTGCGCCGTATCGCCGAGGGCGCGGCCATGATCCGTTCGAAGGGTGAGGCCGGCACCGGCAACGTCGTCGAGGCGGTCCGCCACATGCGCCAGATCAAGGGCGAGATCGCCCGGCTCAAGGGCCTGGACAACCACGAGCTGTACGCCGCGGCCAAGGAGCTGCGCGCCCCGTACGAGCTGGTCGCCGAGGTCGCCGAGCTCGGCAAGCTGCCGGTCGTGCTGTTCTCCGCCGGTGGCGTGGCCACCCCGGCCGACGCCGCGCTGATGCGCCAGCTCGGCGCCGAGGGCGTCTTCGTGGGCTCCGGCATCTTCAAGTCCGGCGACCCGGCCAAGCGCGCCGCCGCGATCGTGAAGGCCACCACCTTCTACGACGACCCCAAGGTCATCGCGGAGGTCTCCCGCAACCTGGGCGAGGCCATGGTCGGCATCAACTGCGACACCCTCCCCGAGGGCGAGCGCTACGCCAACCGCGGCTGGTAACGGACCGGCTGGTAACGGACCAGCTGGTATCGAGCCGACCGCTTGCCGGTGGACGGCCCGCGCGGGCCGTCCGCCTCTTTCCCGCTCCGTCCCGAGAGGTTTTATGTCCATCGGAGTGCTCGCCCTTCAGGGCGATGTCCGCGAACACCTCACCGCGCTCGCCGCGGCCGGCGCCGAGGCCCGGCCGGTCCGCCGGGCCGAGGAGCTCGCCGAGGTCCAAGGGCTGGTGATCCCCGGCGGGGAGTCCACCACCATGTCCAAGCTCGCCGTGATCTTCGGGATGCTGGAGCCGCTGCGGGAGCGGGTGCGTGCCGGCATGCCGGTGTACGGCACCTGCGCGGGCATGATCATGGTCGCGGACAAGATCCTCGACGGCCGGGACGACCAGGAGACCTTCGGCGGCATCGATATGACCGTCCGCCGCAACGCCTTCGGCCGCCAGAACGAGTCCTTCGAGGCCGCGATCGAGGTCGAGGGCGTCGAGGGCGGCCCGGTCGAGGGCGTCTTCATCCGGGCGCCGTGGGTCGAGTCCGTGGGCGCGGGGGTCGACGTGCTCGCGACATACGGGGACCACGCCGTCGCCGTGCGGCAGGGGAATGTGCTCGCGACGTCGTTCCACCCCGAACTGACCGGCGATCACCGGGTACACGCGTTGTTCGTGGACATCGTGAGGTCGGCGGGATGACGCCGTCCCGGTAGGATCTCAGGCGTTCGTACAGCAATGGGTTACGCGAAGGAGACAGGCGGATGTCCGGCCACTCTAAATGGGCTACGACGAAGCACAAGAAGGCCGTGATCGACGCCAAGCGCGGCAAGCTCTTCGCCAAGCTCATCAAGAACATCGAGGTCGCGGCCCGTACCGGCGGCGCCGACCCCGACGGTAACCCCACCCTCTTCGACGCCATCCAGAAGGCGAAGAAGCAGTCCGTGCCGAACAAGAACATCGACAGCGCGGTCAAGCGCGGCGCGGGGCTCGAGGCGGGTGGCGCCGAGTACGAGACGATCATGTACGAGGGCTACGGGCCGAACGGTGTCGCGGTGCTCATCGAGTGCCTGACCGACAACCGCAACCGCGCCGCCTCCGACGTGCGTGTCGCCATGACGCGGAACGGCGGGTCCATGGCGGACCCGGGTTCGGTTTCGTATCTGTTCAACCGCAAGGGCGTGGTGATCGTCCCCAAGGGTGAGCTGACCGAGGACGACGTGCTGGGCGCGGTGCTGGACGCGGGCGCCGAGGAGGTCAACGACCTCGGCGAGTCCTTCGAGGTGATCAGCGAGGCCACCGACCTGGTCGCGGTCCGTACCGCGCTCCAGAAGGAGGGCATCGACTACGACTCGGCCGAGGCGAACTTCGTGCCCACCATGCAGGTCCAGCTGGAGGAGGAGGCGGCGCGGAAGATCTTCAAGCTGATCGACGCGCTGGAGGACAGCGACGACGTGCAGAACGTCTTCGCCAACTTCGATGTCTCCGACGAGGTCATGGCCAAGGTGGACGCCTGAGGCAACACCAGCGGCACACGGGCCGGCGGGGACACACACCCCACCGGCCCGTCGCTGTCAGTGGCTGCCGCTAGTCTGCCGAGCAGGTGATCGAAGGCCGAGATCGACGGCCGAGAGAAGGCTGGGACAGCGGCGATGGGGAGGGGCGCGGTGCGGGTGCTGGGCGTGGACCCGGGGCTGACCCGGTGCGGTGTCGGCGTGGTCGACGGGGTCGCGGGCCGACCGCTGCGGATGATCGGGGTCGGCGTCATACGGACTCCGGCGGACGCCCCGATCGGCGATCGCCTCGTCGAGATCGAGCGCGGCCTGGAGGAGTGGCTGGAGGCCCACCGGCCCGAAGTCGTGGCGGTGGAGCGGGTGTTCAGCCAGCACAATGTGCAGACCGTCATGGGCACCGCCCAGGCGAGCGCGGTCGCGATGCTCTGTGCCGCCCGACGGGGACTGCCGGTCGCGCTGCACACGCCAAGCGAGGTCAAGGCGGCCGTGACCGGGTCGGGGCGCGCCGACAAGGCGCAGGTCGGCTCGATGGTCACCCGGCTGCTGCGGCTCGACGCCCCACCGAAACCCGCCGACGCCGCCGACGCGCTGGCGCTTGCCATCTGCCACATCTGGCGGGCGCCCGCGATGAACCGGCTCCAGCAGGCCGTCGCCGCCCACCGCACCACGAAAGGCCGTATTTCATGATCGCGTTCGTCTCCGGCCCGATCGCGGCCGTCGGCCCGGACATCGCCGTCGTCGAGGTCGGCGGGGTCGGCATGGCCGTCCAGTGCACTCCCAACACGCTGTCCGGGCTGCGCGTCGGCCAGCCCGCCCGGCTGGCCACCTCCCTCGTGGTCCGCGAGGACTCGCTCACCCTCTACGGCTTCGCGGACGACGACGAGCGCCAGATCTTCGAGCTGCTGCAGACTGCCAGCGGCGTCGGCCCCAGGCTCGCCCAGGCCATGCTGGCCGTCCACTCGCCCGACGCGCTGCGGCTCGCCGTCGCCACCGGTGACGAGAAATCGCTGACCGCCGTCCCCGGCATCGGCAAGAAGGGCGCGCAGCGGCTGCTGCTCGAGCTCAAGGACCGGCTCGGCGAGCCGGTGGGCCGCCCCGCCGGGCCGGCCGCCCCCGCCCCGGGCTGGAGCGATCAGCTGCACACCGCGCTCGTCGGCCTCGGATACGCGCCGAGGGAGGCCGAGGACGCGGTCGCGGCCGTCACCCCGCAGGCCGAGGCGGCCGTGGCCGCGGGCGGCAGCCCGCAGGTGGCGCAGCTGCTGCGGGCCGCCCTGCAGACCCTGAACCGGGCCCGCTGACCGCAGGCCGCCCCGCAGACACTGCCCCCGGCCCGGCGACCGCCCCGTGCGCCCGGCCGCACTGCCCGATACGACATCGCGAGGCGAGACTTTCGTGAACTGGGACGAGACCGCACCGGCCACCGCCGACGACGCCCGCACCGGCCGGCTGGTGGGCGCCGACGCCGACGGCGAGGACCAGGCGGTCGAGGCCGCGCTGCGCCCCAAGGACCTGGGCGAGTTCGTCGGCCAGGAGCGGGTCCGCGAGCAGCTGGACCTGGTCCTCAAGGCGGCCCGGCAGCGCGGCGCGACGGCCGACCATGTGCTGCTTTCCGGCGCGCCCGGCCTCGGCAAGACCACCCTGTCGATGATCATCGCCGCCGAGATGGGCGCCCCCATCCGGATCACCTCGGGCCCCGCCATCCAGCACGCCGGCGACCTCGCCGCGATCCTGTCCTCGCTCGCCGAGGGCGAGGTGCTGTTCCTCGACGAGATCCACCGCATGTCGCGGCCCGCCGAGGAGATGCTGTACATGGCGATGGAGGACTTCCGCGTCGATGTGATCGTCGGCAAGGGCCCCGGCGCCACCGCCATCCCCCTGGAGCTGCCGCCGTTCACCCTGGTCGGCGCCACCACCCGGGCCGGGCTGCTGCCGCCCCCGCTGCGTGACCGCTTCGGCTTCACCGGCCATATGGAGTTCTACGCGCCTGCCGAGCTGGAGCGCGTCATCCACCGCTCCGCCGGGCTGCTGGACGTCGTCATCGAGGCGGAGGGCGCGGGCGAGATCGCCGGGCGCTCCCGCGGCACCCCGCGTATCGCCAACCGGCTGCTGCGCCGGGTGCGGGACTACGCCCAGGTCAAGGCGGACGGCGTGGTCACCCGCGAGATCGCGGCCCGCGCCCTGGCTGTGTACGACGTGGACGGCCGTGGCCTGGACCGGCTGGACCGCGCGGTGCTGACCGCCCTGCTCAAGCTGTTCGGCGGCGGCCCGGTCGGGCTGTCGACCCTGGCGGTCGCGGTGGGGGAGGAGCGGGAGACGGTCGAGGAGGTCGCCGAGCCCTTCCTGGTCCGTGAGGGGCTGCTGGCCCGTACGCCCAGGGGCCGGATCGCCACGCCCGCGGCCTGGACCCACCTGGGGCTGACCCCGCCGCAGCAGGGCGGCGCGGCCCAGCAGGGACTTTTCGAGGGCTGAAGAGGGTTAAGAGGCTGAGGAGGCTGGAGACGGGAGCTGAGCGGCCTGAGACGGCTGATAGCCGATTATGGTCGGGTGAGGAACCCACATGCCGCGCCGGGCGTTGTTCCATAGGCGCGGGCTCGCTTAGACTCCGCCGATGCCGTTCGTATGCCGTCCGTGACCGGTGCGGCATGACCACCCCATAGTCCAGGCCGCGTCCCCGCGGTCGTGTGAAGGAATTTCCGTCCCGTGTATATGACTCTCCTGCCGTTCATCGTGCTCATCGGGGCCATGTTCCTGATGACCCGGTCGGCCAAGAACAAGCAGCGCCAGGCCGCGAACATGCGTGACCAGATGGGGCCGGGCACCGGTGTGCGGACCATCGGCGGTATGTACGCCACGGTCAAGGAGGTCCACGAGGACGCGGTCCTCCTCGAGGTCGCTCCCGGCGTGCACGCCTTCTACGCGAAGAACGCGGTGGGAGCCGTCCTCGACGACGCCGAGTACAACCGGATCGTGCACGGGATCGACCCCGAGGACTCCGACGAGGCTGCCGACGCTGCCGACGACACCCCTGTCGTCCCCGACGACGCCTCCTCGCTCACCGAGGCCGAGGACGAGACGGCTGACGCCGAGGCGGCGGACGAGGACAAGAAGACCGACCTCAGCAAGCCGTCGGCCGCGGCCGACGCGCCGAAGGAGGACAAGCGGGACGACGACGCCGACGCCAAGTAGTACCGCTCCGGGAACCGTGGCGCGCCACCGCTCGGCGCGCCGCGGTTCCCGGACGGTCTAGGCTCCGGCGGGGGTTCGTCCCACAAGACTTCGTGGCCGCCCGGCGCACACCCGATGCCGGGCGGTTGGACAGGGAGATTACGAGAAGGTGGCAGCACCGAAGAAGGGCCGCAGGTCCTCCGGGTCACAGGGCAGGCCCGGGCGCGCCCTGGTCGCGATCCTGGTAGCCATCGTGGCGCTCACCGCGGGGATGTTCATCTCCGGTCACACCAAGCCACGGCTGGGCATCGACCTGGCGGGCGGCACCAGCTTCACGCTGGAGGCCAAGAACCAACCGGGCAAGCCCAACGCGATCAACTCGGACAACATGAACACCGCCGTCAACATCATCGAGCGGCGGGTCAACGGTCTGGGTGTGTCCGAGGCCGAGGTCCAGACGCAGGGCGACAAGCACATCATCGTGAACATCCCCAAGGGGATGGATGCGAAACAGGCCCGTACGCAGGTCGGCACCACCGCCCAGCTCTACTTCCGCCCGGTGGTGACCTACACCGACGGCAAGAAGACCAAGCCCACCGCCAGCCCCACGCCGACCGCGACCGGCACAGGCAAGAGCAACGACAAGGGCAAGGCGTCGTCCACCCCGACCGCCACGGGCGCGACCGGTACCCCGAGCGCATCCAGCGCCTCCAGCAGCAGCCAGGGGCGGGCCGTCTCCGAGGGCCTGAAGGCCGACAAGACGCCCAGCGCCTCGGAGAGCCCCAGCGCCTCCGAGAGCCCCAAGGCGAGCGAGACGCCCAAGGCGACCGAGACCCCCAAGGGCGAGTCCTCCAAGGCCGACGATCTGACCAAGCAGCTCGCGGACCTGGAGTGCACCACCCCGGCGGACCGGGCCAAGGCCCGGGAGAAGGCCGCAGGCGCCAAGCCGAGCGATTCCGTCGTCGCCTGTGACCGGGACGGCTCGCGCAAGTTCATCCTCGGCCCGTCCCAGGTGGAGGGCACCGACGTCAAGAACGCCGCGTCCGTCTACGACAGCCAGGGCGGCGGGGGCTGGATCGTCGAGCTCAACTTCACCGGCAGCGGTGGCAAGAAGTGGGCCAAGGTGACCGGCGAGCTGGCCAAGCAGCAGCCGCCGCAGAACCAGTTCGCGATCGTCCTGGACGGCGAGGTCTACTCCGACCCCAGGGTCGACGAGTCCATCGTCGGCGGCCGGGCCCAGATCTCCGGCCCTGACTTCGACCAGAAGAACACCTCGGACCTGGCCAACGTGCTGTCCTACGGCGCGCTGCCGCTGTCGTTCGACATCGCGGACGAGACCACCGTCTCCGCCGCGCTCGGCGGTGAGCAGCTGGAGGCCGGTCTGATCGCGGGCGCCATCGGCCTCGCGCTCGTGGTGGTCTACCTGGTCGTCTACTACCGGGGTCTGGCGCTGATCGCCCTGGCCAGCCTGGCGGTCTCCGCCGTTCTGAGCTACACGATCATGGTGCTGCTCGGCCCGGGCATCGGCTTCGCGCTGAACCTGCCGGCCGTCTGTGGTGCGATCGTCGCGATCGGTATCACGGCCGACTCCTTCATCGTGTACTTCGAGCGCATAAGGGACGAGATCCGCGAGGGCCGCACGCTGCGTCCGGCCGTCGAGCGCGGCTGGCCGCGTGCCCGGCGCACCATCCTGGTGTCCGACTTCGTGTCGTTCCTCGCGGCCGCGGTGCTCTACATCGTGACGGTCGGCAAGGTGCAGGGCTTCGCCTTCACCCTGGGCCTCACCACGCTGCTGGACGTTGTGGTGGTGTTCCTGTTCACCAAGCCGCTGATGACGATCCTCGCCCGGCGTAAGTTCTTCGCGAGCGGTCACCCGTGGTCCGGTCTGGATCCGCGGCGTTTGGGCGCCAAGCCGCCGCTGCGCCGCAGCCGCCGCACCACCGCCACCGCCCCCGCCGACCCGAAGGAGGCGTGAGATGTCGCGACTCGGCACTCTCGGCGCCAGGCTCTACCGAGGCGAGGTCGGCTACGACTTCGTCGGCAAGCGGAAGATCTGGTACGGCATCTCGATACTGATCACCATCACGGCGATCGTGGGCCTGGCGGTGCGCGGGCTCAACCTGGGCATCGAGTTCTCCGGCGGAGCGGTCTTCGAGACCCCCAAGACCAGCGTGTCGGCCTCCCACGCGCGCGAGGTGGCGGAGTCTGCGTCCGGCGGCCACACCGCGGTCGTCCAGGAGCTCGGCCGTGGCGGGCTGCGGATCCAGATCAGCGAGCTGGGCACCAAGGAGGCGCTGCCGGTCCAGGAGAAGCTCGCCAAGGAGCTGGACGTCAAGACCAGCGAGATCGAAACCCAGCTGGTCGGCCCCAGCTGGGGTGAGGAGATCGCCAACAAGGCCTGGCAGGGTCTGGCGATCTTCATGGTCCTGGTGGTGATCTATCTCGCCATCGCCTTCGAGTGGCGCATGGCGCTCGCCGCACTGATCGCGCTCATCCACGACCTCACCATCACGGTCGGGGTGTACGCGCTGGTCGGCTTCGAGGTCACCCCGGGCACCGTGATCGGTCTGCTGACCATCCTCGGTTATTCGCTCTATGACACCGTCGTCGTCTTCGACGGTCTCAAGGAAGCGTCGAAGGACCTCACCAAGCAGACCCGCTTCACGTACAGCGAGATCGCCAACCGCAGCCTCAACTCGACCCTGGTGCGCTCCATCAACACCACGGTCGTGGCGCTGCTGCCGGTCGGCGCGCTGCTGTTCATCGGTGGCGGGGCGCTGGGCGCGGGCATGCTCAACGACATCTCGCTGGCCCTGTTCGTCGGCCTCGCGGCCGGTGCGTACTCCTCGATCTTCATCGCCACCCCGCTGGTGGCCGACCTCAAGGAGCGCGACCCGCAGATGAAGGCCCTGGCCAAGCGGGTGCGCGCCAAGCGCGCCTCCGCCGCGGCCAAGGCCGACTCGGACTCCGATGCCGAGCAGAAGCCGCAGGATGTCACCCCGCAGCCGCGCGCCGAGGACGGCGACGAGCCCACCCCCGCTGCGGCGGGTGCGGGCCAGCGCCGCCAGCCGACCTCGCGCGGCCGGGGCCGTGGCCGACCGTCAGGGAAGCGCCGATGAGCGCCGGGACGACCGACCCCGCGCTCGGCGGCCTCGACGGCGAGGAGCTGCGCGGGCTGCTGCTCAGCCGGATCCTGGATGTGCCGGACTATCCGAAGCCGGGGGTGATGTTCAAGGACATCACCCCGCTGCTGGCCGACGCCACGGCCTTCGGAGCGCTGACCCACGCACTCGCCGAGCTGTGCACCAGGCACGGCGCCACCAAGGTCGTGGGCCTGGAGGCGCGCGGCTTCATCCTCGCCGCCCCGGCCGCGGTGCGCGCCGGGATCGGCTTCGTACCCGTGCGCAAGGCGGGCAAGCTCCCCGGAGCGACTCTCGGCCAGGCGTACGAGCTGGAGTACGGCACCGCGGAGATCGAGATCCACACCGACGCCCTGGTGCCCGGCGACCGGGTCCTGGTGATCGACGATGTGCTCGCCACCGGCGGCACCGCCGAGGCGTCGCTGCGGCTCATCCGCCGTGCCGGTGCCGAGGTCGCCGGGGTCGCGGTGCTGCTGGAGCTCGGCTTTCTCGAGGGCCGCAGCCGCCTTCTCCCGGTGCTCGACCGCGCGCCCCTGGAGGCCCTGATCACGGTCTGAGCTGTGCCATCGCCTGAGGGTGGGGAGCCCGCGTCACCAGGGTTCCCCACCCTCACGTATGCCAGCGGCTGAGCCAAAGGGCGCGCGGCTGTCGAAAGGGGCGAGGAGGAGGGAGCGAGGCACGAGCGACCGTGCGACGAGCGCCGTCGACAGAGGACCCGAGCGCCCGGAGGCGAAGCCGCTTTGTAGGGGTCCGTGGGGCTGCCGGGAGGCGAGTGGAGTGGCGGGATCGATACCATGGCATCCTGGCCTCTTTGAGGCCCGGACCGCTTGAGGAGTGCCCTTGCCAGACGAGGCCCAGCCGCTCTCCGCCGCGCAACCGGCAGAGCCGACCGCCGTCGCCAAGTCCACGGCGGCCCCTGAGGTGCCCAAGAACAGTGAGGCGCCCCCTCGGCCGGAGCCCTCCGCGCCGCGCCCCCCGGCGGAGCGTACAAGCAGCTCACGCCCCGCGCCGGCCTCCCGCCCGCTGCAGAGCCCCACCCCCAGAGCAGGCTCCTCCAACCGGGTCCGCGCCCGGCTCGCCCGCCTCGGTGTGCAGCGCTCCAGCCCGTACAACCCCGTCCTGGAGCCGCTGCTGCGCATCGTGCGCGGCAACGACCCCAAGGCCGACGCCTCGACCCTGCGCCAGATCGAGCGGGCGTACCAGGTCGCCGAGCGCTGGCACCGCGGCCAGAAGCGCAAGAGCGGCGATCCGTACATCACCCATCCGCTCGCGGTGACCACGATCCTGGCCGAGCTGGGTATGGATCCGGCCACTTTGATGGCCGGTCTGCTGCATGACACCGTCGAGGACACCGAGTACGGCCTGGACACCCTGCGCCGCGACTTCGGCGATCAGGTCGCCCTGCTCGTGGACGGCGTCACCAAGCTGGACAAGGTCAAGTTCGGCGAGGCGGCGCAGGCCGAGACCGTGCGCAAGATGGTCGTCGCCATGGCCAAGGACCCGCGCGTCCTGGTCATCAAGCTCGCCGACCGGCTGCACAACATGCGCACCATGCGCTATCTCAAGCGGGAGAAGCAGGAGAAGAAGGCCCGCGAGACGCTGGAGATCTACGCCCCGCTCGCCCATCGCCTGGGCATGAACACGATCAAGTGGGAGCTGGAGGACCTCGCCTTCGCGATCCTCTACCCCAAGATGTACGACGAAATCGTGCGGCTGGTCGCCGAGCGCGCCCCCAAGCGGGACGAATACCTCGCCGTCGTCACCGACCAGGTCCAGGGCGATCTGCGCGCGGCCCGGATCAAGGCGACCGTCACCGGCCGTCCGAAGCACTACTACTCGGTCTACCAGAAGATGATCGTGCGCGGCCGCGACTTCGCCGAGATCTACGACCTGGTGGGCATCCGGGTGCTCGTCGACACCGTCCGCGACTGCTACGCGGCGCTCGGGACCATCCACGCGCGGTGGAACCCGGTGCCCGGGCGGTTCAAGGACTACATCGCGATGCCCAAGTTCAACATGTACCAGTCGCTGCACACGACGGTGATCGGGCCCAGCGGCAAGCCGGTCGAGCTGCAGATCCGCACCTTCGATATGCACCGCCGCGCCGAGTACGGCATCGCCGCGCACTGGAAGTACAAGCAGGAGGCCGTCGCCGGCGCCTCCAAGGTGCGCACCGACGTGCCCAAGCGGGCCGGCAAGGACGACGCCATCAACGACATGGCGTGGCTGCGGCAGCTGCTGGACTGGCAGAAGGAGACCGAGGACCCGGGCGAGTTCCTGGAGTCGCTGCGCTTCGACCTGTCCCGTAACGAGGTCTTCGTCTTCACGCCCAAGGGCGATGTCATAGCGCTGCCGGCCGGGGCCACCCCGGTGGACTTCGCGTACGCGGTGCACACCGAGGTCGGCCACCGCACCATAGGGGCCCGGGTCAACGGGCGGCTCGTGCCGCTCGAGTCGACCCTGGACAACGGCGATCTGGTGGAGGTCTTCACCTCCAAGGCGCCCGGGGCCGGTCCGTCCCGGGACTGGCTGGGCTTCGTCAAGTCCCCGCGCGCCCGTAACAAGATCCGCGCCTGGTTCTCCAAGGAGCGCCGCGACGAGGCCATCGAGCAGGGCAAGGACGCCATCGTGCGGGCCATGCGCAAGCAGAACCTGCCGATCCAGCGGATTCTGACCGGCGACTCGCTGGTCACCCTGGCCCATGAGATGCGCTACCCCGACATCTCCTCGCTGTACGCGGCCATCGGCGAGGGCCATGTCTCCGCGCAGAACGTCGTCGGCAAGCTAGTGCAGGCCCTCGGCGGCGAGGAGGCGGCCAACGAGGACATCGCCGAGACCGCGCCGCCGATCCGCGGCCGCGGCAAGCGCCGCTCCAGCGCCGACCCGGGCGTCGTGGTCAAGGGCGTCGAGGACGTATGGGTCAAGCTGGCCCGCTGCTGTACGCCCGTGCCCGGCGACCCCATCATCGGCTTCGTCACCCGCGGCAGCGGCGTCTCCGTCCACCGCGCCGACTGTGTCAACGTCGACTCGCTCTCCCAGCAGCCGGAGCGGATGCTCGACGTCGAGTGGGCGCCCACCCAGTCCTCCGTCTTCCTGGTCGCCATCCAGGTCGAGGCCCTGGACCGGTCCCGGCTGCTGTCCGATGTCACACGCGTGCTGTCCGACCAGCACGTCAACATCCTGTCCGCCGCCGTACAGACCTCCCGCGACCGGGTCGCCACCTCGCGCTTCACCTTCGAGATGGGCGACCCCAAGCACCTGGGCCATGTCCTGAAGGCCGTACGGGGCGTCGAGGGCGTCTACGACGTCTACCGGGTGACCTCGGCGCCCCGTACGGCCTTCAGGA
>NZ_MUNE01001039.1:1228-1385 GCF_002154605.1 Streptomyces milbemycinicus | reverse complement strand
GCGGATGATGGGGTGGGTTGCGGTGGGTGCCGCGTGAGTCGAAAGTGCCCTCGGTGTCCATCTGCTGCCCCTTGCCCCCTGACCGGCTGTGCTCCGTGCTCGCGCCTCGCGTCACCGCGCTGACGCGACAGCGTCCAATCTAGTGTTCCCGGCCGGG
>NZ_MUNE01001039.1:1008-1200 GCF_002154605.1 Streptomyces milbemycinicus | reverse complement strand
GGGAGTTCAGCGACCCGGCCGTTCCCACGCCCCGCTCATCCCCTCCGCGCTATGTCCGCCAAGGACAACGCAGCACGCCCACTGCTCCCGAACGGAACATGCCACACCCACCGCACCCCGCCTAGCCTGCGAGTAAAAGCGCCGTTATTCCCCCTGGACCATCTGGAGCACCCCATGACCGAACTGTCCGGA
>NZ_MUNE01001039.1:205-977 GCF_002154605.1 Streptomyces milbemycinicus | reverse complement strand
GTCATGCCGGTGTTCGCCGCGCGGGCGGGTGGCGGGGTGATCGAGGACGTGGACGGCAATTCTCTGATCGACTTCGGCTCGGGCATCGCCGTGACCTCCGTCGGCTCCAGCGCGGAAGCCGTCGTCCGCCGTGCCACCGCCCAGCTCGCCGACTTCACCCACACCTGCTTCATGGTCACCCCTTACGAGGGCTACGTACAGGTCTGCGAGGAGCTGGCCGCCCTCACCCCCGGCGACCACCCCAAGAAGTCCGCGCTCTTCAATTCCGGCGCCGAAGCCGTCGAGAACGCCGTCAAGATTGCCCGCGCCTACACCAAGCGCCAGGCCGTCGTCGTCTTCGACCACGGTTATCACGGCCGCACCAACCTCACGATGGCGCTGACCTCGAAGAACATGCCGTACAAGCACGGTTTCGGACCCTTCGCGCCCGAGGTCTACCGCGTCCCGGTCGCCTACCCCTACCGCTGGCTCACCGGCCCCGACCGCTGCGCCGACGAGGCTGCCGCCCAGGCCATCGACATGATCACCAAGCAGGTCGGTCCCGACAACGTCGCCGCCATCATCATCGAACCCATCCTCGGCGAAGGCGGCTTCATCGAGCCCGCCCCCGGCTTCCTCCCCAAGATCGCCGAGTTCGCCCGCGCCAACGGCATCGTCTTCGTCGCCGACGAGATCCAGTCCGGCTTCTGCCGCACCGGCAGGTGGTTCGCCAGCGAGCACGAGAACCTCGTCCCCGACCTCATCACCACCGCCAAGGGCATCGCCGGCGGCC
>NZ_MUNE01001039.1:0-157 GCF_002154605.1 Streptomyces milbemycinicus | reverse complement strand
GTGCCGCCGCGCTCGGCGCCATCCAGACCATGCGCGACCTCGATCTCAACGCCGCCGCCCAGCGCATCGAGCACATCATGAAGGCCCGTCTCGCCGCGCTCCAGGACAAGCACGACATCATCGGCGACCTCCGCGGCCGCGGCGCCATGATCGCCAT
>NZ_MUNE01001038.1 GCF_002154605.1 Streptomyces milbemycinicus | reverse complement strand
CAGCGTCGGCGACGGCATCCGGATCGACAGCGCCGAACCGGTCACCGTCACCGGCTGCACCGTACGCGAGAACCGGGGCGCCGGGCTGACCCAGACCCGGGTGAGCGAGCGCCTGGAGGTGCTGGAGCTGACCAGCGCCGACAACGCCACGCCCGACATCTGGGGCGCCGCGGTGACCGCGAACGCCACCGGGCGCTCCTCGGGGAAGGACTCCGGCTCCGCCGCGCCCAAGGAGCCGCTGGACGAACTGGAGGCGCTGATCGGCCTGGACGGCGTCAAGCACCAGGTGCGCACCCTGGTCAACCTCAACCAGCTCTCCCAGCGGCGCCAGCGGCTGGGCATGCCGGTGCCGTCGATGAGCCGCCATCTGGTGTTCGCCGGCCCGCCCGGCACCGGCAAGACCACCGTGGCCCGCCTCTACGGCTCCATCCTCGCCCAGCTGGGCGTCCTGCCCTCGGGCCATCTGGTCGAGGTGTCCCGCGCGGATCTGGTGGCCCAGGTCATCGGCGGTACGGCCATCAAGACCACCGAGGCGTTCAACGAGGCGATCGGCGGTGTGCTGTTCATCGACGAGGCCTACACCCTCACCCCCGAGGGCGGCAGCTCCAACGACTTCGGCCGCGAGGCCGTGGACACGCTGCTGAAGCTGATGGAGGACCACCGCGAGGACGTCGTGGTCATCGCCGCCGGCTACTCGGCGGAAATGACCTCCTTCTTGGTGTCCAACCCGGGCCTGGCCTCCCGTTTCACCCGCACCATCGAGTTCACCAACTACTCCGTCACCGACCTGGTGACCATCACCGAGAGCATGTGCGCCTCCCACCAGTACGAACTGGGACCGGGCACCACCGAGGCGCTGGCCGCCCACTTCGAGGCGATGGACCGGGGCGCCTCATTCGGCAACGGCCGCGCCGCGCGCCGGGTGTTCGAGGAGATGGTGGACCGCCAGGCCTTCCGCCTCGCCACCATGGCCGAACCGGCAGAGCGCGACCTGACCCTGCTGCTGCCCGAGGACATCAGCGACGAGAGCGGCGCCCAGCAGAAGACCGGCGAGGACCGGGAGGCGATGCTGGCCCGGCTGGAGGCCATGGTGGGCCTCGGGGCGGTCAAACGCGAGGTCACCGATCTGGTCTCGCTGCTCACCACGGTCAAGCAGCGCGAGGCGGCCGGGCTGCCCGCCCCGCGGATCAGCCAGCACCTGGTTTTCTCCGGCCCGCCCGGCACCGGTAAGACCACCGTGGCCCGCCTCTACGCCGGGCTGCTGCACTCCCTGGGCGTACTGCCCCGCGGCCAGCTGGTGGAAGTGGCGCGCGCCGATCTGGTGGGGCGCTACGTCGGCCACACCGCGCAGCTCACCAAGGAGGTGTTCGAAAGCGCGATGGGCGGTGTGCTGTTCATCGACGAGGCGTACACCCTCACCCCCGAGGGCAACTCCAGCGACTTCGGCCGCGAGGCCGTGGACACACTGCTGAAACTGATGGAGGACCACCGGGACCAGGTCGTGGTGATCGTCGCCGGCTACACCGCGGAGATGCGGCGCTTCCTGGACTCCAACCCCGGCCTCGCCTCGCGCTTCTCCCGCTTCGTGGAGTTCGAGAACTACACCACCGACGAACTCCTCACCATCCTGGAGCGGCACGCCGAGGAGTCCGGCTACGCCTGCCCGGCGGCCACGCTGGAGGCGCTGCGCACCCATATCGCGGACATTCCGCGCGACCGCTCCTTCGGCAACGCGCGGCTGGCCCGGCAACTGCTGGAAACCATGATCACGTACCAGGCCAGGCGGCTGACGGCGCTGCGCCAGCCGAGCGTGGACGACCTGCGGACGCTGCTGCCCGAGGACCTGCCGACCGCAGGGAAGGGGGTCCTCGGGTGACCGCGTGACACAAACCGCGTGACACAACGAAACAGCCGCCGCCTCACCCCATAGGTCCGCGTGGGGTGGAGGCGGGCAGGCCCACTTGTCAACACCGTCGTGTATTTCACGTGGGAATTTATCTTCCGTCCATCCGAGAATGCTTTCCTTTCCCTGAGGGAGCACAAAGCGGCAGCGGTGGCGGAAGGGCGGGCTCGGCGGTGGTGGATATGAATATGCCAGGTGGCGGGCGCGGGGTTCTCGAAGGTGCGTTCGCCTTGCTGGAGGCCGTGGAAAGGGCCGGGGAATCCCGGCTGACAGCATTGGCCGCGGAGAGCGGATTACCGAAGACGACCGCGCGCCGACTTCTCGAACAACTCGTCGAATTGGGTGCGGTGGAGCGCTCGGGTGGCCTTTTCCGAATGGGCTCGCGCATGTTCCGGCTCGGCCTCGGCTGGCAGCCGCACCCCGGCATGCTGGCTCTCGCCCGCAGACCCGTCCACGAATTGGCGAGAGCCACCGGTGCGACAGTGGGGATCTTCGTACTGCGCGAGGGCCGGGCTCTGACGGCCGCCGCGGTCCCCGGCGAATGGGATGCCTTCGCACCGATGCGAGCGGGGACGGCCTTCCCCTGGACGACCGCCGCGGGGAAGGTCCTGGTGGCGGGCGCACCCGCCGGCCTGCCCGTGGAACCGCCGTCCAGGGCGTGGTCGCGGGAGGCGGCGCAGATCCGGGAGGCCGGGTTCGCCGTCGACCGTCAGGAGGTCGCGGAGGGGGTGTGCTGTGTCGCCGTCCCCTTGCGCGGCCGCAGCGGCACGGCCGTCGCGGCCCTGTGCGCCCTGGTCGACCCCTCCCAGCCGCTGTCCCCGCTGACGGCCTCGGTGGTGCGGACGGGGAGGGTCATCAGCGCCACGATGCAAGGGCGCCCGGGGCGCTGATCCGCTCAGCGGCACAACAGATGTCCCGGAGTGACCCGTTGTGCGAAGGTCGGGGCCAGTGGCCCGGAGTGCGGCCCCTGTCACCCTCTGTGGAGATCACCATGACCCATGTCGCCGAGTCCGGACCGGGATCCAGGTCCGGAGCCGACACGCCGAGCATCCCCTCACCGGTGCCGCCGGCGACCCTTCCGACGATCCCGCCGACGGCTCCGCCGGTGACGGCGCCCGTGCTCGACCAGTCGACCCGTGAGATCGACAAAGCGACCTTCGTCCCTCTGGACGTGGAGACCCCGCCCATCGGACAGGCCCTGACGAAGGCCGCGTTCGTACGCCAGCTCCAGCTCCAGCCGGACGAGGCGGACGCGATACGGAACCGGCACCCCGAACTCGCCGAGCCCCTGCGGGACCTGCTCACCCCGCCTTCCTTCTCCCCCGCTCCGCTCTCCGCCTTCGCCGCCGTCCCCACCCGCGCGCTCGAGGAATACGGGCAGGCTGTGGTCGCCCTGCGCCACGAGCGTGCGGAGGAGACCGAGGAGTCGGCGCGCGGCGCCGCGCTGCAGGCGCTGCAGACCGCCGTGGTCGCGGCCAAGGGCCTCGAGGCCAACACCGCCGCGCCCCGGATGGGCCTGATGAACCTGGAACGGCTGGAGATGACGCCGGCCGGGATCGAGCGCGGCGAACTCGTCGCCACCATTCCCCTGGCCCCGCAGGAGGAGACCGCCGTCACCTACAAGGAATGGTCGGTCCAGAAGAAGGAGTTCAGCTCGATCGTCACCGACTCCCTGGAGACCTTCAGCGAGACCGGGGTGACGGACAACACCGAGCTGTCGCAGTCGACGTCCTCACAGCAGCAGCACTCCAACCAGTTCAACATCACCGGGACCGTCTCCGGCGGCATCCCCGTCATCTCCGGCTCGGTCACCTCGGGATACACCGGCCAGGACGCCGCCTCCCAGTCGGCGACCGACAGCAGGAAGCACGCCACCACCCTGACCCAGAAGGCGTCCACCCGCGCCCGGCAGGAGCACAAGGTCACCATCACCACGACCACGGTCACCGGGACATCGCAGACCACCACCAGGACGCTGAAGAACCCCAGCGCGACCAACCCGATCCGCATCGACTACTTCAGCCTCATGCGCAAGTGGCGGGTCCGCCTCTACCGGTACGGCATGCGGCAGACGTATGACGTCGTCCTGCCGGAGCCCGCCGCCACGATGCGCCGCCCGTACGCGGAGCTGGAGGCGCTCAAGGCCCAGCTCGGACCGTTCGTCTTCAACATCCCGCACAACGACATCACCGCCGAGGTCCGCAAGGGCGACCCGGAGCCGCCGAAAACCGACCCGCCCACCCCCAAATCGCCGCACTACCTGGTGCTCGCCGACCAGTACGACGCGCAGGTCCCGCCGCCGCCCCCGGATCTGCCCCCGCAGACGTACGCAGTGGAGACCGGGCCGTTGCCGCAGGGCCGAGGCGTCACCAGGATGCCCCTCAACATCCCCGCCGGGTACGAGATCGTGAACATCACCATCAGCGGCCGGATGACGAGCTTCGCCGGACACCTGGGCCAGTTCACCATCGAGGGCACCACCCTCCCCTTCGACCCCTTCCCGGACAAGGTCTTCGACCCGAACACAGTGCTCAAGCGGGACACCGACGGCGGCGACTTCATGGCCGGCGCCACGGGGACACCGGTGCTCGTCCTGGTCTTCGACCAGGTGTCCACCCAGTCCCTGCTGCTGACCGCCGAGGTGCGGCCCACCCAAGCCGCCATGGAACGCTGGCAGTTCGATGTGTGGAACGCGCTCTACACGGCCGCGCAGACGGCGTACTACGCACAGCAGCAGGACATCGCCGGCCGGATCGCGGCGCTGGAGGCGCGGCTGAACGACGTGGACACGCTCACCCTGCGCCGTGAAGAGAGCGACGAGATCATGAAGAACGTGCTGCGCTACCTGCTCGGCGGCAGGTTCCCCAGCATGCCGAAGGAAGTCCTCGACGCATTCGCCGCGGCCAAGGTGGACGTGGCACACGGTACGGGCTTCGAGGGAAACACCATCGGCCCCGACTCGACGCTGTGGACGCCGGTCCGTCAGTACGAGGACGTCGTGCGCTTCGTCAACCAGGCCATCGAGTGGGAGAACGTGGTCAGCTTCCTCTACTCGTACTTCTGGGACCTCCCCGAGAGCTGGCGCTTCATCCGCGAGATCGAACACCCCGACGCCAACCGGCAGGCGTTTCTGCGCGCGGGCAGCGCGCGGGTCGTGCTCACCATCCGCAGGGGCTGGGAGACGCGGTGGGTGAACTTCGTCGAGCACGGCGTCATCGACGACCCGAACGCCCCCGAGAACCCCTCGCAGTACTGGACCATCGCCCAGGAGATCGCCGCCTACGACGACCGCAACTATCCGGGGATCCCGCCCGCCAACCCCGGC
>NZ_MUNE01001037.1 GCF_002154605.1 Streptomyces milbemycinicus | reverse complement strand
CAGCGGCCCCGCCGACGTTCGCGTCGGCGGGGCCGCTGCCGTATCACGCCGCCCTCAACCGCGGTCGCGGCGCCGCCTCGCGCTGCCCTTCTCCGCCTTTGTCTCCGCCGCGGCCTCCGCCTCGCGCCGGGCGATCGCGTCGATGACATCGCTGATCGTGCCCAGCCCCTCGGGGGAGAGGTTCACCGCGCGCAGCGCCACGTCCCGCACGCCCGCGTCGCGCAGCGCGCCGAGCAGTTCGAGCTCGCGGGCGATCTCCGCGCCTTGCTCGTCGTCGAAGAAGTAGGCCGGGGGGACCTGGAAGAACTGCGCCAGCGCCTCCAGATGGCGCTTGGTCGGGTTGTCCCGCCGCCCGGTGCGCAGCTGCCACAGATAGGTCGCCGAGAAGGTCTCGCCGGTGGCCTCGCGGCAGGCCCGGGCGACTTCCTCATGGCTGTACTGCTGGCGGTCGGGCCGGCGCACGACCTTGAAGAGAGTGTCGATCTTGTCGGCCAGCACCGACGGCGTGGGCTCCTCCCCTGTCACGGCGCACCTCTCTCGTTCGCGCCCGCCGTGGCTCTTCGGCGGGCGGCAGCAGACATAGGTCCTCAACGTGCCTCCATTCATTCTAGTTGACAGGCCGTCCAGCTGATGTGCAGGATTTTCCACACAACATTCATCTCAGCTCACACACTCCGTGGAGCCGTCCATGACCGATCCGCCCGACCGCGAGATCTTCGGACGGGACCGTGAGATCTCCGAGCTGCTGGCGCTCCTGACGGACACGGCCACGCTGGGCGTGGTGCTCTCCGGCGGGCCCGGCATCGGCAAGACACGGCTGGCCCGGGCGGTCGCGTCCGCGTACGCGTCGGCGAGCGGGGCCGAGACGATCGGCTTCGACGGGTCCGCGTACGAGAACCCCGGCGCGGAGCTCATCCGGCTCGTCGCGCGCCTCCACGAGCGCCCAAGAGCCGCCAGGGACGGGGGACCTGGCGGCGTCGGCGCGCCGCCGCTCATCCTGGCCGAGGGCCTGGCCGCGGCCGATCGCGGGGGCGTGCCGGGCGCGGCGGCGCACGCTGGCGTCAGGCTGATCGTCACCGCCCGCGAGCCCCTGGCCGCCGCGGCCGCTGCGTCCTCTGCGGGCTTTGCGGTCCGTACGGTCGGGCCGCTGCCCGTCCCGTTCGACTGCTCGGCGCTCGACCTCGACAGCATGTGCCGCATTCCGTCCGTACGGCTGTACGTGGCCTCCTTACGTGCCCTGAACCCCGCGTTCCGCGTCCAGCACGACAACCAGGAGGCGGTCGCCCGTACCTGCGCCGAACTGCGAGGCATCCCCGGCGCCCTGGTCCTGGCGGCGCGGATCGCCGCCCTGGAGGGGCCCGAAGTGCTCTGGGCCGCGCTGGACGGGCGGTTCGACCCCGGACCCGAGGGCCTCGCGGGGGCCGGTGGCGACAGCGGCAGCCTCGCGCGGCTGCTCGACGCATACGGCGGTCCGGCCCCCGCCACACCCTCGCCTCGCGCGGCGGCCACGGACCCGGACGCGTCCGTACGGGCGCGGCGCCACGCCGAACTGGGCGACGCCGAACTGGGCGACGTCGAACGCCGACTGCTGGTCTGCTCCCGGCTCTTCAGCGGCGGGGCCGGACCCGAGGCGCTGCGGCGGATCGCCGGCGTCCCCCTCAACGCGTTCCCGGCGGCGCTCGAGACCCTGCTCGGCCGCCATCTGCTGAGTGTGTCCGCGCTTCCGTCCGGCCGTCTCGACGGGTTCACCCGCACCCGGCTGCATATCCCGTTCGAGCCATCCGTCCCCACCGCCGGACCGGATTCCGCCCCCGCCCACGACAACTCGCCCCTGTCGCACGCCCGTTACTACGCCGAGCTGGCACACACCGCCGCACGCCGCATCGCCGAAGGCGACCAGTACGCCGGGATCACGGCCTTCCGGAGCGAGGAGCGCAACATCCGCTGCGCCCTGGACACCCTGATCGGCATCGGCGCGGCGGACGAGGCGATCGCGCTGGTCGACCATGCGCGTACGTACTGGTACGCCTCGGGCGCACCGTTCACCTGGGCCGAGCGGCTGACCGCCCTGCCGGAGGCCCCGGCCGATACGCCTCGGCGGACCCGGCTCAACCTGCTGCTGGCCGAAGCGGCGATCCGGGCCGGGGAGCCGGAGGCGGCCCTCGCCCTCCTCGGCCAGGCGGACGCGGACCGGGCCGACGCGGTCGGGAGGGAGGAGCGGGGGGACGAGGCCGGGGCCGCCGAAGAGGCCCTGCAGGCGGCCCGGTTGCTGCATCTGAGAGGCATCGCCGAGGCTCCGCACCGGCCGCGTGAGGCGCTGGCCGCCTTGCATGCGGCGGTCGCGGGCCACCGGTCGCACATCGGCGACGGACACGCTCTCCACCGCGTCATGCTCGACGCCTCGCTCGCGGAATTCCTCCACGGCAGCCCGGCGAAGGCCACGGCCCTGGCGGTGGAGGCCCTGTCGGGCGCCACCCGCCGCCGCGACACGCTGGTCTCCGGCACCGCTCTGCTCCAACTGAGCGTCTTCGCCGCCGCGCGGGGCCGGGAGGCCGAGGCAGACGGCTACTTCGACCGGGCCGTGGCCGGTCTGCGCACCCTCGGCGCCGCCGCCGTGCTCGGCGCTCTGCTCTCCGTCCTGGGTACGCCCCTGCTGCCCAGGACCGCCGCCCGCGCCGCCGACGTGGTCAGATGCCTGGGCTCCTGCCACGCGGCGCGCGGCGCAGGCGGGCTGCTCGACGAGCCCGGATACCCGGACTTCACGGTGGGGCGGCTGGAGGGGCGTATGCGGCGCCAGCTGGGCGAGCGGGGCTTCCTGGCCGCCCTGTCGGACGGGGCCGGGACGCCGCTGTCCGATCTGGTCAAGGACTTCGCGGCCCGCTGCGGCCGCTTACAGCCGGAGCCGGACCCCGCCCCGGGCCGGAACCCCAACCTGACCCGGGACCCCTTGATGTCCTCGACCTCCGACCGCTCCGTGGCCACGGCCCGTCCTGAACCCCGCGCATCCGCGAAGCCCCGCCCCCGCCCGGACCGCAC
>NZ_MUNE01001036.1:1039-1298 GCF_002154605.1 Streptomyces milbemycinicus | reverse complement strand
CGGTTGTCGGGTGGGGCGGGGGCCCTGCGCCGCTTCCCGGGCACAGGGCGTTTTGCTGTGGGTCCGCTCTTGGTGCGATCCCGGGTCTGATGCTGGACCGTGCTCGCCCGGTCCAGGGCCTCGACCACGCTGCGGATGACGAAGGTGCTGCTGCTGCGGTCGAGGCTGGTCTTGTGCTGGTGGGCCAGACCGCGGGCCCCGATCCGTTGCCAGGCGGCGTTGTCCCGGCCGGTGCTGTAGCCGCACGCGGTGTTCGGGC
>NZ_MUNE01001036.1:0-988 GCF_002154605.1 Streptomyces milbemycinicus | reverse complement strand
GATGCCGTGGGCGGCGGCCTGGTGGCGCAGGTGGGTGACGATGGCGCCGCGCACGGTCTGGGACAGGCGGGTGTTGAGTGTGCGGCCCTTGCCGCGTGCCTGGATGTCGCGCAGGTCTTCGAAGTAGATGACCCGGGCCCCGGCGGCGATCGCATGGTCGGTCATGAAGCGGGCGGCGGCCTTGGCGAGCGCCGCGTTCAGCCGGGTACGGCGCCTTGCGACGCGCTCCCGCTCGGCCTGAAGGACGGCGAGCTTGGCCAGCAGCAGCGGGCTCGGGCGCCGGCCGCGCTCCTGCCGTGAGGTGATCAGGACGCGCAGGCGGTCGATGCGGGCGCCGATGTGCTCACTCAGGATGCGCAGCCGGTCGGCCTTGGCCAGCACCCCGGCCGCACGGAAGTACAGTGGGTGCCCGTCGGTCACAACCCTCGGCTGCGCCTCGTCGGTGAGGTGGAGGGTGCCGCCGGTGAGCAGGGTGTTCAGTCCCCAGTCGAAAGCCACCGCCGTACGGTGGCGGCGGGCTGCCGTGCAAGGGGATGATCCAGAGGGACAACATGGGTCGTGCGCGTGTCGATCGTCGTCATCGGACACCCTCCCGTTCCGGCCGCCAACAGGGGGGACGCGCAGGGTGGGCCCGTTGCCTGACAGCGGGACGAAAGGCGGGGCCGCGGCCGGCCCGGTTCGCGGTCCGGAACAATAAATCCCCACCTGGTGAAATATTCGCATCACGTTGCCCTGCGGGCCAGGTCATAGACGGTTTCCGGTCACTGGAGGGGGTCGTTCCGGTCAGTGTGCGGACCCCGGCCGCGGATCACGTGATTGACGAGACGTCACGGATTGATAACTCCAGAAAATCGTGCAACCCTTCCGGCTTCACGCGGGTCGTATGTGGCGTCAGGCTTCCTGGGGAGGGATTCCGGGGGGGGGAATCCGGGGAATACGAGGAAGCCTTGCGGAGGGGGAAGCGAGGGGCCCGGTCCATGGACCGGGC
>NZ_MUNE01001035.1 GCF_002154605.1 Streptomyces milbemycinicus | reverse complement strand
GGCGGCCGGTGCGCAGCGCCTCCGGCAGCGGCGCGTAGTCCAGCAGACCGCCGCGCGCGGTGTTCACCAGGACCGCGCCGGGCCGCATCCGGGCGATCCGGCCGGCGTCGATGAGCCCCTTGGTCTCGGGGGTGAGCCGGGCGTGCAGGCTCACCACGGAGCTGCGGGTGAGGAGTTCGTCCAGCTCGACCGGTTCGACGCCGTCCGCGCGGGCGGTCTCGGGGTCGGTGTACGGGTCGGCGATCAGCACCTGGGCGCCGAACGCGCGCAGCACGCGGGCGACGATCCGGCCGATGGCCCCGTAGCCGACCAGGCCGACGGTCGCGCCGTCCAGCTCGATGCCGCCCTCCTCGTACGCGTAGAAGTCTCCGCGCCAGCGGCCCGCGCGCAGCTCGGCGTCCGCGGTCGGGATGCGGCGCATCGCGGCGAGCATCATGCCGATCGCGAATTCGGCGGCGGCGGTGGCGTTACGGCCGGGCGCGAAGCTGACGGCGACGCCGGCGCGGGTGGCGGCGGGCAGGTCGACGTTGACCGGGCCGCCGCGGGAGACCGCGACCATGCGCAGCTCGGGACGGGCGGCGAAGACCCCGGCGGTGAACGGCGCCATCTGCGTCACGCACACCTCGGCCCCCGCCAGCGCCTCGATCAGCTGCTCCTCGGTGCCGCTGGCCTCGATCACCCGGCTCTCCGGGCCGCCCACGGGGCCGAACGGCTCGTGTGGCCACGGCAGCGTCAGCTCGGCCACGTCGACGTCCGCCAGCCCCGGCTCGTCGCGGAGCGCGGCGATGATGAGGCCGGGGCGTACGAAGTGGTCTCCGGCGGCGAGGACGCGCATGGGTGGCCTTTCTTCGGCGTTCCATCACAGAGGCGACGCTAGATTTAACATCGTTGACGTGACAAAGCAATGGTCCGCGCGTCATGCGGGCTGAGGAGAGGAAGCGTCCTGTGACGGCTCGTCTACTGCTCGTTCGCCATGGCGAAACGGTGTGGCACGCGGAGAACCGGTACGCGGGGATCTCCGACGTGGCCCTGACGGAACGGGGATTCCGGCAAGCGGAAGCGCTCGCCCATTGGGTGCGCGGACGCGAGGTACACGCGGTCGCCTGCTCCCCGCTGAGCCGGGCCCGGCTGACCGCGCGCCCGGCCGCCGACGCGCTCGGCCTCGTCCCCGAGGTCGTCGAGGACCTGCGCGAGATCGACTTCGGCTGGGGAGAGGGCCGCACCATCGCCGAGATGCAGGCGGAGGACCCGGCCGCCGTACGGGCCTTCCGAGCGGACGCGGAGGCGGGTGCCTTCCCCGGCTCGGAGCCGCCCGCCACCGCGGCGTCCCGCGCCGCGGCCGCCCTGCGCGGCCTGGCCGCCGCGCACCCGGGCCGCACGGTGCTCGTCGTGGCGCACAACTCCCTGCTCCGGATGGCGCTGTGCGCGCTGCTGGGCATCCCCGTCGGCCGCTACCGGCAGGTGTTCCCGCGGCTGGACAACGCGGCGGTGAGCGAGATCGAGGTGGCGGGGGAGCGGACGGCGCTGCGTTCGCTGAACGTGCCGACGGGCGAGGCGCGCGCGGCCACAACGGATGGAGCCACAACCCGTGGGGGAGAATCCGGCTCATGACCACGACCGGCGCGTCCGATGTCCCGCCCCGCTCCCAGTCCGCACGCAGGCAGACCATCACCGAGTACGTGCTCGAGCGCTCCACCGCCACCGCGGCCGAGCTCGCCGAGTTGACCGGCGTCAGCCTTATGACCGTGCACCGGGACCTGGACGAGCTGGCCAGGCTCGGCGTGGTGCGCAAGTTCCGGGGCGGGGTCTCGGCGCTGCCGTCGTCGGTCTTCGAGTCCAGCCTGGACTACCGGATGGGCGTGAACAGGGCCGAGAAGGAGGCGGTGGCCGCGGCCGCGGC
>NZ_MUNE01001034.1 GCF_002154605.1 Streptomyces milbemycinicus | reverse complement strand
GGCCCATATGGGCCATGACGGCGAGGCTGACGTCGCGGTGGACCCGCGCTTCGACGAGTGCGCACTCCTTGAGAGCCCGTTGGATGGTCCGGCCGTGCCCGGCGGCGGCCAGGCGCAGCAGTTCCTCATGGCAGTAGGCGAGGTGGTTGTCCTCGTCGTTCGAGATCATCCTGACCGCGCGGCCGACGAGCGGATCGTCCCCGAAGTACCGGCACAACATCGCCATCTGGGCGGAGGCCCGCTGCTCGGTGACCCGGCTGTGGACGAGGTAGGTGATGATGTCGTGCTCGATCAGCGGTTCGTCACGGCGCAGCTTGTCGTGGGCGAGGCCGATGCCGCGCGCTTCGAGCAGCATGGTGTAGTCGGTCTCGCTCGGGACCTCGACCGGTTCGAGGCCGCGCCGGCGCAGCAGGGCGTTGAAGATCCTGCCGTGCTTGTCCTCGTCCGCACCATGCCGGGTGATCTTCGGGGCGAGGGCGCGCTGGCTCTCCGGGACGAGGGCGGCGATCCTTCCGTTCTCCCAGCCGCCCTGGGCCTCGCCACTGGCGGCGATGGAGCAGAAGAGCCGGAAGGATTCATCGTTGTCGATGATCTCCTGGAACAGCCTTTTCGCCGACAGCATCTCCGCCACCTCCGTGCCCGGCGTCGCACGACCTCCGCGCAGCAAAAGTCAAATGCCGTGCGTCGGCGGCGGCAACAGGTGGGGCGTCCGGCTCCGCCGGACGAGGGACCGCGCGGGCGTCCGCGCGGTCGCGTAACCGCGCGGGCGCCGAGGCGTTGTGCCGGGTGACGGCCGTGGCGGGGAAGACACCCCGAGCCCCCACCACGGCCGTAGGGCTTCCCGGACGTCCCGGGTGCTTCCTCCTAGGCCAGCCCCGCTCGCTCCAGCGCCTCGACGCCCGTACGGAGCCCCGCGATCCGCTCTTCGAGGGTGAAGCCCGCAGGGGACAGCGACAGCGTGGTGACCCCCGCCTCGGCGTACGCCTGCATACGGTCGGCGATGCGCTCGACGGGGCCGAGCAGCGCGGTGGAGTCGATCAGCTCGCGCGGAATGGCCGCGGCCGCGCCCTCCTTGTCGCCGGCCAGGTACTTCTCCTGGATCTCGGCGGCCTCCTTCTCGTACCCCATCCGCTGCGCCAGCTTGTTGTAGAAGTTCTGCTTCGCGCTGCCCATGCCGCCCACGTACAGCGCGGTGTAGGGGCGGAAGACATCGGCGAGGGCGCCGATGTCCTCGCCGACCGCCATCGGGACAGTGGGCACCAGGTCGAAGTCGTCCATGCTCTTGCCCGCCTTCTCCCGGCCGGCGCGGAGCGCGCCCAGGGTCGTCGCCTCGGCGTGCTCGGGCGAGAAGAAGACGAGCAGCGCGCCGTCGGCGATCTCACCGGTCTGCTCGAGGTTCTTGGGGCCGATGGCCGCGATGTACAGCGGGATGCGCTCGCGCACCGGGTGCACGGTGAGCTTGAGGGGCTTGCCCGGGCCGCCGGGCAGCGGCAGGGTCCAGTTCTCGCCCTCATGCGTCAGGCGCTCGCGCGACATGGCCTTACGGATGATCTCCACATACTCGCGGGTGCGGGCCAGCGGCTTGTCGAACCGCACGCCGTACCAGCCCTCGGAGACCTGCGGCCCGGAGACGCCGAGCCCGAGCCGGAAGCGGCCTCCGGAGAGCGAGTCGAGGGTCGCGGCCGTCATCGCCGTCATCGCGGGCGTACGGGCCGGGATCTGGAAGATGGCGGACCCGACGTCGATGCGCTCGGTCTGTGCGGCCACCCAGCTGAGCACGGTGGCGGCGTCGGAGCCGTACGCCTCGGCGGCCCAGCAGACCGCGTAGCCGAGGCGGTCGGCCTCCCGGGCGACCGCGAGGTTGTCCGCGTCCATCCCGGCGCCCCAGTAGCCGAGGTTGATTCCGAGCCTCATGCCGCACCCCTTACCGATCAGTAACGTCCTTGTTGCCCGGACTCTAGCGCGCCGCGTCCGGGTACGTCAGGACCGGGTTATCCACAGGCCGACACGGTTCGATCTCCGGCCAGTAATCTCAACGTTCATGGAGCTAAGGCACCTCGGCCGCACGGGCCTGCGCGTATCCCGGCTCGGGCTCGGCACGCTCACCTGGGGGCGGGACACCGAAGAACACGACGCCGCGGATCAGCTCAAGGCGTTCTGGGAAGCGGGCGGGACACTCGTGGACACCGCCGATGTGTACGCGGACGGCGGCGCCGAGTACCTTCTGGGCCGGCTGATGGAGGGCCTTGTGCCGCGCCGCGATCTGCAGATCGCCACCA
>NZ_MUNE01001033.1 GCF_002154605.1 Streptomyces milbemycinicus | reverse complement strand
GCCGACGGGGCGCCGTCGGCCGAGGAGCTCGCCCGACTGCTGCTCACCCATGAGCGGGCGCTGCCCGCCCTGGTGGAGGCCGTTCGCTTCACCGCGCGGGACCTGGCGGACGAACTGCTGGCCGTGGCGCGCTCACACAACCTGTCTCGGCTGCTCTCGCCCCAGGAGTACAAGCGGCTGGTCGCGCTGCTGGACGCGCTGCCCGCCCCCGCGGCGGCCCGCATCCCCGCCGCCGTACGGGCGGCGCTGCCGCTGGCCGCCGTGCCCACGGCCCTGCTGAACGGTGGCGGGAGCACCGCCGCGCTCGTCGAGCACCTGGAGACGCTGCACGGCGACAGCCCGCCCGCCCCGCGCGGCGGCGTGGCCGTGCCTCGGCTGCTGCGCGCCGTCGAGTACGTGGCGGCACCCTGCTTCCGGGCCAATGAACCGGGCGCTGGGGTGGACCAGCTGGCGGCACTGCGACATTGGTGCGCCCGGGTCGCCGATCGGCTCGGCGTGCACGGGACGGCCCTGCGGGACCGGCAGGCGGACGCCGCGGACTGGGCGAAGAAGTGGCAGCACACCCCGCCGCGCGTACTGGTCGAACTGCGCGCGCTGCCCGCTCGCGACGACGGGCCCGAGCGCTACCGCATGCGGCTGTGGTGCGACGACGGATCCGGCCCGCAGCCGGTCTCGGAGCAGGACCAGCGGCCGCGTACGTCCGGCGAAGTGGCCCGGGAGATCCTGGCGGTCGTCGGTTCGCTGCGCCGGGGGGACGGGCTGCTTCCCGTCGTCGAGTTGATCGTGGACCGCGACTCGCTGGAGCTCCCCCTCGACGACTGGGAGGACCCGGACCAGCCGCTGCCGCGGGTGCTCGGCGCGGAGTACCCGGTGGTGGTCAACTGCCCCGAGCTGCGCGAGCGGGGCGGCGAAGGGATCCTGTCCGACTGGCGGGAGCGGTGGCGGCGGCTGGACAGTGAGGAGCCGCTGCACATCGACGACGAGGCGGCCGAAAGCACGCGGGCCCTGTACGGGCTGCTGATGGAGCGGCGGTTCGCGGGGCGGGCGCACATCGTGGCGTCGCGGCAGCGCCGTTCCGCCGCCGTGCAGACGTGTCTGGCCGCCGGTGTGCCCGTGGTGCTGTGGGACCGCGGCGACAAGCCCGGCTCTCCTGCCCTCGGCCATCTCACAGACCCGCGCGGGCATTTGCCCGAGCAGGTGCGGATCTACCGGGCCATGGCGCTGCAGCGCCCCTTGACCTGCCCCGGCCGCCCGGTGCTGGCCTGGGCGGACCCCGATCTGCTGCCGCCGGAGGGGGCGGGGCGGCCGGTGCCGGAGGAGGACTTGGAGCGGATGAACGAGGGGCTGGTGGTGGGCGGGGTTCTGGCGCACATGGACAGGCCCGCCATGGCGGTTGTCGAGCCGGCACTTTCTCGCCTCCGGCCGAAGGAGCGTCACCACCCGCGCCCGCCGTCGTCTCTCCCGACGGAAACGGAGAGACCCGCCGAGCCGCCGCCCCCGGAAGCAGTTGGGCCCCCGCCGGA
>NZ_MUNE01001032.1 GCF_002154605.1 Streptomyces milbemycinicus | reverse complement strand
ACGGGCAGGTGGTGGCTCGGGTTCGCCGTTCGTAGTTACGGGCCATGCGCTCGGCGGATCGGAACAAGGACACCCTTCAGCCGCAGCGGCCGGGTCAGCCGTCCGCCGTGCCCCACTCGATCAGCTCGCGCCCGGGGCAGAACAGGCGCGGGGCGAGCACCTTGAGGTGAGGCGGTGCGGACTGGCGGGAGGGTTTGAGGAGGAGGGTCTGGGCGCCGTCCTCCGCCGGGTCAGGCCGGCCGGGTACGTCCTCGAAGCCCGCGAAGCGGTAGGCGACCTCCATCATCCGGTTGCGTTCGGTGCGGCGGAAGGCCGCGGTGAGGGTGGTGCCGGCGCGGGCGGTCTCGTCGGTGAGCCAGCGCAGCAGGGCCGCTCCCACACCGAAGGACACCACGCGGCAGGAGGTGGCGAGGAGCTTGATGTGGTCGGCGTCGGGGCGCCGTTCGAGGAGGATGACGCCGATGGCGCCATGCGGGCCGAAGCGGTCGGTGAGGGAGGCGACCAG
>NZ_MUNE01001031.1 GCF_002154605.1 Streptomyces milbemycinicus | reverse complement strand
GCGACCCCGGCCCCAGTCCACGTCAGCAGATGGAACTAGGACTCCGGCAGGACTCCCCCTGCTTCCGCTGGTGGACTGGGGCCGGGGTCGCATCCCGGCACCGTCCCGCCCCGTTAGCCTCGGCGATCGAAGCAGCACACGTGTCGTTCGGGACGAGCACAGCTGCCCCGAGAACACGTCCCTTCCGCATGCTGCGAGGTCTATCCGGTTCGCATCGACGCCGGGAACGTGTACGTACGCGTGACGGGAGAATGCTGATGGAGACACCGGACGGCACCGCCGTCGGCACTGAGCGTTCCGACGCCGCCCGCAACCGCGCCCGGCTGCTGGAGGCCGCCCGTCGCCTGGTCAGCGAGCACGGCGCCGAGCACGTGACGATGGAGGCGGTCGCGAAGGAGGCCGGCGTGGGGAAGGGCACCCTCTTCCGCCGTTTCGGTGATCGGGAGGGCCTCCTGTGCGTCCTCCTCGACGAGGCCGAGGCCGACTTCCGCGAGGTGTGCACCTCCGGCCCCCCGCCCCTCGGCCCCGGCGCGCCGGCGGCGGACC
>NZ_MUNE01001030.1 GCF_002154605.1 Streptomyces milbemycinicus | reverse complement strand
CCACCTACACCGCCCAACTGCGCGCCCACGGCAGCGAGACCGAGGTGACGGCGGAAGCCGTCGACGGCGAACTGCGCGTGACCTTCGCCGAGCCGGTCCGCGGCGTGGCGCCGGGGCAGGCGATCGTGCTGTACGACGGGGCGCGGGTCGTGGGATCGGCGACGATAGCGACGACGGAGCGGGCGGAGCGGGCGGCGTCCGCGAGCTGAGGCGGTCCGCCGCGTCCGGCGGTGGCTATGGCAGTGCTCGGGCGTCGCCGCCCGCGAAGCCGCGCCACTGGACGCGCAGGAGCTGCCGTGCGTGATCCGCGCTGCTGCCGGCAAGAGCCGCCGCGTTCGTCAGCGCGAGCATGTCGTCCAACGTCAGGTCCGTATCAACGGCCCCGTCGTGCTGGGCTCTGGTGAGCAGCTTCTGCGCGGTCGATCGCATGGACGTGTGCCAGTGGCCAAACAATGTGGTGCGCCGCTGAGCACTGTCCGTGGTCCCGGCCAATGCCAAGGCACGTTTCGTGACGACGTGGACGACAAAGCTGTCCAGCCAGGTGAACAGCGCCTCAGCCGCCGACTCGGACTCAAGCAGGTCGGCGCCCTGCTCACAGAGGAACGTCACCTCATCCGCGTACACCGCGACGATCAGGTCCTGTCGGGTGGGGAAATGGCGGTAGAGCGTCGCATTACCGACGCCCGCCCGACGCGCCACCTCGTCCAGTGCGACGTCGGGGCCATGCTCGTCGAAGAGCTTCTTCGCCGCGGCGAGTAGCAACTGGACGTTCCTCGCCGCGTCTGCCCTGCGTGGTCGCGGGGCCATCGACGGATCCGGATGCGTCATTGCCATGCTCCCTGGTTGCGATTCGGGGACATCCCCGTTTACGGTATCGCGCAATGAAAACGGGGAACTCCCCACATCGGCCAAACAGGGCCATCGGCTCCGCTCGCAAAGGATGGTCAATGACTCTCACCTGCGAAGATCGCGCCACCATCACCGAGCTGATCGCGATGCACGGGCATCTGTGCGACAGCGGAGAACTCGACCGCCTGGACGAGGTGTTCACCACCGACGTCAGCTACGACGTCACGGATTTCGGGCAGGAAATCCTGAGGGGAGTGCAGGCCTGCGCCGAGGCCGGGCGCGCCCTGGGCGAGTTGAACCCGGTCGGACACCATGTCACGAACACCGTCCTGAGCCAGCAGGCCGACGGCGGCGTCCACGCGCGCTCCAAGGGAATCGGGGTCTACGCCGACGGCACGACCGGGAGCGTGATTTACGAGGACATCGTTGTGCGCGTGGACCAAGGCTGGCGGATCAGCCACCGAAAGGTGCTCGCGCGACGAGTTCCCCTGGGCGGGTGATGGTCGGCCTTTGGCCGACCGAAGGCCGGTGCGAGCTGCGCAGCCCGCTCATAGCCGCATGAGGCCCGCGGCGGTGGGCCGGAATCCGCACTGTGCGTAGAAGGACTCAAGGTGCGGCTCATAGTCGACATGCAGCCACTCCGCACCACAGGCCTTCGCCTCATCCGCCGCCGCCCGCACCAACCGCACCCCGAGCCCCTGCCGACGCTCGTCGGGGCGCACGGTGGTGTCCAGGATGAAGGCGTGCAGACCCCCGTCGCCGACGACGTTGACGAACCCGACGAGGCGGCCGCCCCGGCTCGCGGCGATCCACACCAGACTGCGGGCCAGCATCGGCGCGAAGGCAGTTGGCGTGTGATTCGGCCACGAGACGCTGAACAGCTCGTTGAGGTCGTCGTCGGTGAGCTCGGGGCGCACCGTCAGCACCGTTTCGCCGTTCTGCGCAGGACCATCGACCACCGTCTGCTCTCCCATTTCCTTTGCCATTCCTGTGCTATTCCTGCCAACCCACCGTTGCGACCGCACGTTCCCGCCACAGTGCCACCCCCGGACCGTTCGCCTCCCAGCGATGGCAGAACTCCCGCAGGGACTCACATCTGGCCAGCATGGCGGCCCGACGGACAGACCAAGGCGGCACATCCCCGCCATAGGCGTGGAAGAAGCCGTCGAGGGCGCGGCGGTGTTCGGGGTGGTGCATCCGTACGATCCACTCGCACCAGGCCAGGTCCTCGACCGGATCCCCGAGGTGGGCGAACTCCCAGTCGACCACGGCGGTGACCTGGAAGGTGACGGGATTGAGCAGCACGTTGTTGGGTCCGTAGTCGCTGTGCACCAACACCTTGCCCCCGTCGCGTGCGCCCACCCCATGGATGTGGCGCAGCAGCTCCCCGCACGCCTCCAGGACCTCCACGGCGTGTCCGGCGTCCAACAGTTCCTGGCCGGGCGCGCCGGTCATGAAGCCGAGCGTGAGGGTGCCGGTGTCCGCTGCGTGCACGGGCGGCACGGGGAGCTGTCCCTGGAGCCGGGTCAGCAGCTTGTGCTCACGGTCGAGCCTGAGCTCGGCATCCGGACCTTCGTAGCAACGCGTGCCGAATATCGGTTTGTGGTGAGTACGAGACAGCGACACGCCGACGTGACGGCGTGTCGCTGTCCTGTTCTCACCGCAAATACCGTGTCCCGGCTGACAGACTCATACCCATGTTGACCTCGACGCGTGAGCGGCGAAGACACTTCGCCGCTCACGCGTCGAG
>NZ_MUNE01000103.1 GCF_002154605.1 Streptomyces milbemycinicus | reverse complement strand
CCGCGCCCTGTCCGAGCAGGCCGCCCGCCTGTTCCGCCTGCTCGGCCTGCACCCCGGACCCGAGTTCGGGCTGCATGCCGCCGCGGCCCTGGCCGGGGTGACCAGCAGTAGCCGGACCCGGCAATTGCTGGACTCTCTGGTCGGCGCCCATCTGCTGGAACAGACAGCCCCGGACCGCTACCAGTTCCACGATCTCCTGCGCGCCTACGCCATCGACCAGGCTCAGCACGAGGAGCCGCCTGCCGAGCGAGAGGCAGCCCTGCACCGGGCGCTGGAGTGGTCCCTGCACACCGCCGATGCCGCGCAGAGCTGGATCAACCCCGCTGAGGACCGCCTGACCCTCACGCCTGCCCCGGGCGATGTCAGTCCGCTGACGTTCTCCGACTACGACGCTGCCGTGGACTGGGCCGAGCGGGAGCACGCCAACCTCCTCCAGGCTGTACGCAGAGCGGCTGACGCCGGGCAAGACCGACTGGCGTGGCAGCTGTCGGCAGTCTTATGGAATGCGCAGTTTCCTTCTGTCTCAGGCGCGAGCTGGCCGGCTGCGGGCCGTATCGGTCTGGAGGCAGCGGAACGGCTGGGGGAACGCGCCGCGCAAGGTGTACTCCTCACCTGGCTCGGGATGGCTCACACCCGCATCAACCGCCTGGCAGAGAGTCTCGAATGCCACGAAAACGCGCTGATCATCCGACGCGGCCTGGGTGACCGTCTGGGCGAGGCCCGCTCGCTCAACCTGATCGGGCTCAATCACCTCCGCGGCAGACGACTCGACACCGCTGCCCGCCACTTCGAGCAGGCCATCGCTGGCTTCCAGGAGCAGGACGCGGCCCACTGGGCTGCCACTGCGCTGTCCAATCTCGCGACCACCCACTACCGCGCCGGGCGGCTTCCGGAGGCGGCGACTGTCATCGACCAGTCCCTGGCAGCACACCGCGCTCTCAGCGATCAGCGCGGCGAGGGCAGCATCCTGCGCGTGCTGAGCGACGTCCGGCGTGAGCAGGGCGATACCGAGGAAGCCCTGGTCTTTGCCCAGGCCGCCGTCGACATCGCCCTTGGCCTCCGTAACCTGCGTCTGGAGGGCTTCTGGCTGCTGACTCTCGGCGATGCCCAGCAGGCGAAGGGCCAGTTCGCCGAGGCCCTAACCTCCTATCAGCGATCCGCCACGCTGCACCGCCGCCGAGAGGCACTGGCCTGGCAGGGCGTGGGCGAGGTGTACTGTCGGCTCGGACGTCATGCAGAGGCGGCCGGCTTCTACCGTCAGGCCGCCTCGACGCACCGCGAACTGCGCGATGAGTGGCACCAGGCCCTGGCCCTCGATGGTCTCGGCTCGGCCGTACTCGGCGAAAGCCCGGAGGAAGCCCGCCGGCACTGGACACAGGCGCTGAGGTTCCTCGCCGACTTCGACGATCCTCGCGCAGTGGCGGCGCGTGAGGACATCGAACGCCAGATGACAGAAGTCAGCTGATGCAGCGGTGGGCTTCCGTTCGCTCGGGGCTGCCCAAAGGGGGCCCGGCTCGTGCCTGGGGCGTCTGGGGGTATGCCCTGAGTGGTCTCCGTTATGACGGCGAGGCGGTGGATGGTGCCGTGCTGGCCGTATCGGAGTTGGTGGCGAACGCCGTCGAGTACGCGGTGGGGCCGTATGAGCTGAGGCTGCGTCGCACGGCATCGGACGTCATCTGTGAAGTGGTGGATCAAGATACGAGGATTCCCGAGATCCCATGCCTCCGGCGGGGGCGCTCAGGGCAGCGGCGCGAGGTCTCTCGACGTGAAGGTCTGGGGCGTCCGGAGGAGGAACACCAAGAGGCCGTTCTATGACGTCAGATGGATCGCGGCCGGGAACGTTTTCTCCGAGCGGTTCCGCACCAAGGGGCTCGCGGACCATTACCGCTCCAAGCTCCTCCCCCCCCGACCCGGGATGACGAAGAGTTCGACGGTGCCAGGGCTGCCCGACTCGGTGATTGAGAAGGTGCCGTCGACGACGTGGTACGCCTTCGCCTTGAAGTGGCCGCACGCTGCACCGAACACACGCGATGGCATCAACGAGGCGTTGACCGCTGTGACCCTTGTGCTCCTCCGCGACCGTCTCAAGTCCCCTACACGAACAATTCACAGATTCTGTGCGGCCCCTACGGCTGCACCCTAGGGGCACTACAGTCATCTGTGTGCGGCTCGTCACATAACGCTGCGCATAAGGGCAGCTGGGGCGGGGTGCTCTCGTGCCCAGGTTGCATCGTTTGGGGGGATTTATGCGTGAAATGGTCAAGGGTTCGAATGTATCTCTCGCAGCCCTGAGCGAGAATGTCGGTTCGGTGATCGTCAGTCTGAGTTGGGGGAGCCCGACCGGCGAAGGGGATGCCGACGTGTCCGTCCTGTTGCTGGACGCGAACGGCAAGGTCCGCAGCGACGCCGACTTCTGCTTCTACAACCACCCGGTTGCCGCTGACGGGAGCGTGCAGCTTCTGGGCAAGACGCCGACGGCTGACGGAAGCGAGGACCGGATCAGCTTCGACTTGACCGCGGTCCCGTCTGAAGTTGACCGCATCGTCGTGGCTGCCAGCCGGTACGGAAGCGCTCGCTTCGTAGAACTGGACGGCGTGAAGCTGTCGTTGGCGGACGGGAGCGGTGAGGAACTCGTCCGCTTTGCCATCGACGATGCCGACTCGGTGAGCGCGATCATCTTCGGCGAGTTGTACCGACGTGGGGAAGATTGGAAGTTCCGCGCCGTCGGCCAGGGTTACGACACGGGCCTCGCCGGTCTGGCGACGGACTTCGGCGTCGACATCGAGGACGACGCGGCTGTCGAGGAAGTGCGGAACAAGGCCGCCATCGACGATCAGGCGGACACGACGGCACCGGCGTCAGCCAACGAACCGAAGCCACATGGGACGCTGGAGGCCTTCCCCGCCCCTCGTCGGCCTGACGACGAGGTCCAGCCGAGGAAGCCGACCGCACGACCTCGTACTGCGAAGAAGAAGGTCACCTTACCCAAGGCGGCCAAGAAAACGCTGGCAGAGAACGAGTCGTGGAAAGAGGCCAGACTCTTCCCAGTCTCGGCGCTCAAGAGCGACCGGGACCGTGAAACGCGTGCGACCTCGGTGCTGCTGTCGGTGATGGCACAGGCGCCGGAATTCGGCAGGAGGCTCACCGCCGCGTTCGGAGCGCCGGCTGGCCGCATGGAGACCTTCACCGAGGTCACCTTGCCACACAGTGACACCCCACGGCGCCCCGACGGAGTGATCCGGGTCGAACGGGCCGGCAAGCTGTGGACGGCGCTCGTCGAGACGAAGACCAACGGCAACGCCCTCAAGGTCGATCAGGTACAGGCATACATGGACATCGCCGCGCGCCGTGCCTATGAGGCTGTGATCACGCTGTCGAACGACGTCGCGTTGGAGGGCAGCCCGCTTGTTGACGTCAAGATCGACGGAAGGCGCAAACACAAGGTAGCTCTCTGGCATTTGTCATGGGCGGAAGTCGCGCATCAAGCACAGATGTTGATCCGGCACGAGGGCGTCGGCAATGCGGCGCACGCCTGGCTCCTCAAGGAACTGCTGCATTATTTGCAGCACGAAAACTCCGGCTGCCACGGCTTCCAGAACATGGGCCCGGCCTGGGTACCAGTACGCAACGGAATCGACGACGAAACCCTGTGCCAGGGAGACTCACGTGCACTGGAGGTCGTCGAGAGCTGGGAGCGGCTCATCCGCCAGGTCTGCCTCCGGCTGGGCGGCGAACTGGGGCAGAAAGTACTGCCCGTCCACCCTGCCAGGCGCGGAACCGATCCGAAAGCACTCCGGGGCCGCGTCGCCGATCAGCTCTGTCTCGACGGGAAACTTCAAGCGGAGCTGCGCATCGAGGGAACGCCCGGCGTCCTGGCGATCAGCGCAGACCTGCGTATAGGCAAGCTCCGCACTTCCATCGAGATTCCGGCACCCGAGCAAGGCTACCCCCTGGCATGGGCAAAGCGGCTCGTCCGGCGCTTGGCTGAGGCACCGGCGGATCTCCACATCGAAACCCTCATCGAAGGAGAAACAAGCGGCCCACGGGGAACGCTCGAACGGCTCCGCCCCGAGCCAGCGGACATGCTGCCCAAGCAGAACGGCACCCAGATCGCTGGCTTCCGTCTGTCCCTCGTCAAGAGCATGGGAAACAGCCGCGGCAACGCCGAGTCAGGCTTCATTCGCAGCGTCGACGACGCGGTACACCGCTTCTACACCGCCGTGGTGATCCATTTGGAGGGTGCGACACCTCGCCGAGCACCGTCTAAGGAAGGGGCGACGGGCTAAAGCTCAGCGATCTTAGCCGCCTCAGACTGCACGCGGCTGCGGCGATCGACAGGAGATCGCCAACCGCAAGATCGAAGAGCTGTTGCGCAAGTACGAGTGATCACGCACGGCGCTAAGCTTCAGGCCCCCAGGCTCGTCTGGGGGCCTTCGTCGTTGCGAGGCTGGAAGGCGGTGGAAGGTGTGCCCCTGTTCACCCGGCGCGACGAGCGGGTCAGCTTTGGGCGTTCTCATTGCGCTTGGCTCCTGCTGGCCGTCGAGGAAACGTTGAGTCCTGTGATCATTCGGACGTGTCATGGACCTGCTTGTGGTCCTCGATGAAGCGGTGGACGTTCTCAAAGCTCCTCTGCCGGCGGAAATGCGAAGCTCCCCGAAGCGTGAGGTCCCAGCTGATCTTGGGCACTTTGGCGTCAGGAGATACGACTCGCGCGTCGGACTGACGGATCCAGCGCCGCAAGCGCCGCACCGCAGCCTGTACGGCAGTACGGGAGAGGAATCGGCCAGACTGGCGCAGCCGGGCACCCTGCCCGGGGCTCCCTCGTTTTGAGCCTTACTTGCAGTGACTCTTCAAGTGAGAGCGAGCTGAGCCGTGTCGCGCGCCCCGCAGTCTTGTGGCCTCGTCGCCTTGCTGTTGCGATGTTGCCATCGTCGCTGCAGGAGCAGAGGGGGCCTCGTGGAGCTGAGGGTCACGCGCTGGAAGCGGTATGGACATGATCGCCTGTACGCGAATCTTCCTGATGGAACCGCGGTCGGCTGGGCGGACGTCAGGACGGGGGAGGTCACGGTCTTGCGCGCTGAACATCGTGACGACGTGATCGCCGTGCTGACACAGCATCTACAGAACAACGTCAGTCAGGTCCCGTCGGACAGAGCCCCCGAGGCCGAAGCACGTCCGATGCTGCCGCCGCTGACGTCGGCCGACGACCTGGCATCCAATCCTGCTGGGAAGTCCCTGAGTGATCTCCTCGCTGAATCCGGCCCGGGGCTGATGGAGAGAGTGGTCTCACGGCTGCTGCGGCGACCGACGGAGTGGGACTCGTGGCGGAAGGGCTTAGCGGGGGAGCGGCGAGTGGGAGCCGAGCTGAACCGCCTGGCGCGCCACGGCTGGCGGGTCCTGCACTCCATCCCCCTGGCCAACAAGGTGGACGTCGATCACTTGCTGATCGGGCCCGGTGGAGTGTTCAGCATCAATACAAAGCACCACCACAAGAGGGCCGTATGGGTCGGCGACGATGCCGTGAGAGTCGATCACGGGAAACCGGCGCCCTACGCACGCAAGAGCCGGGCGGAGGCCAAGCGAGTGGGCCGAGTGCTTGAGCACTACTGCGCCTTCCCCGTGCCGGTGGAGCCGGTGCTCGTCTTCGTCGGCGTTACCGGCCTGAAGGTGGTCGCCACACAGCTCAGCGTGCGGGTGTACCGGGAACGCCAAGTTGCGGCGCTGGCGCCGCTCTCAGGGGTGCTGACGGCCGAGCAGGTCGAGGAGGTGTACAGCGTCGCTCGCCATCGCCAGGCTTGGCGCCAAGCTTGAGCCGGTACCCCCGGCGTGGCCCCGACCGGAGCCGTTGTTGGTACCGGCCTGACGGGCGTTCGGTTCGGTGACCGGCTCCTTTTTCAGAGAGGGCGTCTTCTGCGGATGGAGAGGATGCTAAGGGCCATGACCGTGCCGTCATTGTGGAATGAAATCGATCCATTCCATCTGTTCGTCTTTTGGGTATTCTGCCGTGCGAGGAAGAGTTCGTAGGCCTTTTGTCGGTACTCTTCTATGTAGCCTTTCTTGAGTAGGGCATAAAGGTCTTGGTCCATGCCGGAGAACGCTTCTATGCGTACATTCCCTATGCGGAATACATGGTCTGTGCCGATGAACCTCTTGTCGTCGACCTCAATCTCCGCGTCATCGACGCTTGATGTGGCGGCGAAGGCGGGTACCTCGTAGTGCTCTCGTCCTTGGCGCGCTGTGAGGAACCGGGCTGTGCTTTCTCCTCCGCCAGAGAAAGCGGTCAGGCCAGCCGCCCCAGTGCGGGCCAGGAGCTGGCCGAACCAGCCGAGATCATCCTCGCCCACCTGGAATCCGTCGACGGTTCGCGCCTGCCTACCTTCGTGGGGTGGTATGTGGATGGCGTTGGGATAGGGAATGCCGGACTTGTCTCTGATCTCCTCGTCGGCGCTTCCAGCGGCACCCGGTATGCGGAGGGGAAGTAGGGCTTCGCCCGGTGACTGCAGGACGTTGACCACGACTCCGCCTTGACCCATGAGTTCGGTGGACAGCATCAGACACGGAGTGGTGTTCCACTGGCCGATTTGCATGCCTTCGGTCAGTTCGGCGCCCTTGACTAGCTGTCGGACGGTGGTGCTGCGGGTCTGGCCAGTTCGCTTGCTCGGCTTCTGGTGGTTGCCCTTACAGGCCACGAACGTGACTTTCGAAGGCTCACCGGGCTTCCACGCTTCGATGAGGTAGTCGGGGCGGGGCCGCGAGCCCTTGTTCCGTTGCGAGACGCTCAGGGGCCAGCCGGCTCGCAGCACCGTGCTTGTGTCCACGACCGAGACGAGGTGGTCCGGGTATCGCTGTTGCACGATGTGCTCGGCCACGGCGAGTCCGAATCCGACGGCCAGTTCTCGGGCTTGCATACCCTTGTACCAGCGTTCGGGCGTGCGACCCTTGTCGGTGAGATCCATAGAGTCGGCACGATTGCCGTACAGCGCCTCGCAGAACTTAAGACTCAGCCAGTGTTCCGCAAGCCCACGCCCCATTCCCTGGCTGGCCAGTACGTGTCCTCGCGCTACGGCGTGCAGCACCCGCCATGGCGTCAGTTCGATCGAGCGATCGCATTCGGTTCGTGCAACGGGGTGCAGTTCAGGTTTTCTGCGTACCGGTTCCTGGCCCTTTTCCCGGCGCTTCTTGTCAATGGCTGCCGCCCCGGATTCGGCATGAGTGGCGAGTTCCTTCGTCGATCTGACGTGAACGCTCGTCGAGCGACCGAGTGCGTTCAGGGTTTGTCGCGCGGTTCTTGCCATGCGTCCCCCACGGTGTCTGCCTGCGCCGGCCGATCAGGAACGTAATTCGGGGCATTGGGGCGCACGCAAGTGCGCATGATGAACTATGGCGCAGAACAGGCCACACAGGCATCGATGCGAAGAGGAACGGCTCAAAGCTCCAGAGCGTCGACGAAGGCCGAAAAAGCAGGTGTCACTGTGCGCCACTCGCAGTGTTGGGGGTTCGACCAGAAGTCGCTGCGCATCACACGAGGATCGGTGGGGTCGGTCCGGTGGTCGAGGGCGAGGGGTATGTCGTCATAGGGGATGCGGTTCACGGCGATGAGGGCCGCCTGCTCGATGTCCAGCCAGGGCGGTTTCGACTGGACCTCACCGGCTGTGCCCCGCACCTCGCGGAAGAGGCCAGAGGAGGGCGGATCGTCGGCGAACACGCCCCGGGCGGGACGTGGGACTTGGGGACGGGGAGGTCGTCAACCGTTGGGTTGAGCACGCGATCAGCGAGACGCCGCGGCACTGGTACTCAGCTCTGGCCGCAGATGTCGGGCCGAAGCGGCGAGAGCTGGGGACGCGTGAGCCAGAGGTTGGAGCTGGCGCGCTACCATCCCCCTGAGCCTGGCTCGGTGTGGCGGCAGGCGATTTGGGGGAGTGGATGGCATTCGCACAACCAAGGCGGATAGATTTCCCGTCTTCGGCGCGATCGCCACGGCTGGCGATTCTGCGCCCTGACCATGGCTTTCTTCGTCTGCTCGATGGCGACCACACCAAGGAAAGATCCTACTCCCAACCCTGCCGTGACTGGCCCGAGGTCAAGTCACACCTCGCGATCCTGCTTGCTCCTGCCGACCAGCAGGGTGGCGAAGGTGGCCGGGAGCAACCGGAGCGGATCTGGGGGCTGGGCATCGTGCGTCCTGCTCGCGAGACCGACCGGGACCGGAAGGTCGTCGTCACCCGTACACGAAGGATTCGAGGCCTGGTGCCTGTCTCGGGGCTCTGGTGCGCCGGCGGTGAGCGGGACGGTGCACTCGCCAGGTCGTTACCGGAAAGCGGTCCTGTCACGGTCGGCGCAGACGCCGTGTTCGCCAATCTCCGGCGGATGTCCCCTGATGTCGAGGCCGAAGTCCAGAGCCTGGTGCCTCTGCTCGACGACGCCGAAGGCTGGAGCGAGGGGGAGCGCCGATGGCGTGATGAGCGTGACGCTCTGTTGCTCTTCGCGAAGGTGGCCGGGTTGACCCCGAACGACTTCGCGCCGGTACGCGGCTGGGACAGGACAGCCGCCCGGGCAGCCTTTATCAGCGGGCTCACCGGGACTGCGGTTCAGCCGATGCTCGACGACATCCGCGGGCGGGCAGCGGAGAGGTTCGGCGGTGTTGGTGAGACCGTCGTCCAGGCGTTCGCGAGCGGCAAAGGCCGCCAAAGCTATGACTTCGAGGCCACGTCGATAACCGATCGGCGGGTGGTCGACGGCGGGGAGGGCTCCCTCGACGCCTACTACTACCACGTCGCCACCCGGATGCTCGTCATACTGCGCTACCTGAGTCCTGCCCCGAACGGGCTCTTGTCGTCCGACGCCCGGCACAGTCTGGACGATTTCCACGGCCGTGTTCACCGCCTGCCGAGACCCGCCCGACGCAGCGCCGACGATTACGGCTTGCTTGACGACCCTCTCTTTCTCCGCATTCACGAGCAGGTGCCCTTCACCGCTGCTCTGCACCGGACGAGCGCCGGCGCGATCTACCCCTACGGCCAGATCGCGGCAGCGGTCTCGGCCGCCGCGGTGCGCGGTCTCCCAGCTCTTTCCACCGACATGCTCACCCGCCACCTGGTGCCGACCGACTTCGCCCGCTTGGTGCGCGACGGCTGGTTCGGTGCGCGCGACGTGCCCTTCGAGGCGGCCTTGGACTGGGTGGAGGCCACTGTCGAAACGGTCGGTGTCGCGTTGGTGGTGGTCGACTTCAGCAGTCGGCCGCGTGGCAACGGCTCAGGGATCGGAATGCGGGCTCAGGGCGTCGCATAACACCACCAGTGGGAAGGCAACCATTCATGGCCACCTCGGGGGCGGACACGCCTCGCCAGGTAACGCAGGTCCGCGAGCAACTGCATGAGACATTCGACGGGGTGATAGAGGACAGTGACATCGCCCACTTCCGAGGGGGCAACTACGAACAGCGCTTCCTCTCCCGCGCCCTGGCAGCTCTCGCGGTACGACGCGTGGCCAAATGCAGTGTGGCCGAGGCGGCCCGGTTCGTCACGGACGGCATCGCGGACCAGGGATTGGACGCCATCGCCCCCTTGCCGGAGAGTGGGCAGGCTCTGCTCGTCCAGGCGAAGTGGAGCGACAAGGGCACGGCGACCTTCGACGTGGACGCCGCCAAGGCGATGGTGGACGGCCTGAACCGGATCGAGAACGAGCTGTACGACCAGTTCAACCAGCGTGCCGGCGCCCTCGCCCTGGAGGCCAGGCCGTTCATCGTCAACGAGAGAGCCACCCTGGTCATCGCGCTGATGGGCACCGTGGAGCCCTCTCCGCCCGCACGCGAGGTTCTCGACAACGCTCTCGACGAGTTCAACAAACACGGCGCCCGCTTGAGCGTCGAGGTGCTGTACGCCGCAGACTTCCATGACCAGATCCACGCGGATCTCCGGCCAGAGCCGATCTGCCTCGACGTACGCCTTGACGACTGGTATCAGCAGAAGGGACCGCTCGAGGCCTATCAGGGCACAGTCTCCGCCGAGAGCGTCGCCGAGTGGTACGAGACGCACGGTACCAGCCTGTTCGAGCAGAATCTCCGAGCCCCGCTCGGGACCACTGTCACCAATGCGGAGATCGGCCAGACCCTCACTTCCGATCCCACCAAGTTCTGGCATCTGAACAACGGCATCACCATGATCTGCGATTCGCTCACGGCCAGGCACGAGAGCGCCAAGGCACCGAGGAGCAGGCCGACCACTCTCGCCGTGACCGGGGCGAGCATCGTGAACGGCGCTCAGACGGTACGGGCTGTCGCCAGGGCCATGCACGATGACGGTGAGGCCGCGGCCCACGCCACCCTGAGCATCAAGGTCATCAACACGCATGAGGACCGGGATTTCGGCGTCCAGGTCTCGCAGGCGGCGAACCGGCAGAACGCCATCGAGCAGCGCGACCACATCGCGCTGGAACCCGTGCACCAGGCGATCAAGGCCAACCTGCGCGCCGAACTGCGCAAGCAGTACGTGATCAAGCGGGGCGAGCCGGTCGCCGCGCCCGAGACCGGCTGTTCACTGGACGAACTCGCCCTCGCCCTTGCCTGCCTGCACCCGGATGCAGAACAGGCCGCCCGGGCCGCCAGTTCCACGGAGAACCTCTGGGAGCAGGGTCCCAAGGGCAGCCACACCCTGCTGTTCAAACGCGAGCCCTCTCCCCAGAAGGTGTGGCGTTCCGTGCTCACGCTGCGCGCAGCACGGAGCGCGGTCTACGAACTGGGCAGTGGTCAGAACAGCCGCGAGGCGGCGACCGCGGAGCACGGTGGCTTTCTCGTCACCCACCTGCTCTTCCAGCATCTCGGTGCCACGAGCATCGATGACCCCGACTTCGACTGGGACAGCGAGGTCCTGGAGAAGATCCCCGCCCTCGCACCGGACCTGGTGCGCCGGCTGACGCACCTGATCGTTACTCGTCCCGGGCCGCGTCCCCAGATCAGGACCGCCTTCCAGACCGCGGAGACATGCCGAGAGCTGGCGAAACATGTCCTCGGCGACCTGGCCGACGGCGTCGCCGTTCCCGCACCTCCCGCGAAGGAGCGCAAGCCGCGTCGCCCGAACACTGTGCCGCTCCTGGTCGACCGCCGTGTCATCAAGGACGGAGCCCCTCTCTGGTACAAAGCTCTGAACGAGCCCGAGCGTGACGCCATGGAAGAGTGGCTTGTCGAAGACCATAGGCGAGGCCAGGCGACCTGGGTCAATCACCGGACCAAACCGATCCTGTGGGCGTACGACGAGCAGCAGTACTCGCCGTCCGGGTTGGTGTCGAAGATGTGGGGGGACGCCGACTGGGACGAGCGACCCGTGGCCAATCAGGGAACGGCTCGCTGGTTCCAGCCGGATGGCCTGAGCCTGTGGGATCTGGCTCAGCGCATCCATAGTGAAGAGGCCGAGGACGAGGTCTGACGGCGTGTGCACCGCACCGGCAGGACGTCAGTAGGGGCCTGACCCCTCCGGGCGGTGCAGCCGGGCGAGGAGGTCGGCGATTTCGCGGGTCTCCTCGTGGTCCTCGCCGAGGAGTACGCACATGTCCTCGTGGAGGGCGTCGAGGACACCCTCGGCCTCGGTGCGGCGGCCTTCGGAGAAGAGGAGGACGCCGATGCTGCGACGCAGGTCGAGAGCGGTCTCGGAAGCGTCTCCGTCCGTGTCGGACACGACCTCCAGGACTTCCTGGAACTCCCGCAGGGCGGCGGTGGCCTGGCCGAGGTTGGCCCGGCAGTGGGCTGCGTGCCGGCGGCACTCCAGCGCGCTGTCGCTGGACGGTCCCTCCGTACGGGCGTAGACGGCGGCCAGCGCGTCGAACTCCGGCAAGGCGCGCCGGAAGTCCTCGCCGGCCATGAGGACCGCCGCGCGCTGCCCACGCAGGCCGAGCACCCGGGGGTTGTGCTGGCCGAGGGCGGTGGCCGCCGTGGCGATCGCCGCCTTGAGGACATCCGCGGCCTGGACGAACCGCCCCCTCTCGGCGAGGTCTGCGGACCGGGCGTAGGCGTCCCGGATAGCGTCCCGTAGCGCGGTGTCGACGCGCGCTGGAACCGGCCCCGGAACCGTCGGCTCGGGGGAGGGCGCAGGCGTCGTGGTCCGCCGCAGGGGTGCGTTCGGCTGCCGGTAGACCACCGTCGGGTCGGGAACCGCGGCAGGGGAGCCGCTGTCGGTGAGGGTCACGCAGTCGGCCGCTGAACCCGGCTGCGGCAGGTGCGGCGACAGCCGCTCGTACACCGCGTATGCGTCGGCCGGACGCTGCTCGGGCGCCTTGGCCAGCAGATCGAGGGTCAGCGCCTCCAGGTCCTCCGGCACCTCGGGCCGCGGGGCGCGCAACGGCGTCGGCGGCACGTTCATGTGCTGGTGCATGAGCTGGTAGTCGTTGTCGCCGCTGAAGACCGGCTCACCGGCGAGGAGTTCGTACAGCACGCAGCCGAGTGCGTAGAGGTCGCTCAGCGGTGTGATCTGCGCGCCGTCGATCTGCTCGGGTGGCATGTAGCGGCTGGTACCGATCCGGTTGCCGGTGGCCGTGAGCCGGGTGACGTCCGTGCGCAGCAGCTTGGCGATGCCGAAATCCAGCACCTTGACCGTGCCGTCCGCGGCGATCAGGACGTTGTCCGGCTTCAGGTCGCGGTGCACTACCGGGATTGCGTGGGCGTACGACAGGACCGTGCAGATCTGCGCGGCGATCGACGCGGCCCAGCTCACCGGGAGCCCCACCGCCGCGCCGTCCTCCGCGCCCGTGAGCACCCTGCGCAGGGAGACCCCGCGCACGTACTCCATCACCAGGTACAGCCGGTCGTACGACGCCTCGTCCAGTACCGCGTCGAACACCTGCGGCACCCCGTGGTGGCCGATGCGTGCGGTGACGCGCGCCTCGCGCTCGAAGCGGCGGGTGAACTCCTTCGCCTGCGCGGGTGACGCGACGACATCGGGCCGGATGAGCTTGACCGCGATCTCCCGGTCGAGAACGGCGTCGTAGCCGCGCCAGACCGTGCCCATGCCGCCGGACTCGATCTCCTCGATCAGCTCATAGCGGCCCTGCTCGCCGATTCTCCTCGCCTGCGCCACGTGTTGCGCCCCCGTCGTCCTGATGCCTTGTCAGTCGATCGCAGTACACGGTACCGACTGGCGCCGAGGCGCGTCCTACAGCAGGTGATCGGCCTTGCCGGCCTTGATGTCGGTGATGAGGGTGCGCAGGGCTTCGAGGGAGTCGGTGAGGTAGTGGTCCTCTTGGCCGTTGACGGCTATGTAGCCGTTGCCGTCGGCATCGGTGCCGAGGCGGAAGCAGTTGTTGCCTTCGGCGCAGTAGGGGGTTTCCCACGTGATGACAGGCATGAGGGCTCCTTAGAGTTCGCGGGCGACAGCGTGGATGAGTTCCCGGGATTCTTCGGGGCTCAGAGAGTGTGCATCCATCCAGTCGAGGTGGGCGCGGAATTTGGCGAGTTGGGCGTCGGCATGGAGGAACTCGGGGCCGTGCGTGGAATCCAACTGGACTGTGTCGAGCTGCGGAACGGGGCCTTCGGCATACAGGAGGGCGTGCCCCGCTCCAGGGAAGCCGTCGCAGCTGACGGGGATGATCCGCAGAGTGATGTTGTCGCGCTCGGACATGACCTGTAGGTGGTCGAGTTGGGTCTGGGTGACTTTGCGTCCACCGAACTGCATACGGAGGGCCGCCTCGTGAATGTATCCGATGTACGGAAGTGAGATCGGCTCATCCAGCACCTGCTGTCGATCCATGCGATGCTTCACGCGCAACTCGACCTCCAAACGGGACATGCGCGGCAATCCGGAGTCGAACACCGCGCGGGCGTACTCCTCGGTGTGCAAGAGGCCAGGCAGATGGACGATCTGCCCGGTGAGCAGGCGTTTGGCGTGCCACTCAAGCTCGGCGATGTCGAGCAATCCAGACGGCAAGGTACCGCGGTACTGCTCCCACCAGCCGGGTTCCGCTTCATTGGCCATGACTGCCAAGGCGTCGATGTAACTATCATCAGAGCAGTCGTAGTTGCTGGCCAGCGTCCGCACTCGCTCCGGGTTCGTGATCCGAGTGCCTGCTTCCATGTTAGAGATCTTCGCGCGGTCCAGGCCCAGCAGGCCAGCAGCGTACTGCGTGCTTGCACCTGTTGCGAGGCGGAGTTTGCGCAGTTCAGCGCCAAGTCGCTGTTGGCGTTCTGTGGGTGCACTTCGCATCGACACGCTGTCCTCTCTGCCCGGCGGCCCCGCCAGTCTGCCGGGCTTCGCATGCTTGGTCCAACTCGATCGTGGCAAATTGCCATTGAAGTTGTGGCGCTGCGCCACGGGGAGCCGCTAGCGTTGGGTCACGCGCAAGTTACACACCGCAATGCCGGAAGCGCACCGCGCGAGCATGCCTGCCTGCCTTGGGGCGGGTGTGTTCGCGACCAGGGCGGCAGGCCACCGGCAACCCCAAACCCTTCACACAGCCGTGGAGTTCGCCATGCCCGAGATCCCTCTCGTACCTGCCCACTGGCGCTTCCCCGCTCACCCCACCTCCGTACGGCGGGCCCGGCAGGCCGTCGCCGAGTCGCTGCCGTACGGCCTTCACTCCCGCCTCGGCGACGACCTCGGCCTGCTGACCTCCGAGCTGGTCACCAACGCCATCCGCCACGGCGCCTGCCGGGAGGACGAGGACTTCATCGAACTCGTCCTGTGGCCCGCCGACGGACACTACTGGCTCGCCGTCTCCGACCCGGGTACCGGCAAGCCCGAATTGGTCCGCCCGGAAACGGACTCCGAGAGCGGTCGGGGTCTGATCCTCGTCGACAGCCTGGCCACCGCCTGGACTGTCCGGCCCCGCCCCACGCGCGGAACGTCCGTGATCGCGGGCCTCCCTTTCCGCCAGTTCGGTTGACGGGGCGGGGCCGTCCGCAGGGAGGAGCCAGAAGGCCCGGCGTGCGTGTCAGGCCGCCTCGTCGTCGATGTTCTCCTCCCGGCGGATCATCCGCCAAGCCGCCCGGCGCGCGCTCTGGTTGAGCGACTGCTTGAAGCTGTCGTCGTGGCTGAAGTACTGGCGTCCCATGTCGGCGATGGTGTCGATGTGCTCGGCCATCTTGTCCTCGAAGACCTCGTCGAAGACGAGCCCGAAGTTCTCCTCGTCGTTGACGGCGGCAGCGCGGACCTTCGGGTCCGCCTTTGCCTCGTCGAACGGCGTGAGCACGTCCTGTTCCGTGAAGTCGGTGCCGAACTTGTCGTTGAACTTCTCGATCAGCTCCGACAGCAGCGACTTCTCCTGCTCCTTGGCGCCGCCCGCACCCTCGCCGAAACCGCGCAGCTCCGCCGCTCCCTCCGAGGTCAGCGCGAGGTCGTACTCGCCGGTCTTCTGGATGCGCAGGTGGCTGAGGTCGACGTCCCCTATATCCACGCCGCCGTCCCCGCGCCGCGGCAGACGGTTAAGCAGGTGGCGGCCGTAGAGGTAGAGGCATTCGAGGTCGGCGTCGCGGTAGGGCACGATCTGCGAGAGGAAGCCGTACTTCCGGACGTAGTCGTTGAGGTCCGCGCGGAACTGCTCGGCGGCCTCGGCGCCTTCCTCGTCGGGGTCGCCCGCCTCGTCCTTGCGATCCAGCAGCTCAGTGAACCGTTCGACGGCGGGGCCGAGATGCCGGTACAGCTCCGCGTGCAGCTTCTCCCATCGGGCCACCGAGCCCGCCGCCTTCTCCTCGGCCGCCAGATAGGCGCTGGCGAACTCCCGCATCTCGTCCTCGACGAGGATGTCGGGCTGCATGACCCGGCTCTGTGCCGTGTAGAGGAGGTTGGGATCGGAGGGGAGGGTGTTCGCCTCCTCGAAGTACGGGACGAAGGATGCCTTGATGTCCTCGGTGTCGTTGACGAAGTCCAGTACGGCCAGGTCCGTCTGCGACTTGCGGTCGGCGGTGCGGTTCAGGCGGGAGAGGGTCTGGACGGCGCTGATGCCCGCGAGCTTCTTGTTCACGTACATCGTGGTGAGGAGCGGCTGGTCGAAGCCGGTCTGGTACTTCTCGGCGACGACCAGGATGCGGTACTCGCGCTGTGTCGCCTTCCCGCCGGTGCGCACGGCCTTGTCGTCCTTGCGCGTGTACGCGAACGCCTTCGGCAGCGCGGACTCGGCCAGGCCGCCGTTCTCCTTCGGCTCGGTCGTCTCCTTGCCGTCGTACGTCAGGCTGCCGGAGAACGCGACAAGGACGCCGGGGTCGGCGTACGCGCGGTCGTCGATGTACTTCCTGATCGCACGGGCCATCTGCACGGCGCTGTGCCGGGAGGCCGTCACCACCATGGCCTTGGCACGCCCGCCGAGCCGGCCGGCGGTGTGCGTGCGGAAGTGCTCGACGATCACCTGTGCCTGCTGCGTCACGGTGGAGTCGTGCGTGAGCGCGTACCGAGCGAGCAGCGGATTCGCCTTGGACGGGTCCACCTCGCGCTCGTCCGGGTTCTTGTTCACCAGCTTCCAGTACGTGTTGTACGTGACGTAGGTGCGCAGGGGATCGAGGATGAAGCCTTCCTCGATGGCCTGGCGCATCGAGTAGGTGTGGAAGGGGACGTACGTCGGCTTGCCGTTGACGCTCTCCAGGGTGCCGAAGAGTTCGAGCGTCTTGGCCTTGGGCGTGGCCGTGAACGCGAAGTAGGAGAGGTTGGAGGCCTTGCTGCGCTGGATGGCCTTCCGGCGGAGCTTGGCATCGGTGGCAGCTTCTGCTTCCAACTCAGTCGCTCCGGCCTCGTCGGAGTCCGAGTCCAGGCCCAGGTCACGCAGCGCCGCGCGGACGGCCGTGGCAGCGTCGCCGGACTGCGAGGAGTGCGCCTCGTCCACGATGATCGCGAAGTTGTGGCCCTGGATCTCGGTGGGGTTGCGGCGCAGGTAGTCGATGAGGGCCGGGAAGGTGTGCAGCGTGACCGTGATGATTTTCCCGGTCTCGCGGGACAGCGCCTTGGCGAGTTGGTCAGACTTCGCGCCGTGCTTCTCGTCGATCTTCACGACCAGACCGGCGGTCTTCTCGAAACTGCCGACGGTCTCGCGGAGCTGGGCGTCGAGATTGCGGCGGTCGGTGATGATCACGACCTTGTCGAAGACGGGCGCGCCCGGTTTGAGCCCGGCGGCCAGTGCATCGGGGTCGATCTCGGCGGGGTCGGTGGGCGTGTGCAGCGACGACAGGCGGTGTGCCAGCCAGCCGATGGTGTTCGACTTGCCGGAGCCGGCGGAGGCCATGCCCAGGTAGTTGTGACCGGCGCCGTGGCAGGCCGCGTGGCCGGCGAGCTTCTTGACGATGTCCCACTGGTGGTAGCGCGGGAAGATCAGCTTCTTGCGCGTCCGCCCGTCCGGGCCCTTCTCCTTGCTGAGGTGTACGAATCGCTCGATCAGGTCAAGCCAGGTGTCCCGCTCCCAGATCTGCTCCCAGAGATACGAGGTCGCGTACGTCCCGGGGACGGTGGGCGCCGGATTCCCCGCACCGCCGGGCTTCCCCGGGCCCTCCGACCCGGTGTTGAACGGCAGGAACCGTGTCGGCTTGCCCCGCAACTCCGGCGCGACGAATACCAGGTCCGTGTCGATGGCGAAGTTCGCGATCACGCGCCGTGTGAAGATCAGCTCGGTGGAGTCGCGGTCCGTGCGGTACTGGTCCTTAGCGGCCTCCACCCCCTGCCGCGTGAGGGCGTTCTTCAACTCGGCGGTCGCCAGCGGGATCCCGTTGAGGAAGAGGGTGAGGTCGAGGCGCTTGCCCTTGTCCGCCTGCTTGGCGGCGTACTCCAGCTCCTTGACGAAGGTCAGCCGGTTCTCCCGGTAGTCGTTCAGGACCGCGTCCGAGGCGACGAGCGACGGCTTGAAGTAGGCGAGCCTGATCAGCACGCCGTGGTCCTTCACGCCCTTGCGGAGCACGTCCAGCACGTCGTCGTTCGCGATTGCCTGGTCTACGCGCTTGGCGAACCCGGCCTGGGCGGTGTTGGGATCCCCGCCGTAGAGGGCGATCAGTTCGGCCCATTCGTCGGCTTGGGTCTTGCCGATGAACTCGAAGAGCTGCGCGGTGTCCAGGCCGAGGTGGGGTTGGTAGTGCGACCGGCTTCCTTCACTCCAACCGTGCTCCAGCAAGGCGGCGACTATGGCGTTCCCGAAGGCTGCTTCGTCGTGGACGGGCATGAGCGGCTATTCCCCCCGCTTTCCGGTGACCAGATAGGTGATATCGCGGCAGAACTTGTCGAACGAGGATGAGTTGGCGCGGTCCAGGTCGAGGTTGATGACGTCAGTCAGTGCTGCCTGGTCCACGCGCGGGCGGTACCGCACTCCGTCGCGCCGGTGGTGGGTCAGCCAGCCCTTGCAGTCGCGTAACGTCTCGCTGTTGGCCGGGACCTCCAGGCGCTCGGCGAGCCCTGCCCGGCCGCCGAGCGAAGGTGCTGACGCGAGGAACCACGCCTCGAACTCCCGGTTCGCCAGCACGACGGCCGTCCGGCGGTCCGGGCGGGCGGCCTCGGCCCGGGCCAGGAGCGAAGGGCCGAGGCTGGCCGGGCAGTCGTCGTCGGCGTCGATCACCACCAGGATGCCGCCCGGGTGGTCGGCGGGTACGCGTCGAGCCTGGGCCTCCACGGCGGCTTCCAGACCGCCCGGCCGGACGAGTCGGCCCCGGTCGACCAGAAAGGGCGGCTGGATGTCCGCGTCCCAGATCTGCACCTCGTACATCAGCCTCCGTAGGAGGACGGGCAGTGCGCTGATCTCGCCCTCGCCCTCCACGACGGAGGCGATCGTGACCCTCGGGTGGTTCACTCCTCACCCTCCGGTTGCTCGTCCGGCTCGGCAGGGGCTTCGACGACCGGGCGCAGTTGGTCGGACCGCAGCAGTTCGGCCGTGGTCGCCAGCCCGTCGGCCACGATCGACCGGCTCACCGGGTCCACCTCACCGATCACCGTCACCCCGTGCTCGGCGGCGACCACGCGGATCGCCGACAGGTCGGCCTCCTTGCGGTCGAACAGCTCCGCGCTCTGCGTGGTGGCAAGGACCTGTACGTACTCGCTGGCTTCCGTTAGCGCGTCGTAGAGGGCCCCGGCCGCGAGCGGGTGCAGCGCCAGCTCCGGCTCCTCGACGGCGATGAGCGGAATCCAACCTTCACGGGCATCGGGCTGGAAGAGCGCGGTCAGCAGACCGATCGCGCGGATGGTCCCTTCCGACATGGACTCGGCCCGGAAAACGTGGGGTTCCGTCTCGCCGTCGGTGGCGAAGTTGATCCGCGCCGCGATGTAGTCGGCGGAGGGGTCCGTGGGACCGACCTCCACGACACCGGGCACGATCACCCCCAGGTACTGCGAGACACGCTCACGTTCCTGCTCCTCGAGCGCGGCCAGAGCCGGGCCGAGGTCGCCGCCGTCCTCGCCCAGGGCTCCGGCGGTCGGAGTGTTCGGGCTGGCTTTGCGGAGATTGGCCAGGTCAGGGCTGTAGAAGAACATCTCCGTGAGAGCCGCGAAAAGGTCAGCGAACGGCTCGCCCTCACTCAGGTGTGAAAGTTGCAGTCGCTTCTGGCGACGCCCCCTCCCGGTGCGGTCGCGCATCATGAAGTGCTCGGCATTCGCCCGGCCCCCGACGCCCAGGCGACGCATTTCGCACAACTCCCGCTGGATACGGACACCAGGCCCCGCATCTCGCCCCGTCTCGGGGACGGTCTGCTGCGCGAGGGTGATCTCGTACCGCCCCACCCAGGGCTTGGCGTCAGGGGTGATGTCCGGCAGGTGGAATTCCAGACCGATCGTGCAGGAGGTCGCCGGCTCAGGGACCCGGCGCAGCACCTCTTCCCATCCGCCGCGCGCTGCCACGGCCTCGGCTGGGCCGTTCACCAGGGCGTCACGCACGAAGCGCAGGGCATCGAGGAAGTTCGACTTGCCTGCGGCGTTCAGCCCGAGCAGGACGGTGAACCGGCCGAGAGTCACGTCGCAATGAGCGATGGATTTGTAGTTGTCGACTTGGACACGGGTGATGAACGGCATCGGGCGGTGAGGCGCGGCGGGACTCATGGGGCGATCATTCCTCGATCCCTCGCCCGCTGGCGGTGGACACGTCGATCTGGCCGGTGACGGCGGCGGTGATCAGAGCTTGGCGGCGCTCTATCGCGAGCGCATTTGATCTATCTACCGCAATCCGGAGCGGGCGGGCGGATTTGATCCACTCGCCGATCTCCTGTTGTTCCTTGAAGGAAACATCGGGGATTGGGATCCGTCCGAATAGATTCCAGTTGCGAAAATCGACCGCTCTCTCTCGTGTACTAGTGGCGAATGGCCCCAGGTATTCGGACAATGCGAGAATGCGTAGCAGCCTTCCATAGAAGAGTGAGTCTCCACCGTTCCGAGGGATGCACACGTGGTATACCGGGCTGCAGTTGCCAGCTGCCTCAGACGTGCCGATTGCTCCTGCAAAACCATCGAGGCCGTGAATTACTATATCTCCCCGGTCGACGCGTTGCCCCTGCGCTTCGGTTGTCGCCGAGACCGTGTACCCCTCCGCCCGTCTCAAAGATCGAGCTGTCACCTGGCCATCCCTATAAGCAGTGATCACTTCACCGTCGGCAATCGGCGGTCGGACAACTTTAGTCAGCAGTTTATTGATCTCTCGCACAGGAGAGCCTGAGTGGATGTCGTTTAGCTGGCTGGCGCCGACATGACCGAGAATCCTGCTTGCAATTTTCTCGTCGAGGAGATGCAGGAGTCGACGTGTCTTATGAGTGAAGGCGTCGATTTTTTCGGTCTCGCTGTCGAGGAAGTCGGCAATGCGGCGCTGATTTGCCAGGGTGGGCAACGCTACGGGCAACCCCAGAACGATCTCGGTGTTCAGGTTTTCCATCGTGCTGCCCACGGATTGCTTCTGGAAGTAGCTGTAGGTCTGCAAATTCTGCAAGGCATAGCCGGCGAATCGGTAATCGAGCCGGTTTTGGTTTATGCGCACCCTGATGGAGCCTGTGCCGCATAGCCAGCCTTCAGCTGACTTCGTGACGATCGCGGACCGGCCCAGTTCCCCGCGTCGCGCGAAAATAATGTCACCAGAGAGTAGGCGGTGTACGGCCAACCTTGCGGCCGTTTCCACACTCACTGTGGAGTTCCTATCCGGTACCAACTTCCCATCTTTTATATTGGACGGATTAATGACGGGGATGCCGTCCGTAATGTATTGGTCGGAGTGAAGTTGGGATCCGAATGGGCCGGTCTGCGCGCTGGTGGCGAGAAATTTCAGAGGAATAGTGGCCCAGCTCACTTGGTCACCTCCCCCAGCAGTGCCTGGATCTCACTTTCCAGAGCCTTCAAGTCCGCGTCGATCTCCGCCAACGGCCGCGGCGGCTTGTACACGTAGAAGTGCCGCGTGACCGGGATCTCGTACCCCACCTTCGTTTTCGTGTGGTCGATCCACGCGTCCGGGACGTGCGGCAGAACCTCCCGCCGCAAGTACTCCTCCACGTCCTCCCCCAGCGGTACGTTCTCGTAGTCCCGCAGCTCCGGGTCCGGTTCCGGCTGGCCCTTGGCCTTCTGCTCCTCACCTTCCGGGTCTCGGACGCCGACCGCCTCCCGCAGCGCCTTGCTGAACGGCGCACCCGTCGGCCACAGCAAACCGGCCGCGACGACCGCGTCCTTGAGGTCGATCCACGCGTCGGACTTCGTCGTCCAGGACTTCCCGACTAGCGGGCGCAGCGCCGCCACGAACGCCTCAGCATCCGTCGCCCGTGCGATCGGCTTCGACGCCGTGATCGCAGACAGCGTCTCCTCCGTCACCTCAAACCGCAGCTTCAGCGGCCGTTCGACGGTGATCCGGCGATATCCGAAGTCCTCGTTGCGGAAGACTTTGATCTTCCCGGCCCGGTCGGCCAGGTCGTGGCCGCTGCCCCTCTCCGCCGCGTCAACGACGGCCAGCGCATCCGTGTACAGCCGCGTGATCTCGGAGATGTGTTGATCGCTCAGTTCCTTGCGCTTGTCGCCGAGGGACTTTCGCATCTTCTGCCAGTAGTCGCGCGCGTCCAGCAGGACGACCTTGCCGCGCCTGTCCCTGGCCTTGCGGTTGCTGAGCACCCAGAAGTACGTGGAGATGCCGGTGTTGTAGAAGAGCTGGTCGGGCAGGGCGACGATGCCCTCCAGCCAGTCGTGCTCCAGGATCCACTGCCGGATCCTGGACTCACCCGACTCCGCCGCCCCCGTGAACAGCGGGGAGCCGTTGAAGACGATCGCGATCCGGCTGCCGCCCGCCCCCGACGCGTCCACCGGCTTCATCTTCGAGATCATGTGCTGGAGGAAGAGCAGCGAGCCGTCATTGATACGCGGCAGGCCGGCCCCGAACCGCCCGCTCTCGCCGAGGCGTTCGTGCTCGTCCTCGACCGCGTCCTTGACCTTCTTCCACTCCACGCCGAACGGTGGGTTGGCCAGCAGATAGTCGAAAGTGGTGGGCGTGTTCTTGTCCCTCCTGGAGTCGTCACGGCTGAAGCCGTCCTGGCTGAACGAGTTGCCGAACTTGATGTTCTCCGGGTCCTGGCCCTTGATCATCATGTCCGACCGGCAGATGGCCCACGACTCGGGGTTGAGTTCCTGGCCGAAGACCTTGACCGTGGCATCCGGGTTGAGAGCAGTGATGCGCTCCTCGGCCGCGCTGAGCATGCCGCCGGTCCCGCAGGCCGGGTCCATGACCGTGCGGACGGTGCCCGGCAGGGCCAGCGCGTCGCTGTCCGGTGCGACGAGCAGGTTGACCATCAGCCGGATGACTTCCCGGGGCGTGAAGTGCTCACCGGCCGTCTCGTTGGACTGCTCGGCGAAGCGCCGGATCAGCTCCTCGAAGATGTAGCCCATCTGGTGGTTGGAGACGATCTCGACCGGCTTGCCGTCCTCGCCGAGCACGACTTTGCCGTCCGCGTCCCTCTTCACCGGCCGCAGGTCGAGGTCAGCGAACCGTCCCACCACCTGGTACAGCAGGTTCGCCGTCTCCAGCCGCTTGATCTGCTGGGCGAAGTCGTACCGCTCCAGGACCTCCCGGGCGTTGGGGGAGAAGGCGCCGTAGTACTCGTTGAGGTACTTCGCTACGTGTGAGGCGTCGCCCGCGATGGCCTTCAGCGTGTAGGTGCTGGTGTTGTAGAAGCTGTGGCCGGACGCTATGCGCAGGAAGCGGTCGGGGTTGATGTCCTGGCCCTGGTAGCGGGCGGCGACCTCCAGGACCTTGTCCTTGGTCGGTGCGAGGACACACTCCAGGCGCCGCAGCACGGTGAACGGCAGGATCACCTTGCCGTAGTCGGACTGCTTGTAGTCGCCACGCAGGAGATCCGCGACCGACCATGCGTGGTTCGCCAGTTCCGTGTGCTTACTGCTGTTCAACGGAGTCCTTCCAGTGTTCGCCGTCCCAGCGGGACGAAGACGTCAAGTCTGGCCGTACGCGGTGCCGGGCCGCACGTTTCACGCCGAGCCGTGACCATCCGGCAACAGCGCGCCGTCGGTGAGGCCGGTGCCGAGGAGACGTGTGACGTCCTCGGCAGCCTGCTCGGCACGTCGGGCGGCGGTACGCAGTTCATGCAGGCGGCGGAAGGCGGCGCCGTAGCGCTGCTGTTCGGCGAGCGGGAGCAAGGGAACGCGCAGGCGTCGCGGGTCCACCCGGACGAGGGATGTGCCGGTGGCTGCGGCGTTGACGTTCTGCTCCGCTGCGAGGAACCCGGCGAGGAACCACGGGTCGAGCCGACGCCGGTCCGGGCGGAACAGCAGCAGGTGGGGTCCGAGGAAGCAGCCTGCCTCGCCCGGCTCGACGACCCGGGCCATGGCCGTGCGTCCCACGCGGAGGATCTCTGTGAGAAGCACGTCACTTCCCTCGACCAAGGGGAGGGTGACGCCGGTGGGAAGGTCCGCTTCCGTTCCGGAGGCGGGCCGGTTCTCGAAGACGTCGGCAGCCGTGAGCGCCGGTCGTGGGCCAGGTTCTGCTTCGGGCTGAGGCTGCGGTTGGCCGCTACGGGTCCGGCGGCCCGGGGGCGCCGTGTGGAGCAGACTGAGAGCGCCGCCGCGCAGAAGGTCCGCAACCGTTGCGGTGCGCCAGTCGCGGGGCCGGTCGTCGGCCGGCGGCCAGTCGCCGTCGGTGCTGAGGTCGACCAGGTCTGTTGCCCCTTGACGGAGTTGGTCGTACAGCTCCGATGCCTGCCGGGCCAGCAGGGCGGGGCGGAGGGCTTGCCTGGAAGCCGTCCGGATGCGGCGGGCCGGGGTCAGGTCCACGGCCTCGTCCAGGAGGTCGGTGACCGGCATGGCGGCGGCGGTACCTGGGGCTCCCGTGAAGTCGCCCTGATCGGCGAGGTATGCCCGCCACGCCGAGAGCACGGTGTCGTTGACGGCGACCCAGTCGAGATCTCGATTCTCGGCGGCGGCATCGACGAGCAGGACCGTCCCCGGGGCTTCAGCCTGCGGATCGGGCCGTTCGAGCACCCACAGGTGCAGGCCGATGTGGAGCGGGGTGGCCGCGCCTTGGGGAAGCGAGACGACCGCGCGGAGGGCTCCGTCGCGTACGAGCTGAGCCCGGATGCGCCGGCCGGCGGTGCGCTCCGCCACGGCGGGGGGCATGAGCAGTACGGCACGGCCGCGGGGGGTGAGGTGGGCCAGGCAGTGCTGGACCCAGGCGAGTTCGGGCTCGCCCTTGGGCGGCACGCCGTAGGCCCAGCGTTGGTCGTACGCCAGATCGTCGTGCCCCCAGTCACGGACTCCGTACGGGGGATTGCACAGGACGGCGTCCGCGGTGAGGCCCTTGAAGGCGTCGGAGCGCAGACTGTCCCCCGTATGTACGGAGATCGCCGCCTCGGGGGCGTTCAGCCGGAGCCGCACGGCGGCCTGGGCGGCCTGGGCGACCAGCACGTCCTGGCCGTGCAGTTCGCTCGCGCCCGCGGATGCCGCTGCGGCAAGCAGCGATCCGGTGCCGCATGCGGGGTCGAGAACGCTTGCGGGGAAGGCACCCGCGCTCTCGGTCAGGAGCCGGGCCATGAGGGCGGCCAAGGGGCGCGGTGTGAGGTAGGTGCCGGTGCCCCCCGTGTCCTCCAGCAGGCGTTCGGCCAGGACATCCGTCGCGGCCTCGGCGCCATCCGTGACGACGCACCGCAACAAGGCCCTCAGCGGCTCGGCCGCCTCGGGTGCGTACGCGGCGTCCTCGGTTCCCGGGATGTCCTGGGCTCCGACGTCCGCAGCTGACCGGACCCATCGCAGCAGTGCGTCGTCACGCAATTCGGGAAGGGCTTCGCGCTCTCTCCGGTCCAGCCGGGCAGCCGCGAGCACCACAGGGAGCAGGTGCAGGGCCAGTACGCCGTCGCCGGGGTGGGTGCGCAGCGCGGTGCGAAGCCGGTCCGCTGGTGTGTCCTCAGGGAGTTGGCCACGGGCGGAGAGCCAGGCGCGTACGGCGTCGAGGTCGTAGGTGGGGCTGGTGTCCGTGCCTCCCGCAGGGGCGGGGAAATCCGGATGCCGACGACGCCAGTTGCTCACTGTGGCGCGGGTGACTCCGGCCAGCCGCGAGATGTCGGCGGCGGTCACGTGGGCACTGGCCTGCTGGTTCATGGGCTCCTGCCGGGTGACGTGGGGCGGGCGTGCTGGACGGCTTCACTCTATACCGACACTCAACCGCTGTGAAGCATTTGACAGTGCTTTCAGTTGACGCTCTACTGGTTGTGCTTTCACTCGGCTTCCCGGCTTCCCCGGGTCTCCCGGGCTTCCCCCTGCCCACAACACGTCGATTCGAATGGAGCGGCACCATGGCCACCAGCACTTCCGGGACGTCCAAGCGCACCCTGTACCGGCTCACGGGTGTCGCTCCCACGGTCGACGCGATGTTCGGCGTCCTCGACCCCACCCGACTTGACGCCGTCGGTGCGGAACTGGACTTCCCGGGGGAGTGGTTGGGCGTTCCGGCGCTGCTGGTCACGGGCAGCTTCGCGCAGCCGGTGGCGAGCTGGTGCGGCGAGATCAACCGCACGACCGGGTGCGAGGTGTCGCGGCCGGTGAACCGGTCGGCCGGGCTGCTGATGCTCGCGGTCGACGGCGAGGTGTACGCCATCGGCTACGACCAGGGCTTCCGCCTGGTGCCCGACCGGGTCAAGGATCGGCGGTTCGGACTGGGTTTCGTGATCCGCAGGGTGGACCCCGCCCAGATCCGGGACCTGGTCTCCCATACGCCGGGCGGCGGCCGGACCGACATCACCCTGGTGCCCGGCGGCGCTCCGGTCTGGAGCCTGGGTGTCCAGGAGCACGCGCAGATCGTGCGGCGGCTGGGCGGCCGGCTGGACGGGATCGAGCTCACGATCGCTCAGGACGACCGTACGAAGATCTCCAGCGTCGAGGGTGGTACCGGGCTGCGGATGCGCCTCGGCATCGACGCCGTGGACCTGGTCGCGGACATCCGGGCCATCGCCCGTGTCCTTCGGGACCAGGCCCCGGCTCCGGAACTGGAGTTCGTCGAGCACATCGTCCCGGTCAAGGGCGCCGACCTCGTCACGCGGCTGGAGGAGCGGCTCGACGACATGCTGGGCGAGGTACCGGACGGACGTATCGCAGTCGCCGTCCCGTCCGATCACTGGGACGACTACGGCGCCGCCCAGGCGTTTGCCACCAAGGTGCACAGCCCGGAGGCGCGCCTCACCGACGACTTCAGCCTGGAGTATGTCCTGAACCGGGCCCGCGTGCAGAGGGCGGGAACGCGCTTCACCGCGCTCCGGGATGGCACTGTCACCCTCTACGCGCACACCCGGGCGGAGAAGGGTGACGTCATCTGGGCGTCGAGCGTGCTGCGGTGGATAGAGGCACAGGTGACGCTCGGCGCCCGCCGGTTCTTCCTGCTGGACGGGCAGTGGCACGAGATCGGTGAGGCGTACCTGGAGGCGATCCGTTCGCAGGTGGAGCGGCTCATCACCGACACGCCCTCGGTCGACCTTCCGGCCTGGGTGCTCGGGGACAAGGAGCGGGACTATAACGAGTCGGTGCCCGACCTGCGGCCCGGGTACGTCTGCTTCGACCGTGACAACGTCCGGACCGCGCTGCACCGGGGCAACGGCGTGGAGATCTGCGACCTGCTGAGCCCGGACGACGTCCTGGTCATGGTGAAGCGGGCCAAGGGCTCCGACGCGCTGAGCCATCTGTTCGGCCAGGCTGTCGTCGCCGTACAGACCCTGCTGCACTCGCCGGAGGCCGGGGACGGCTTCGCCCGGAAGGTGGCTGCGGCCCGGCCCGGTCGGCCTCTGCCGGAGGGTTTCCGGCCGTCGAGGGTCGTCTTTGCGATCCTGCTGAAGGACGGCGCCGCCCTCACCGCCGACACGCTGTTCCCGTTCTCCCAGGTCACCCTCGTGCAGACGGCCAAGATCCTTGAGGCCTGGCGTGTCGAAGTCGAGGTCATCGGGATCCAGGCCACGGCGGCGCCTCCGAGCCGGGCGGGAATCCGCCACCTGGCCGCGTAGCGGGGGCCTCAACACACATCTAAAGAGGACGAATCGGAGGCAGGCGACACCGAGTGATGAAATGGCCGTGACAACCATCGGCTGACGCGAGCCCCGGAGTGACCGGGGCTTCCGTCGTGTTGAGGCGGCGATCCCTGAACTTTCCAGATGGGCCGGAAAAGCCCGTTGCTGGGCTTAGGCCGGCCTGCGGATCATGTCATGTGTGCCGGACTGGACTGATCTCATAAGTCAAGCGCTCAGCGCCTTACTGGGGACTGTCGTCGGTGGAGCGATCACCGTATTCGTTGCCCGCTGGCAGACTGCCAAGACGATCAACGCACAGACTCAACTAGCGGCTGAGCAACATGCTGCCAGTGTTCAACTGGCGCGCGCTGGGAGGGAGCGGGAGAACTCGGCGGTCGCAGCCAAGCAGCTTCTTGAACACTTGGCCGACCTCTATGCCTGGTTGCCCTCACTGCCTGACGTATCCCTTGAGAATCCCAGGCTGAGTGAGCATGCGCGGGCGCGGTGCACTGAGGCGATGGAGTCCGTCCGCTGTGGGATGTTCACCGAACTCTTCTCGATCACGGACGCCGGGATGCGTGAGCGGTACCGAGCGTTGGTACGCCTCGTCTACGACGCGGGGTGGCGTGGGGCAGGAGGCCAGCATCCTGAACAGCTCGTTCGAGATGTGCGCAATTACCTGCGCTATGTGCAGGTGTCTCTCGGGTCCGTCATTGATGGCAAACCTCTACCTGTCCGCGAAGAGCCTCCAGCCCTCGATCGAGACTCACCTGCCGTCTGGCTGCCATCCAGTTCTTCGGCGATCTGGGGCGACCTTGCCGACGGCAGCTGAAGAAGGAGGCAGCGCAGAGACCGCTCTCAAACCGCGTCTGACCTGCGCATGGGCCCTCGAGATCATCACGTGGATATTTGTGTGATCATTGTCATCGGGCTACTTCGGCGGCATCCGGCTGCGGATACGCCAAGACCCCGCATCCAGCGTCTTGGCTGATGGCGGGGTCTTCTGACGCTTCAGGTGAAGTGCCCCCGGCAGGATTCGAACCTGCGTACACGGCTCCGGAGGCTCCGTGTATCTCGCGCGTCTCCGCAGGTCAGGGGGCGGCTAGCACTCCGCAAGGTCGCGCGTGTCCACGAATGGGCCGCGACGCGAGAAACCTGCTTCCGTCGACGACGTCACCGTCCTTTGTGTTGATGGTCCGAGTTTCCAGGGATGACGACTACCTGTCGGTCTTGGCCGGCGAGGCGGCCCAGAGCGACAGGTCGCGCAGGACTGAACGCAGACGCCCAGTGCCACCGCAGGCTGCCGCCCTGTTACGCCCCGTACTCGCGCAACAGGTTGATCATATTGCGAATCTTCTGGATAGCGTCATCCGGGAGAGGATCTGGATTGAAGTGCATCAGGTCATTCCTGATGATGCGAATCTCGTCCAGGCGTTTGCCAAACACCTTGCGGTCGAGCGGCCAGCCGAGTTGATCCCATAGTGTGGGGTTTTCCAGAACGCGCTGGTAATCGCCAATCGACAGGTCATCGAATGAACTGACGCCCCGCTGGCCTTGGGGGTCGCAGTGGTTTTGCACTTCGGACAGCTCGAAGTTTCGCATGATGACCCGGCGAAGACGTTGGTCTAGCTCGCCGATCAGGAAGAACGGGCTTGCGAGCGAGCCGTATGCCGCTGCTACGTCGCTGGCTGTGACGATTCCTGCGATCTTCTGCGTCTGATCCTTGACCAGTACGAATTCAAATTCCGCCAGGGCCGGCAGGATGTCGATGAGATCGTGGTCGTAGGAGATTTCACGGGCGGGGATGATCGCGTCGGAGAACGTTGCGTCAGGCTTGGCGTGCCGAGCGCGAGCGATTGACTTCCACGTGACTGCGCCTCGGAGATTCCTGCCGCTGATAACAGGAATTTGAGAGTAGTCGTTTATGACCATCAGCGTGATGGCCTGCTCGTATGTTGCGTCGGGTGGGACGCTGATGACTTCGGAGAGCGCAGACGGGAGGTTGCCCACTGTCAGTCCTGTCTCCGGCTCGTCTTCATCGTCGAGAGCAGACTTGTCGACAGTCAGGGGGCTCGGCGGTGTGTCCTCGTCGGTGCCGTCCTCCTCCTTTTGGGCTGTCGTGACCAGTTGCACGGTCGAGTCGAAGTGGACCTTCTCGAAGTTCGGAAGGGTGGTGAGGCTGTGATTGGCAAGCTCCGCTTCGATCTGCTTGGTGATCAGGTAGCCGCGCCGCAGTGCGCCCCACCATCCGATGAACTCGCGAACGGTAAGGGTCGGTGGCTTTCCCGTATCGACCAGCTCGCGGGCGCGCTTGAGCTGTTCATGCCGCTCGGCTGGAGTGAACAGCTCGTTCCCAGCCTCGGCTTCACTCGGTGTCTCCGAGGCTTGCTGGGCGGCTTCGTCGAGTAACTGCTGGCGCAGTTGATCCAGTGTTCTGCCGTCATCGAGCGTCCAGGCGTGCCAGCCATCGAATGATCCTCCCCCAACGGCTGCGATGGCAGCTCGTGATGGAGATCGAAAGAGCTGGCCGTCGGACAGTTGCACCTTCCCGTTCGCCGCCAACTCCGCGTGGTGCTTCTCGCCCCTGCGGGGGCGTTCAAAGGTCAGCTTGGCCCCTGCGTTGAGGTAGCCCGCTTCCAGCAGGTCGCCGACTGTCACTCGGCGTCCTTCCAGGAGATACGACTCCCGCCCCATCTGCCCCACCTCGCCTTAACCTGGACCTCTAGGTGTATCCCTGCGTACTGTCCGTGACACATCATCGCGCATGTGCTGCTGATGAGTTCGGAGCATGTGCCTACAAGAGTCCCTGATGAACGACGACAGCCGGGGACCGAGCAGTGCAGTCCAAGTGCTGGCCATGGCAACGCGATCCCTGGCATGGGACTGCATCGTGCGGCGCAGTGCTGCGCATGCAAAAGGACCCCGGTCTCAGCGCTTCCGCTGGTGACGGGGTCCATCAGGCACTCGCGTGAGTGCCCCCGGCAGGATTCGAACCTGCGCACACGGCTCCGGAGGCCGTTGCTCTATCCCCTGAGCTACGG
>NZ_MUNE01001029.1 GCF_002154605.1 Streptomyces milbemycinicus | reverse complement strand
TCCCCACCCTCTACGCCGCCACCGCCCCCGACGTACACCAGGACGACTTCTTCGGCCCGCCCTTCGGAATGTGGCGCGGCACCCCCACCCGATCGGCCCGCGCCAAGTGGACGCGGGACGACAAGGCGGGGCGAGGGCTGTGGGCGGCGTCGGAACGGCTGACGGGCGTACGGTACGACGCACTCGCGGGCTGACGGCTCACCTCCGCTGCTGCGGGCAGACCTGACGGACACGAGCAGCGAGCGCTGTACGGCGGCGCACCGGCCGCCCGGTGCGCCCTGTGCAGCCGATGTCCCGCGCCGCGCCGCTCAGATCTCCAGGCCCTGCTCGATCTTCCGCAGGTTGTGCCGCGCGAGGGCGAGGTTCGCGCGCTGGCGGTCCAGGGCGATGTACAGGAAGAGCGAGCCGTTCGACTGCTGGAGCGGTCGGATGAGGTGGTATTGGCTGGTCAGCGTGATGAGGATGTCCTCGATGGTGTCGCGGAGCTCCAGGCTGGCCAGTGTGCGGATCTTGGCCCGGACGACCTCGGTGTTGCCGGCCGCGGCCAGCTCCAGGTCGAGGCCGTTGCCGCCGCCGGCGGTGCCCAGAGTCATGCCGCTCTCGTAATCGACGACGGCCACCCCCAGGGCTCCGTCGATCGTCATGGCCTCCTTCAGAGCGGTCTCAAGGTTCATCAGCACTTCCTTCGAGGTCTTCGGCGGGTCGTCACGCCGTACGGCGAATGGCGAGCAGGATGGTCGGCAGAGCGCGTGCGGCGGCGGGCGCCAACACGTAACGTGCAAGGGAAGCACACCTGTTGACGATTTTTACGCAGATTGTGATCGGCCGAGTTCTTTCTCGCCAAAATTGTGAACGAACGGTATCGTCGCGGCCCTCCGGGAGTGAAGGGGGGCCGGGTGTCCCAACTGGCCATGTCCATGCGCCACTTGCTTGATGAGCAGGGAGTCAGCGCCGCCATGCTGGTGGACGGCACCACGGGGCTGGAGTACGGCTTCAGCGGTGATCGCTCGGCACTGCCGCGTGCCGCGCAGGCCTGTGACGACGCCCGTACGGTTTCGGACACGCTTGAAGCCGCAACGGGAGACGCGGAGTTGGAGAACATTACGGTGACCACCACGGAGTGTCACTACGTCACCCGGGTAGTGCCCCGGGAGCGGGGCGATGCCCTGCTGCTGGTGGTCGCGCTGGCCAGGGAGAGCACGAACCTGGCATTGGCGGCCCGTCAGATCGACCACCACGCACGGCACTTGTTCGCATGAGCATGAGTGACTTCCGGAGCGAGTTGACGGCCCTGTGTGAGCAACGGTTCACCGGAGTGCTGCGGATCGAGGGAAGCCCGGCGGGGGCCATGCATCTGCGCGAGGGGCTGATCGCGGGGATCGTCACCCCGGGGGCCCCGGGGCCCGAGTCCCTGTTGCTGAAGTCGGGGCGGATCACCGAGCGGGAGTGGTCCGCGGCGTACGCCGCCGGGGCCGCCGAGGAGCGGGTGGCGGAGCAGTTGACGGCGACCGCCGGGATCGGCGCGGCGGAGCTGGAGGTGGTCACGGTCTCCGCCCTGTACGACGCGGCCTTCGCCCTGGCGCTGAACCGGCCGGAGCGGTGGCAGACCGAGCCCGGAGCCGTGCATCTTCCGCTTCCCGTACGGCCCGGGGTGCATCCGCGGGATCTGCTGCGCGAGAACCGCCGTCGGCTGTCCGAGCTGTCCCAACGCTGGGGCTCACCACAGCAGTTGGTGATGCAGCGGGTGACGGGCCGGGCCGCCCCGAGCGGCGTGGCGAACGCCCGTTTCCGCGACATCCTGCTGCATGCCAACGGCAGGCACACGCCCCGTGACATCGCCTTTCTGGTCGGGCGCGGCACGTTCGCCGTCGTCACGGACATCGTCTCCATGACCGCCCGCGGCCTGCTGGACGGCCGTCCCGCCCCCGCGCCCACGGGGGCCGGGGCCGCGGGCGCCGCGATCAGGACACCTGCCCGGGAGGGGGGCGCCCCCGCCGCCGTACCGCCCGGCCCGCTGCCGCCCGCCGCCCTGCCCCGGCGCCGACCGGGCACCGGCCGCCCGACCACCAACTGAATACCGCAGCAACAACCCCCCGCACACCGCGCAAGGAGTTCTCTTAGTGAGTGATGAAGGACTGGTCCAGGAGCTGAAAGACCTGCGGGAACAAGTACTTGGCGTGAGCGACACCCTCATCGCCACCGCGGACGGCCTTCTCGTGGCGGCCGACAGCTACGAGATCCACGCCGAGTCGGTGGCGGCGCTCGCGGCCGCCTCGCTGGGTCTCGCCCGGCGCACCGCGGGGGAGGTCGCCATCGGCGGGCTGCGCGAAGTGGTCACCCGCGCGCAGTCGGGGCACCTGGTCGTCTACGCCATCGGGGAGCAGGCGCTGCTGGCGGTCAGGGGGGACGAAGGGCTCGACCTGGACGGGCTCCACGTGAACTCCCGCGCGACCGTCGAGCGCCTTGCCGCGCTGATGTCCGTGGATCTCGGGGTCTGACCGCCAGTATCCGACTACTCCGCCGTACGGCGGCGCTCCTCGATGCGGTTCAGTACGGCGCGCAGCGCCAGTTCGTAGCCGAAGACGCCGTGGCCGCAGAGGTATCCCTGGCTCACCGCCGCCGTCACCGACGTGTGCCGGAACGGCTCGCGGGCGTGCACATTGGAGATGTGGACCTCGATACAGGGCACGCCCAGCCCCGCCACGGCGTCCACCGCGTCCCGCAGCGCGTAGCTGTAGTGCGCGTACGCACCGGGGTTGAAGATGATGCCGTCGTCGTGGCGGGCCTGGTGGACGAGGTCGATGAGCACGCCCTCGCTGTTGCTCTGCGCACACCGCACCTCGGCGCCCAACTCCTCCCCCAGCACGGTCGTACGCTCCTCGATCTGCTCCAGCGTGGTGGCCCCGTACGTGGCGGGGTCGCGCTCACCGAGGAGGTTGAGGTTGGGGCCGTGCAGCAGCAGGACGCGGGGGCGGTGGGCGGTCATGGTCAGAGGTGTCCGATTCGTTGGCCGAGGGCGCGGCGGGCGCCTTCGAGGGCGGGGGCGGTGGCGCGGCGGGCCTCGGCGATCTCGCTGAGGGTGGCGAGCAGATCGGGGG
>NZ_MUNE01001028.1 GCF_002154605.1 Streptomyces milbemycinicus | reverse complement strand
CCGTCTCCAGGAACAGCCGCTGCTGCGGATCCATCGCCGCCGCCTCCCGCGGCGAGATCCCGAAGTGCAACGGATCGAACCGATCCACCCCGTCCAGGAACCCGCCCCATACCCCAGGCCACCCACCGTCCGCACCGGACTCCGCCGCGCCATCCCACCGGTCGGCCGGAACCCGCGTCACACAGTCCGCGCCCTCCCGCAGCCGGGCCCACAGCGCCTCGACGTCCTCCGCCTGCGGATAGCGCCCACTGAGGCTGATGATCGCAACGTCCTGACCACGCTCACCGCCACCGCTGCCACCACTGCCACCGCTGCCATCGCTGCGTCGCGCGACCGCGGCCACCTCGCGCTCGCGCGCCACCACCCGCTCCGGCACAGGTACAGGCACGGGTGTGGGTGCGGGCGCGGGCACACCGAGCAGCGCCCGTAGCGCCTCCAGGTGGTCCTCGATGAAGTACCGCGCCAGCTCCCGCACCGACTCCGTCTCGAACAACAACGTCCGCGACAGCGGTCCGAACGACTCCTCCAACCGAGCGATCACATTCACCGCGATCACCGAGTCCATCCCGTACCGCTCCAGCGGAGCGTCCGGGGACAGCCGTTCGGCGGTGACCCCCAGCGACGACGCCAACAGCTGCCGCAGATGGCCGACCGCCCGGTCCTCCAACGCGTGATCCGCCCCAGACCCGCCGCCATGGGCCACGGCGTCACGGTCCGCGCTGTCGGCGGACACGGCGCGCGGCCCTTCGCCGCCGCTCAGCACCTGCGGCAGCCGGTCGCGTTCACCCACGACGACCAGCAGCCTGCCATCCGCCAGGCCGTTGTCCTCCGGGGCCATGGCACATCGCAGCGCCACCAGCCCGCGAGCGGTGTCCAGCGGCGCCAGGCCCACGCTGTCCAGGTTCTCCCGGACCGCGTCGCCTCCCATGCCGCCCTCTTCCCACAGCGGCCAGTCGATCGAGACGGTCCTGCCGCGGCACACCCCGGCGTCGACAAGGCCGTTGCGGTACCCGGCGTACGCGGCCATGAACGCGTTGCCCGCGGCGTAGTCGGCCTGCCCGGCGTTGCCGAAGGCCCCGGCGATCGACGAGAAGCACAGGAACACCTCGAGCGGCTGGTCCCGGCTCAGCTCGTCCAGGTTGACCAGTCCGGCGACCTTCGGCGCCAGCACACGGGCCAGCGCCTCGGGGCTCTTGCGGAGCAGGTACGCGTCGTCGACGACCCCGGCGCTGTGCACGATGCCCGTCAACGGCCCGTGGTTGTCGGCCACATGGGCCAGCAACCGGGCGACCGCGTCCCGGTCGGCCACATCGGCGCGCTGGTAGTCGACCGTCAGCCCCGCCGCCCGGAGGGCGCCCAGCACATCCCGCCGCTCCTCGCCCAGTGGCGAGCGGCCGGTGAGGACGACGGTGGCGTGGCCGACCGAGGCGGCGATCTCATGCGCCACGATCCGGCCGAGGCCACCGGCGCCCCCGGTGATCAGGTAGACGCCGCCCTCCCGCCACGGCGTGGCCGCGGGGCGGGCGGACGCGATCTCCTCCCACCGTGCCACCTGGCGGCGGCGGTCGCGGTGGCGCACCTCCGGCTCCACGCCACCCGACGGCGGCTCCACACCACCGGACGACGTCGCCTCCGCCAGCAGACGGGCGGCCACGGTGGCCGGAGCCGCACCGTCCAGGCACTCGACGAGCTGGGTGCGCAGCAGCGGATTCTCCAGCTGAGCCGTCTTCAGCAGCCCCGTAAGCCCGCCGAAGCAGGCCAGGCGCCCCCGCTCGGCGTCCGCGCCGGCCGCGCCGACCAGCGCGACCTGGAGCAGCACCGGCCGCCGCACGCCACCCGCCAACAGATCGCGGACCACGGTGAACACCCGCTCCGCGATCCGGGCGTACTGCCGGTCCAGCGGCCCGTTGCCGGGATCCACGAACACACAGGCGGTGGCAGCGGGCAGCGCGGCCCGAAGCGCCTCGCCCTCCCCCGCCGCCAGGCTGCCGACCACCACCACCTGGTGCTCGGCGAACGCCTCTCCCGTGGTCGCCGGGGTGGTCTCGGTCTCCTGGGCGGACCATACGGGGCGCAGCAGCAGCATCTCCGCGCCCTCGACCGCCGCATCCCGCGGCCGGGGCGCCGACG
>NZ_MUNE01001027.1 GCF_002154605.1 Streptomyces milbemycinicus | reverse complement strand
GGGTCGTGCTGATGATCAGGTAAAGGTGCGGGGTTTCCGGATCGAGCCGGGTGAGGTGGAGGCCGCGTTGATGGCCTGCGCCGGAGTGGTCCAGGCCGCGGTGGTGGTGCGGGAGGACCGTCCCGGGGACCGGCGGCTGGTGGGCTATGTGGTGCCGGCGGCGGATGTGGTGGTCGATGGGGTGAGTGTGCGTGCCGCGTTGGCGGCGCGGTTGCCGGAGTTCATGGTGCCTTCGGTGGTGACGGTGCTGGAACGGATGCCGCTGACGCCGAACGGCAAGCTGGACCGGCGGGCGCTTCCGGCCCCGGAGTACGCGGCGGGGTCGGGCCGGGGAGCCGCGACACCGACGGAGGTGTGGCTGGCGGGGTTGTTCGGCGAGGTGCTGGGGGTGGACGCGGCTCGGGTCGGGGCGGAGGAGAGCTTCTTTGACCTGGGCGGACATTCTCTGCTGGCGGCCCGGTTGATCAGCCGTATCAGGGCCGGGCGGGGCGTGGAGCTGGGCATCCGTGCGTTGTTCAACGCGCCGACGGTGGCTGGGCTGGCGTTGTTGATGGATTCCGGGGTGACTGGTGCGGGGGTTTCGGGTGGGCGTCCGGTGGTGGGCAGGCGGGCGCGTCCCGAGCGGTTGCCGTTGTCGTTCGCTCAGCGGCGGATGTGGTTTCTACGGGAGCTGGAGGGGCCGAGCTCGACGTACAACACTCCGCTGCGGATGCGGCTGAACGGCACGGTAGATGAGGCAGCGCTGCGGAGTGCGCTGGCTGATGTGATGGGGCGGCATGAGGTGCTGCGGACCCGGTATCCGGTGTTTGCGGGAGAGCCGTATCAGGAGATCGGCGAGCCGGTGGCGCGGTTGTCGGTGGTCGAGGTGGCCGCCGGTGGGCTTGAAGCGGCGGTGAGGGAGGCGGAGGGGTACTGCTTCGATCTCGCGGCGGAGGTTCCGGTGCGGGCCTGGCTGTTCCAGGACTCGGAGTCGGGCACAGCGGTCTTGTTGCTGCTGTTGCACCACATCGCCAGTGACGGCTGGTCGGTGGGGCCGCTGCTGCGCGATCTCGGCAGGGCCTACCAGGCGAGGGTCGCGGGCGAGCCTCCCGTGTGGGACGCGTTGCCGGTGCAGTACGCGGATTACACGTTGTGGCAGCGGGAGCTGCTGGGCTCGCAGGATGACGCGGCGAGTATGACCAGCACCCAACTTGGCTACTGGCGCGAGGTGTTGGAAGGGTCCCCTGAGGAGTTGGCGCTGCCGTCTGATCGTCCGCGGCCCGCGGTGGGGTCGTCCCAGGGGGCGACGGTCGGACTGTCCCTCGACGCCGAGGTGCATACGCGAGTGGTGCGTATGGCCCGGGAGCGGGGCGCGAGCGTGTTCATGGTGCTGCATACGGCGCTGGTGGCCCTGCTGACCCGCATCGGAGCGGGCACGGACGTACCAGTGGGCTCGGTGACCGCGGGCCGCACCGATGAATCGCTGGAGGATCTGGTCGGGTTCTTTGTGAACACCCTGGTCCTGCGGACGGACACGAGCGGAAACCCTTCGTTCGCCGAGCTCCTGGACCGCGTACGCGAGGTGGACCTGGCAGCCTACGAACACCAGGACGTGCCCTTCGAGCGAGTCGTCGAAGAACTGAACCCGACACGCACAGCAGGCCGACACCCGCTGTTCCAGGTCATGCTGGTCCTGCAGAACAACGCACGTCCCCTACTGGAGCTCGGCCCGGTACGCACAGCACCGGAGCCCGTCACCGTACGCAACGCGAAATTCGACCTGTTCGCCGAGCTGGAAGAAACCTTCGACCCACAAGGCCACCCAACCGGCATCCACGGCGTACTCGAATACGCAACAGACCTTTACGACCAACCCACCGCAGACCGCCTGGCACAAGCCTTCACCCTGCTCCTGGACACCGTCAGCACCCAACCCGATCTCCGTCTGAGTGACCTTCCGCTGACAGATCCCGCCACGCAACAGGCTCAGCTGGCTGCCTGGAACAACACGACCCGCGCGTACCCGCCCACCACCCTGCCCGCCCTCTTCGAGGAACAGGCCGCCCGCAGCCCCGAACACACCGCAGTCATCAGCGACAACCGCAGACTCACCTACCGCCAACTCGACGAACGAGCCAACCAACTCGCCCATCATCTGATCTCGCTGGGCGTGGGTCCGGAGGACTACGTCGCCCTCGCACTGCCCCGTACCGAGCTGGCGCTCATAGCCGTGTTCGCTGTGCTGAAGGCAGGGGCGGCCTACGTGCCGATCGACCCGTCCTATCCGCAGGACCGCATCGACTACCTCCTCGAAGACACCCGGCCAGTATTGATCCTGTCGACACGCGGCGCGGCCTCGGCTCTCCCGCACGGAGCATCCGCGTCGATCCAGCTTCTGAACGACGCGGCCTTAGCCGTTGCCCTCACGGACCGGCCGACCGCGCCTCCGACGGACACCCACCGTGTGCGCGAGCTGAGTCCGGGCAACTCTGCCTACGTCATCTACACCTCAGGCTCCACCGGCCGCCCCAAGGGCGTTGTCGTCACCCATGCCAATGCCACCAACTTCGTGCGCTGGGCGGTCGACGAGTTCGGTGCGGAAGGCCTGGCGCATGTGCTGCTCACCACGTCGTTCAATTTCGACGTGTCGGTCTTCGAGATGTTCGCTCCCCTCATATGCGGCGGCACCACCGAGATCCTGCACGACCTGCTGGACCTCGCCGACCGTGGCTCCGACACGCGTCGCCACGTCAGCTTGATCAGCGCCGTCCCGTCCGCCCTCGCCGGTGTCATCGCGCACTCCGATGTCGACGTGACGGCGGAGACCGTTGTGCTCGCCGGTGAGGGGCTGCCCGCAGCGGTGGCGACCCACATCAGAAAGGCTCTGTCGGCCCGTCGGCTGCTGAACGCCTACGGCCCCACCGAGGCGACGGTGTACGCCAGCACTTGGTCGATGCAGGACGGCGCCGATTCCGCGTCCCCGATCGGTCGTCCGGTGGCGAATACGCGGATGTTCGTGCTGGATCCGGGATTGCGGCCGGTGCTGACGGGTGTGGTGGGCGAGTTGTATATCGCGGGTGCACAGCTGGCTCGGGGCTATCTGGGGCGGGCCGGGTTGTCGGCGGAGCGTTTTGTG
>NZ_MUNE01001026.1:283-640 GCF_002154605.1 Streptomyces milbemycinicus | reverse complement strand
GGCGCCGCTGAGGGCGCCAGGGGCCGCGACCCGGGCCGGGCTGAGGGCCCCGACCACGGCCAGGCGCCTCCCGCTGAGGGCCGCGCATGACCCCGGCGTCGGCCACCCCACCGCCCCTCCGTATCGGCAACTGCTCCGGCTTCTACGGCGATCGCTTCGACGCCATGCGCGAGATGCTGACCGACGGCCCCCTCGACGTGCTGACCGGCGACTATCTCGCCGAGCTGACCATGCTCATCCTCGGCCGGGAGCGCCAGAAGGACCCGGCGCGCGGCTACGCGACCACCTTCCTCCGCCAGCTCGACGACACCCTGCCCCTCGCCCTGGAGCGCGGTGTGCGGATCGTCAGCAACGCGG
>NZ_MUNE01001026.1:0-192 GCF_002154605.1 Streptomyces milbemycinicus | reverse complement strand
TGGCCCTCCGCTCCGGCGCCGACATCGTCGTCACCGGGCGGGTGACCGACGCCGCGCTCGTCACCGGGCCCGCCGCCGCGCACTTCGGGTGGCGGGCGGACGACTGGGACGCGCTCGCCGGGGCGGTGGTGGCCGGGCACATTCTGGAGTGCGGGGCCCAGGCCACCGGCGGCAATTACGCCTTCTTCACCG
>NZ_MUNE01001025.1 GCF_002154605.1 Streptomyces milbemycinicus | reverse complement strand
GCAGGCCGTACAGCGGCGGCTGGAGACGCTGCAGTTCGACTGGGCGTCGGAGAGCGTACGCGAAGTGCTCGGCCCGACCGAGGGCACCGCGGCCGAGGCCGTGGAGCGCTGTCTGGCCGTACTGCGCCGCTTCTGTGAGGACGTATCGGAGCTCGTACGGACCGAAACCGCGGGCTGGATGGTGGACTTCGGCTCCGGCTCGGCGCCCCTGTTCACCCAGACCCTGGTCGCCCAGGGCTCCCGCCCGGAGGGCGGAGGCCCCACGAACCGCCTCCCGATGCCGCCCACCGCCCGCCCCAACATGCCGCGCCAGCGCCCGCCGGAGCCGCCCCGGTAGCGCTGACGATCACCGGGGTTGCACGGCAGGGACGCATTACTGCTCGGCATACAGCAGTGCCACCTTCAGCAGTCTTGTGATCAGTGGTCTTGGATGCCATTCTTTGGCATATGAGAGAGCAGAAGGACCCCGCCGCGCACCCGGACTACCAGCACCCCGACATAAAGCGCGTACAGGCCACCCGGAAGGCCGTCGCGGACGCGGAAAGGGAGCTGGCCAAGCTGCGCGAGCAGCTGG
>NZ_MUNE01001024.1 GCF_002154605.1 Streptomyces milbemycinicus | reverse complement strand
CGCCCATGCCCACGACAGTCACAGCCGCCCCCTACAACCAGTCTACAGCTCGTCTACAGACGCCCGTAACGCCGTCATGAAGGAGTCGGGGCCTCGAGTCCGTACCCGTCCACCAGCGCGCGCCCCGCCCGCGCCACGCGGGCGGGGCGCGCGCTGGTGGACGGGTACGGACTCGAGGCCCCGACTCCTTCATGACGGCGTTACGGGCGTCTGTAGACGAGCTGTAGACCGGTTGTAGGGAGCGGCTGGGACTGTCGAGGGCATGGGCGGCGCACCCAGTGGGCCGCCCGGTCCAAGCCCTACAGCCTTCAGGAGATTCGGTGCAGCAGTCGTTGCCGGTCCGGTTCATCCAGGTCACCGACGTCCAGCGGATCACCCCGCGCATGGCGCGCGTGACCTTCGGCGGGGACGACCTCGCCGACTTCGTCTGCGACGCGCCCGATCAGCAGGTCAAGTTGTACTTCCCCAGGCCCGGCCAGTCGGCGCCCCGCCTCCCGGAGCCCGGCGGGGACGGCGATGTGATGCGGTGGTACCAGGCGTACCAGGCGATCCCCGAGGACGAGCGGCCGTGGATGCGCAGCTACACCATCCGGGCGCACCACCCGCGGCGCCGGGCGCTGGACATCGACTTCGTCCTGCACGGAGACGGCGACGGCGACGGCGACGGGGACTGGGACGGGGACGGGGACGGGGATGTCGGCCCGGCGACGCGCTGGGCGCGGACGGCCAGGCCCGGCGACACGCTCGGCATGTTCGGCCCCTCGGCGGCCTTCGCCCGCCCCGTACCGCTCGGCGCGGCCGACTGGACACTGCTGGCCGGTGACGAGTCCGCGCTGCCCGCGATCGGCACGCTGATCGAGGCACTGCCCGAGGGCGCCCGCGCGGTGGCGTACATCGAGGTGGCCGACGCGGCGGACGAACAGCGCTTCACGACCGCGGGCGAGGTGGAGGTGCACTGGCTGCACCGGGGCGGGCGCCCCGCCGGATCCGGTGGGCTCCTGCTCGACGCGGTGCGCTCGGCGGCCTTCCCGTCCGGCTCGGTCTTCGCATGGCTGGCCGGTGAGGCGGGGGCGGTACGGAGCCTGCGCCGGCACCTGCTCGACGAGCGCGGCATCGACCGGCGGTCGGTCGACTTCACCGGCTACTGGCGGCTGAAGCTCACCCAGGACGACGCCCCGACGGAAGAAGACCTGGCCGAGGCGCGGGAGCGGGTGGCGGACGCGCGGTCGGAGCCGAACGGCTGAAGTGCCCGCGGCCGGCACGATCACACGAGCGCGGCGGCCTCCTCCACCGGGAGGCCGCCACCCTCGGCGTAGGCCCGCTCGTACGTCGGCCCGTCCAGCGCGCGGCGCAGCTCCGCCTCGGCCCGCTGCCGCACCTCGGCCGCGGCCGAGAAGGAGCGGAAGCAGAAGCCCTCCATCACGGGCCCGCGGTCGTACGCGCCCAGCAACCGCGCCCCGTCCTCCGCCGCGCCCAGGTGCGCCTTCGCCCAGGCGGCGCTGATGAACTGCTCGACGATCAGATGCGGGGCGACCAGATAGGCCAGGGTCTCCAGGGAGCGCACGGCCCGCCGGAGGTGCCCCTGGGCGCGCTCGTACGCACCGTCCAGGCAGTCCAGCCAGCCGTGCAGACCCGCCACCATGCCGGTGAGAAACGCCGGGGTGGCGGCCGGAAATGCCTGCTCCAGCAGGTCGAGCTGGTCCCGCGCGGCAGTGGTACGGCCGGTGCGGCCGAGGCGCTGGACCAGGATCAGCCGCGCCGTGTCCAGAGCCTCCCCCGCGTACTGACCCGACTCCGTCACCGCCTGCAGCAACACCCGCTCGGCCTCGGCCTCCTCCCCCGCGTCCCGGGCGGTCTCCAGCCGTACGGACGCCAGCTTGGCCTTGAGCGCCGGGACCTGGGCCTTGGCGCCGCCCCGCGCGGCGATCCCGACAGCGCGCCCGAAGTCGGCGGCGGCCTCCTCGTACCGGCCCCGCCACTCGTACGCCTCGCCTCGCACCGACAGCGACTCCGCGATCCCCCACGGATCGCCGGCCCGCTCGAACTGAGCCAGCGCCTGGTCGGCGTCGCCCTCCGATCGCTCCGGGCCGCCCGGGTGGCCGCCGTACCGCAGCCTCGCCCGCAGCAGCAGGACGAGACCGAGTTCCCAGACGTATCCGAACTCCCGGCAGTCCCGCACCGCGTCGTCCAGGGTCTCGCCGAGGCTCGCGGCCCGGCCGGTGAGCAGCCTGGCGGAGAACCAGAGGAAGCCCGGCTGACGGCAGGTCTGCGGCAGCCCCGGCCGGTACGCGTCGACGATCCCGCGCAGATACTCCTGGGCGCCCTCCCCGTCCGCCGGGGCGGCGCCCCCTCCGTCGCTCGCGAAGACCATCAGCCGCACCCCGCGCCTGGCCTCCCACAGCTGTTCCTCGGACCAGGGCGGCGCCTGGGCGGTGCAGGGGTCGGCCAGCGGCACGGCGGGCCGTACGGGCGCGAGGAACGGGTCGGGGCCGAGCGCCGCGACGGCGGGCGCCCAGGAGCGGGCGTCCCCGTAGTGGTTGCGCAGCTGCCAGAACCAGCTCATGGACAGCGCCAGGCACAGCGCCTCCTGCTCCTCCCGCAGCTCCACGGCGCGCCGCAGCGCGGCCCGTACGTTGTCGTGCTCCGCCTCGAACCGCTCAAGCCACCGCGCCTGCTCCGGGCCGCGCAGCAGCGGGTCGCCGGTGCGGACCAGTTCGCGGTAGACGGCCAGATGCCGCCGCTCGACGTCCTCCCGCTCCCCGGCCTCGGCCAGCCGCTGCGCGGCGTACTCGGCGACGGTCTCCAGCAGCCGGTAGCGCATTCCGTCCGGGCCCTCGGGGACGGCGAGCACGAGCGACTTGTCGACAAGGGAACTCAGGATGTCGAGGGTCGCAGGGGTGGCGCCCCCGGCGCGGGTGGGCTCGGCGCAGACGGCCTCGGCCTCCTCCAGCGCGCAGCCGCCCGCGAAGACGGCCAGCCGCCGCAGCACCGTCCGCTCACCCTCGTCCAGCAGGTCCCAGGACCAGTCCACCACCGCCCGCAGCGTCCGCTGCCGGGGCAGTGCGGTCCGATGGCCGCCGGTCAGCAGCCGGAAGCGGCTGTCCAGGCGGTCGGCGATCTGACGCGGGGTCAGCGCCCGCAGCCGGGCCGCGGCCAGCTCGATGGCCAGCGGCAGGCCGTCGAGCCGACGGCAGATCTCCTCGCACGCGGGCCGGTCGTCCTCCGTGCCGAACCCGGGGCGCACGGCAGCGCCACGCTCGGCGAACAGCCGCAGCGCCACCTCGGGCGGCAGCGGCTCGACGGGCCGTACCCACTCGCCCGGCACGCCCAGCGGCTCCCGGCTGGTGGCCAGTACGGTGACGCCGGGGCAGTCGGCGAGCAGGGCCTGGGCCAGCTCGGCCGCGGCGCCGACCACATGCTCGCAGTTGTCCAGGACGAGCAGCATCCGGCGCCGGGCGCAGTGTTCCAGCAGCTCGGCAAGGGGGCCGGGCGCGGCTCCCTCAGCCGCCCGCAGCTCCCGGGCGCCGGGCCCGCCCAGCGCCGTATCGCGCGCCCCGAGGGCGGTCAGCACCGCCTCCGCCACGGCCTCCCCGCCCCGTACGGGCGCCAGCTCGGCCACCCACACCCCGCCCGGCCACGCTCCGTCCGCCGCCTCGGCGGCCTCCAGGGCCAGCCGGGTCTTCCCGACGCCGCCGGGGCCCATCAGGGTGACCAGCCGCCGGGCGCCCAACTCACCGACCAGTCCGCCCAGTTCGGCCTCGCGCCCGACAAAGGTGGTGAGCCGGGGCCGCAGATTCCCCGGCCCCTGTTGCCCGCCGCGCCCGGGGTGCCCTCCGTACCCAGGGGCGCCGCTCCCGTCAGGCCACGCCGAACCGTCCGGCGGCGACGGGGTCGCGTCCTCGGCCAGGAGTTCGGCGTGCAGGGCGCGCAGTTCACCGCTCGGATCCGCGCCGAGGCGATCGGCGAGCCGGAGGCGGACCTCCTCGTACGCCTGCAGGGCCTCGGCACGGCGGCCGGTGGCGCGCAGCGCGCGGATCCACAGCGCCTGCAGCGGCTCGTCCAGCGGCTCCTGGCCGGCCAGCGCCGCCAGTTCGGCCAGGGCGCCCTCCGCGCGGCCCAGCGCCACCTCGGCCGCCACGCCCAGGCGCGCCGTGACCGCCTGACGGCCGAGGTGGCGCTGGGCC
>NZ_MUNE01001023.1 GCF_002154605.1 Streptomyces milbemycinicus | reverse complement strand
GGCCCTCGCCGGCGCCGCGGCCATCGTGCACCTCGTCGGCGGGCACGGGACCCCGCGCGCCGCAGACGCACTGCGAGTGCGTGTCGCCGCATCCGCCGCGGGGCTCGCCGCGTGGTGCGACGACGCGCCAACCCCCGCCGCTACGACTCTCCTTGGGCTGATCCCCGGCGTGGCTGACGTGACGTGCCACATCACCATTGGCCGTGCGTGGCCCGAACCCCGCCTCCGTATCCCCGTCCGCCTCGCCACCTCTGGAGCGCTGCCATGAACACCCCGCCCGACCCGGTGGTGCGTGTCGCCGGGGTCCCCCGCTCCACGCTCGCCGTCCTGAACACGCCGAAGAGCTTCGAGCTCGCCGAGCACATCCTTCAGACGCGGGAACAGGTCGCCGAGGAGGGCCGCCGTATCGCCGACGCCCTGCACCTGGTCATCGGGGCACTGCCCGAACCCGCCCTCAGGCCCCGGGTCATCGGGCTGCGCCGGGCGGTCCATCAGGGCCGCTCACCACGGGCCGCCGAATGGAACACAGACGTACGGGCCGCGCTGCCCGGCCCGCTCGTCGGCCGGATCCGGGGCTGGCTCGACCGACGTGCCCAGTGCGGGGAACACACCGAGTCCCTGGCGGCCGTGCTCCAGGAAGAGACACACGACTCGCTCGCCGCGCTGCGGGAAGACCTCGCGCACCCTCGCTTCCGGCAGGGGCTGCTGCACGCCACGCCCGAGCTCGACGACGTCCTGGAGCGCTGGATCGCCGCCCCGGGACACCCGACTCCCGGCACCAAGGCCCTGGTCAGCCTGGCCCGTTATCTCTCCCGGGCCGCCGTGAAGACCAGCCCGCAGGGGACGTTCACCGCCACCGGCCAAGGCCGCTGGACCGCCCACGGCCCCTGGCTGCACACCGGAGACCTGGAGCGGCGCACCACGACCGCCGAACTCAACCTCGCCCGGCTGCGCCGCATCGCCGACGGTCTGCTGCGCGCCCATCCGGCCCTGCGGGACACCTTGCGGCTGCGCCTCAACCCGGCGCTGAACGTCGCCGACGGCACCCTCCGCCTGATCGCCCCCGGCCCCGGGGC
>NZ_MUNE01001022.1 GCF_002154605.1 Streptomyces milbemycinicus | reverse complement strand
CCGAGGGTTCCGGCGGGGTCGCGGCCCGAGGTGCGCCTGGGGTTTCCGGCGCGAACGGTGCCGGATTGTGGGCATTGGCGCCGAAGCTGGTGATGTCCATGCGGGGGGGCTGCATTTCGCGGTTCACCGCGCCGGTTGACCCGCAGACGGCCACACCACCCGTTCCGCTCGCCGTGCGGACCGCCGTGTCTCCGGCGGAGCGGCTGTTGAAGGCTCTGCACGGGCGGGACCTGCGGTTCCGGCGCGGCCGGTTTGACGTGGACGTGGTGGCCCGTCATGTGCTTCACCTGCCGGAGGGCGCGCCGGTGGATCAGGCGGTGCGTGCGGAGTTGTTCGGGTTGGTGAGGGCTGCCAAGGCGGACGGGCGTGCGGGGAGTCTGGCGGCGCTGGGGGCGTTCCATCTGGAGAGGCTGGAGGCGGCCGGGTCGGCCCGGAGCGGCCACTTCACGCGGGGGGGACACCGGGTTCCGGGTCTGAACTGGCTGGGGTCGGACGCCCTGAAGCTGAACACGGACTGGAGCGATGTCCTTACGCCGCAGGCGGACGGTTCCCTGGCGAGCGGTGGCCCCGGGGGGATGACGCCGTGGCCGAAGAGGCAGTGGCCGTACGTCGTCGGGGCCGACTGGCGCGAGGACAAGAAGAAGGTGGTGGTGCGGCTGCCGGACGGTTCGACGCGGGACGCGGACATCGAGGAGTTCGTGGAGCTGGTGGCGGCGGATGTGGCGCGGGCGAAGCTGCCGCCGGGCACCCCGATCGTGGTGGCCGTTCCCTTCCTGGGCCGGTATGGCCCGTTGTTGCAGGAGCTGGCGGAACGTACGGGTCTGGTGGTGTGGCCGCACAGCGGTGAGGCGAGGGTCCGCCCGCTGCCCGGCGGGAAGGGCAGTATCGCCACGGTTGTCGGGCGGCCGGGGGTTCCCAAGGGTGCCTGGGTTCCGCTCCGGCCGGGCCAGGGGCCGGTGTTCGATGAGAGCGTGCCCGACTGGTACCGCGACGTGGTGATGTTCCCGATCGTCAGTGAGATGACCGGGGGGCGGATGGGCGACGCCTCGTTCGAACCCGCCGAGTATGCGGAGGACTTCGAGGAGGGCGACCGCCGTCTCGACCAGATGACGACGTACGTCGACTACAGATTCGCCTTGAAGCTCGTTTCGCCGGAGCAGGATTTGCCGCGTCCGGGTCCCGAGGGCAGTCCGTTCCCTGAGAGCAGCGCGTACCGCATCAGCCTGCATGGCGTGCCGGGCTACATGGTGCTGTCGGTGTGGAGCGGGGACCGCGTGTACAACCGCTTCATCGATGAGAGTGAGGCGGTGGCCTGGGTGAAGTGGCTGGTGTCCCGGCTGCCCTGGAACCGCTGGATCGACTTCGCCTGCTGCTCCCTCGCGTCCCCCAAGGACAGCGACACGCCGGGTCCTCCCGCCCACGGATCCCTCTTCGACCGCAAGGTGTTCGTGGCCGATCCGCTGCGGGAGCTGTCTCTGGGGCAGCACATGGTGAACGGGGCGCGGCGCTGGGCGCGTGTCTCCTACGGCCAGCAGACGGAGACAAAGCTGTCGGCGAACGGCAAGTACGTGCGGGCCCTGTTCGCCGATGCCCAGGGGCGGGCCCGGGATTGGGAGCTGCCGCGGCCGGATCCGGAGGGTGCGGAGCTGGACCGGCTTGCGGTGGTGGCCCGGTTGCACTCGGGGAGTGGCCCGGTGTCGGCGGAGGTGCGGGAGCGGACGCTGATTGCGGTGCGGGCGCTGAAGTTGATGTTCGGGGTGTATGCGGAGGACCGTGCCGATTTCGGGGAGCTGCTGCGGGGGGTGGCGGCGGTGGACGAGATGTGGCTGGCCGATCCGGAGTTCCGGCGGGTGGGTCCGCTGACGCTGGATCTGCTGTCGCGGGTGATCGAGGCGCGTCCGGAGGCGGCGTCCGGGGTGGATCAGGATGTTGCCCGCCGGGTGCTGGCCGCGGCGGCGGCGTGGTGGGATGCACGGCCTCGTGGTCCGCAGGGCGGGCGCGTGGACATGCCGTGGGACTTCGTGGATCTGCCGGTGGTGCGGCTGGGCGCGCAGTGGGTGCGGGGGGGTGCGGCGAGGTTCGAGGCCGCCAACGCCCTGAGCCTGTTCAGCTCCGCTCCGTTGGGTGAGGCGCAGCGGTTGCGGATGCTGTGGGCGTGGGTCAGGACCATGGACCTGCTGGGCAAACCCGGTGTGGACGTGGACGTGCTCGCCGTACGGGTGCTCCACCTGGACCCGAGCCTCCCCGTTGGCCGGGCGGAGCGTGAGAACCTGCGGACCCTGCTCACCCGGGCATTCGCCGTGGGGCGGGACGCGTCCGACACGGACGTGGCGGCCGCGTACCACCTGGAGGTGAACTGGGCGTTCGCCGTCACCGACAGGGACACGGTCCTGGACGGGATCCGGGGGAACGGCCGTGACTTCACGGGGGAGTCGTGGCCGCGGGTGAACCTCGCGCAGATCCGTACGTCCGGCGGGCTGGTGGACGCGCCGTGGCGGAACCGGAACCGGAACCGGAACCGGCAGGCGATCGAGCTGGACCTCTACCTGATGCGGATCGAACTGGACCCGCAGGACCCGAACATCATCCAGCTGGACATCGACGGCGACGTGTTCTGGATACCGGTCAGTGAGTTCCTGGAGCTGATGGCGAACGACTCCATCCTGCTAGCCAAGGGAAGGGGCACCGAAGTCGTCTTTTCGCACGCCCGGCCGGCTCCCGGCATCGACGAGGTGGCGAGGCGGCTGGCGCAGCGGTTGGGCCGTCCTGTGCGGTGGACCGACGACCCGACGGACCTGTCCGGCAA
>NZ_MUNE01001021.1 GCF_002154605.1 Streptomyces milbemycinicus | reverse complement strand
GACGACGATGGGGCGGTCGAGGTTGGCGTAGTCGAACATGATCGACGAGTAGTCGGTGAGCAGCGCGTCGGCGGCCAGGCACAGCTCCTCGACGCTTGCGTGCCCCGAGACGTCGATGACCCGTCCGCTGCCCGGACCGTCACCGGCGCCGTGCGCCCCGTAGAAGTAGTGCGGCCGCACCAGGAAGGTGAAGCCGGGGCCCAGCGCGCGGGCCATCCGCTCCAGGTCAAGACGTGGCAGATAGCCGCGCTGGTAGTCGCGGTGCGTGGGCGCGTACAGCACCGCCGTGCTGCCCTCCGGGACGCCGAGCCGCTTCCGCAGCCGCGCCACGTCCTCGGCGGTGGCGCGGTGGAAGACGTCGTTGCGCGGGAAGCCGAACTCGAGCGTGGCGTAGCCGGACGGATAGACCCGCTCCCACACCAGGGTGGAGTGGCGGTTGGCGGAGAGGCTGTAGTCCCAGCTGTCCACCCGCTCCAGCAGCTCATTGAAATCAGTGGAGCGGGTGGACAGCTGGG
>NZ_MUNE01001020.1 GCF_002154605.1 Streptomyces milbemycinicus | reverse complement strand
CCGTCCGCCCCGTACGGAGGGCGCCCCCGACGCCCCCGCGGCGCGCGACCGGATCCTGACCGCGGCGCGCAACGAGTTCGCCGAGCGCGGCTACGACAAGACCTCGATCCGCGGTATCGCGAAGGCGGCGGGGGTGGACCCGGCCCTGGTCCACCACTACTTCGGCACCAAGGACCAGATCTTCGGGGCGGCCGTCGAGCTGATCTTCGCTCCCACCCTGGCCGCCCCGGACGCGGTGCACGGCGGCAGCCGGGAGGGGGCGGGCGAGCGGATGGCCCGCTTCATGTTCGGCGTCTGGGAGAACCCCGTCACCCGCCTGCCGCTGCTGGCCGTGATGCGCTCCGCGCTGACCAACGAGGCGGCGGCCGCGGTCCTGCGCGGCATGATCGAGCGTCGGCTGCTGCTGCGGATGGTGGTCGAGCTGCATGTGTCCAACCCGGAGTTCCGGGCGCAGCTGGCGGCCAGCCACATGATCGGGATCGCGATGCTGCGGTATGTGATCCGGATGGAGCCGATGGCCTCCGCGCCCGTGGAGGACATCGTCGCCATGGTGGGGCCGACGCTCCAGCGCTATCTGACCGAGGACTGAGCGCGCTGTCCGGCCGAGGACTGAGCCGGCTGGGCGTCGGTTCGTCGATACGGGCGCCCGAGGACTGAGCCGGCCGGACGGGGCGGGGCCGTTGGGGGTTCGGGGCCGCCCGAGGACTGAGCCACGCGTCTTGGGATCCGGACGCACCGTCCGTATCCCGGATGGGAGGCGTAGGCTCAGAAGACTCAAGAACCCGGACTACCGGGACGACCCGGAAACGAGGGAGTGGAGCACCGTGCCCGAGCTGAGGTCCCGCACCGTCACCCATGGCCGCAACATGGCGGGCGCCCGAGCCCTTATGCAGGCCTCGGGCGTAGCGCGTGAGGACTTCGGCAAGCCGATCATCGCGGTGGCGAACAGCTTCACGGAGTTCGTGCCGGGCCACACCCACCTCCAGCCGGTCGGCCGGATCGTCAGCGAGGCGGTCCACGCCGCGGGCGGCATCCCGCGCGAGTTCAACACGATCGCCGTGGACGACGGCATCGCCATGGGCCATGGCGGAATGCTCTACTCCCTGCCCTCCCGCGACCTGATCGCCGACTCGGTCGAGTACATGGTCGAGGCGCACTGCGCGGACGCGCTGATCTGCATCTCCAACTGCGACAAGATCACGCCCGGCATGCTGATGGCCGCGATGCGGCTGAACATCCCCACCGTCTTCGTCTCCGGCGGCCCCATGGAGTCGGGCCGGGCGACCTTGGTCGACGGCACCGTCCGCAAGCTCGACCTGATCACCGCGATCTCCGAGGCCGTCAACGACAACGTCTCCGACGAGGACATCGCCCGGATCGAGGACAACGCCTGTCCGACCTGCGGCTCCTGTTCCGGGATGTTCACCGCGAACTCCATGAACTGCCTCACCGAGGCGATCGGCCTGTCCCTCCCCGGCAACGGCTCGGTGCTGGCCACCCACACCGCCCGCAAGGCGCTGTACGAGACCGCCGGCCGCACCGTCGTGGAGATCACCAAGCGCTACTACGAGCAGGGCGACGAGACCGTCCTGCCGCGCGCCGTCGGCTCCCGCGCCGCCTTCGAGAACGCCATGGCCCTCGACATCGCCATGGGCGGCTCGACCAACACGATCCTGCACCTGCTGGCCGCCGCGCAGGAGGCCGGGCTCGACTTCGACATGAAGGACATCGACGCGCTCTCCCGCCGTCTGCCCTGCCTGGCGAAGGTCGCCCCGAACGTCGCCCCCGGCGGCGTCTACTACATGGAGGACATCCACCGGGCCGGCGGCATCCCCGCGATCCTGGGCGAGCTCTACCGGGCCGGGCTGCTCAACGAGGACGTGCACACGGTGCACTCGTCCTCGCTCGCCGACTGGCTCAAGCAGTGGGACATCCGCGGCGGCTCCCCCTCCGCCGAGGCCACGGAGCTCTTCCACGCCGCCCCCGGCTGTGTGCGTTCCGCGACCGCCTTCTCGCAGTCCGAGCGCTGGGACACCCTGGACACCGACGCCGAGAACGGCTGCATCCGCGACATCGAGCACGCCTACTCCAAGGAAGGCGGCCTGTCCGTCCTGTACGGCAACCTCGCCGAGGACGGCTGCGTCGTGAAGACCGCGGGCGTCGACGAGTCCATCTGGACCTTCGAGGGCCCGGCCGTGGTCTGCGAGTCCCAGGAAGAGGCCGTCGAGAAGATCCTCGGCAAGCAGGTCAAGGAGGGCGACGTCGTCGTCATCCGCTACGAGGGCCCCAAGGGCGGCCCCGGTATGCAGGAAATGCTCTACCCCACCTCCTTCCTCAAGGGCCGGGGCCTGGGCAAGGCCTGCGCGCTGATCACCGACGGCCGCTTCTCCGGCGGCACCTCCGGCCTGTCCATCGGCCACGCCTCGCCCGAGGCGGCCTCCGGCGGCACCATCGCCCTGGTCGAGGACGGCGACCGGATCCGTATCGACATCCCCTCCCGCACGATCGAGCTGCTGGTGAGCGAGGACGAACTGGCCGCCCGGCGCGAAGCCCTGGGCGGCGTGTACGCACCGAAGAACCGCGAGCGCAAGGTGTCCGCCGCGCTGCGGGCGTACGCGGCGATGGCGACCAGCGCCGACAAGGGCGCGGTGCGGGACGTCAGCAAGCTCGGCTGACACACGGCCGCTGTGCCTGGGCCCGGACGCGAGCCGTCCGGGCCCAGGCACGCTCGCTCCCGCCGGTTCTGCAGCGCGTCGCCGATCAGCGGGCAGTCACCAGCGGGCCGGGTCCCGTCCCGACACCCCGAAGACCGTGCCGTCCGGCGCCGATCCGTATACCTTGCCGTCCGCCGCCACCGGCGCGGGCACCAACTCCAGGTAGCTCTTCTGGGCCTTGCCCGTACGCGGCGGGGTCTGCCCCAGCAACTCGCCGCCCACCGCGTCCACGGCGAGCAGCCGCCCGTCCGCCGCCGAGAAGTACAGCCGGTCGCCTGCGGCCACCAGCGGCGACGCATTGCCCACCGAGGTCTCCATCCGCCAGCGCTGCGCCGCGGCCGGATCCGTACGGCGCGGGTCGACCGCCACCAGACCGCCGTCCGCACACAGCAGGTAGACCAAGCCGCCGCGCACCGCAACGCTGGTCGCGGACACCGGCGTGGCCAGCGCGACGCGGCGTTCGGCGCGGTGCGCCGGGTCGTACCGGACGACGGTGGCCGTACGGGTCTGGTCGTCGGTCCCGGTGAGGTACAGGACCCCCGCGGAGTCGGCGCCTGCCGGGGTGAGATTGCCGCGGAACGACCGCTGCCAGAGGGCCGTTCCGCGGGCGGTGTCGACCGCCGTGACCAGCGTGTGGGATCCGTCGGCCGAGGTGGTGAGCGCGTATGCGGTACGGCCGTCGCCGTACGAGACGAACGCCGGGCGGGCGTGGCCGGGGACGGTATGACTCCAGCGCTCTTTGTTCGTGGCCCCGTTGACGGCCGTGACCACGCCGTCCGCCGCGACCAGCAGCACGGTGTCGCCCGAGGGGTAGACGCTGCCCTCGTACGAGGCCACGTCACGGCTCCAACGGGGATGCCCCGTCTTCGGGTCGAACGCCCGCAGCCGCGCCCCGTCCGGCGACACCACCTGGACCAGGCCGCCGGAGAGCGCGGGGGCGGTCGGCGTGCCGTCGTCGGCGCGGTTCGCCTCGGCCGGCTGCCACCACAGCACCTTGCCGTCGGCCGGGTCGAGGCGGGCGGCGTCGATACCGCGCCCGGCGCAGTACAGCGCGCCGCCTCCGTACGAGCAGAACGCCGCCCGGGCGCCCTCGCCTTGCGCGCCGCCGGAGCCGTCGGTGGGCAGCGTGCCCTTCCACGGCCGCCAGGCCGCCCCCTTCGTGGTGCCGCCCGGCTGCTGGTGCGCCGAGCGCTGCCCGTCGTTGTCCCGCTGCAGCGCCCAGACCGTGCCCGCGCCGAGCATCACGGCGGCCAGCACCCCGACCGTGATCCACCGCCGCTGCGCCGTCTTGTGCCGCCGCTGACCTGCGGTGGCCGCGTGTGCTGAGTCCGCTGAGTCCGTCGAGCCCGCCCTGACCCGTGTGTCGGCGTCCCGGCTTGTAGAGGCCGCGGCGTCATCGGGCGCTGAGCCATCAGGTACGGCGTCCACGGAGCCATCACCGGCGGGGACCTCCGTACCGGCCTCGGCGTCCGTACCCGTATCGGTGCCCGTATCGGTGCCCGTATCG
>NZ_MUNE01000102.1 GCF_002154605.1 Streptomyces milbemycinicus | reverse complement strand
CGGTAGTGATCAATACCGCGCGCGGCAGCCTGGTGGACCACGACGCACTGACCGAGGAGGTGCGCACCGCGCGGCTCAGCGCCGTCCTCGACGTCACGGAGCCGGAGCCGCTGCCCTCGGACTCCCCGCTCTTCGAGCTGCCGGGCGTCTTCATCACCCCACACCTGGCGGGGTCGCAGGGCAACGAGGTGCGCCGGCTCGGCCTGTCGGTAGTCGGCGAGTTGGAGCGGCTGCTGGCCGGGGTGCCACTGGCCCATCAGGTGGATCACACAGAACTGGAACGCGCCGCCTGAGACCCTTTCAGCAATCGATCTCTACACCAAACCCCTGGCGAACTGCGAGCTACTGGTTCGTACCACCGACCATGAGCAGCGAAGTTGCCGATACTCCAAGATTTCCGCGTACGACATCTTGTCCAACCGAACCCCCACCTCTAGCTTCCACAGAGACCGATTTCTATGGGTAGTCGGTCCGTTTTCCCGGATCCCCAGGAGGATTCCATGAACAGCAAGCGGGTCAGAGTGGCCACCTGTGCGGCGGTGGTGCTCTCCGTCGTCCTGACCGGCTGCGGCGGCGGTGATGGCGGCACGACCGGAAAGGCCGAGGGCCCGGTCACCATCGAGTACTGGAACTGGCTCGAGGCCAAGAACGTCGACCCGGTGGTCGCCAAGTTCAACGCGACGCACAAGGACATCAAGCTCAAGTTTGTGAAGCAGGCCGACAACCCCGGCACCCAGCAGAATCTGCGCAACGCGGTCGCCGCCCAGAAACACGTCCCGTGTCTGGTCCAGAACTTCGGCGAGGCGCCGTCCCTGGCCTCCGAGGGGCTGGCCCAGGACGTGACGGAGGAGCTGACGCCATATCTGAAGAAGGGCCTGTTCGCCGAGTCGGCGCTGCCCTCCGCGCGGGCGGTGGACAAGTACTACGCGGTCCCCGGCGGCGCTACGCCCCCGTTCATGATGATCAACCGCAAGGTGTACGACAAGTACGGCGTCGAGACGCCCAAGACCTGGGACGATGTGATCGCCGCGGGCAAGGAGTTCAAGAAGCACGGCATCTACATCATGAATCTGGCGGGTGAAGACCCGAGCACCCTCATCGAACTGGTGCAGCAGGCCGGGGGCTCCTGGTACAAGATCGACGGAGACAAGTGGAAGATTGACTTCCTGTCTCCCGAGTCGCTCAAGGCCGCCGATGTCATCCAGCAACTGGTCGACAACGACCTGGTGGCCCATCAGACGTATACGGACAGGCCCGCGCTCATCAACTACTTCGACTCCGGGAAGATGGTGTCCCTGCCCACCTCCACCTGGCAGTTGCAGAACTACGAGCGCGAGTACAAGAAGTCGCTGGGCAACTGGGAACCGGTGGACCGGCCGCAGTTCAAGGACGCCACCGAGTTCGTCACCCCGATGCACTCGCCGACCAGCGGTCTGATCGTGCCCAAGGGCTGCGACCACGTGAAGGAGGCGGTCGAGGCCGCGGTGTGGCTGAACACCTCGAAGGACTCGACCGACGCCTCGTACCAGAAGGACACCAAGCAGTACACCTGGCCGGGCGCGATCCCCGACCCCTCACCGTGGGTCGACTCGGCGGTGCCGGAGAAGCTCTTCGGACCCAGGAAGTCCGAGGCGCGCGGCGTGATCCTCAAGTCCGTCAAGGCGGGCCGGGACAACTGGGTGGCGGGACCCAACTACACGGGCATGTTCGCCGAGCTCCAGGACCAGTGGGCGAAGGTCACCGCAAAGAAGACCACCATGAAGGCGGCGCTGGAGCACATGGAGAAGTGGACGGTCGCCGACCTCAAGCGGAAGAACATCAACGTCGATGGCTGACACGTCGATAGCCGACACGTCGCAGGCCGCGACCATGGCCGCGGGCCCTCGGCCCGCGCCGGGCGCGGCGCCGCCGAGGCTGCCGTGGCGGCGGATGATGGCGCTGAAGGGGGCGTCCTTCACCGCCCCCTTCTTCATCGGCTTCGCCCTCTTCACCCTGGCCCCCGTCCTCCTCGCGCTGCGCGAGAGCCTTTACTCCAAGCAGAGCTCCGGGCTCGGATTCGGTGAGAAGACCGTTGAGTTCACCGGGTTCGACAACTTCGCGCGGGGCCTGGAGGACGCCCACTTCTGGGCCGCGATGCTGCGGGTGGCGCTCTTCGCCGCGGTGGCCATCCCCACCATCATGCTTCTCAGCCTGATGATGGCGCTGCTGCTCGATGCGCTGAGCCACCGCCTGGCCGCCCGCTTCCGGGTGCCGTTGCTCATCCCGTACATGATTCCGGGCATTGTCGCCATCCTGATCTGGATCTATATCTACAGCCCGGTCGTGGGTCCGCTGACGCCGTTTCTCGCCCTCTTCGGGGTCGACGCGGACTTCTACAGCGGCGAGATGATCTGGATCTCGCTCGGCAATCTGGTGGCCTGGAGCAGCGTCGGCTTCAACATGCTGATCGTCTACTCGGCGCTGCAGGCCGTGCCGCGCGAGATCTTCGACAGCGCCCGCGTGGACGGCGCCTCCGAGTGGCGCATCGCCTGGTCGATCAAGGTGCCGCTGGTGCGCCGGTCCCTGGTGCTGATCACCGTGCTCAGCATCATCGGCACCCTGCAGATCTTCAGCGATCCGATGCTGTTCCGGACCATGACCCCGGAGACCGTGACCCGCGACTTCACCCCGATCATGGCGATCTACGACTGGGCGTTCCAGCAGGGCGAGTTCAACTACGCCGCCGCGCTGTCCATCATCCTCGCCCTGGTGGTCGGCGCCGCGTCCGCCGTCTTCTACAAACTCACCAACAAGGCCCCCGTATGACAGCGACACTCCAGCCCGCGCCCGCATCCGCGTCCGCGTCCGCCAAGCAGCGCGCCGTACGCCGCCGGACCGCGCCCGGCGCGGTCCGGCACGGTACGCGCACCAAGGTCCTGGTCATCACCGGTCTGGCGTTCTTCGTCATCTACTCGCTGGCCCCGGTGTGGTGGCTGCTGGTGGCCGCCACCAAGAGCCAGGGCGATCTGTACACCTCCAACGGTCTGTGGTTCTCCCGGATCCACCTCTGGGACAACCTCCACCAGCTGTTCACCTACCAGGACGGCATCTTCATCCGGTGGATGTGGAACACCGTCTACTACGGGGTCGTCGGCACCGCCGGGATGACACTGATCTGCGTCGCCTGCGGCTATGGGCTCGCGATGTACGAGTTCCGCGGCCGGGGCGTGTTGATGGGCTGCATCATCGGCTCGTTCCTGGTGCCCAGCGCGCTGCTCACCATCCCTTCGTTCCTCCTCTACAGCGACCTGCAGCTGATCGACACGCCCTACGCGATCATCCTGCCCGGCTTCTTCAACGCCTTCTCCGTCTATCTGGCGAAGGTGTACGCGGAGGGGGCCATCCCGCCCGAACTGCTGGAGGCCGCCCGGATCGACGGAGCGGGCGAGTACCGCATCTTCTTCCAGATCGGTGTCCGTCTGATGTCGACCGGGGCCGCCACCATCTTTCTGCTCGGCTTCGTCGCCAGCTGGAACAACTTCTTCGGGCCGCTGATCTTCCTGCGCAGCCAGGAGAAGTGGACCGTGATGCTGGGCCTCTACTCCTGGCTCAAGGTCAAGATGGACACCTCCACCGATCTGACCGGCATGGTCGTCGTCGGCTCGATCGTCTCGCTGCTGCCCATGGTGGTCCTGATGATCTCCTTGCAGCGCTTCTGGCGGTCGGGCATCACGCTCGGCAGCCTCAAGTGACACCCCGAGGCCACTCGCCACGCTGAACCCCCCACGCCGAACACCCTCCCCACCTCACCCTTCGCAAGGATTCGCAAGGATTCGCAAGGAGACGACTTCGCCATGCCCATCAGCAGAAGAACCGTGCTGCGCACCGCGGCCGCCGGCACCTCGGCCGCGGCCGCGGGCACCTTCCTCTGGACCACCGCGCCCGCCGCCGAGGCCGCCGAAGGGGCGGGCGGGGCCGCCGGCGACCGCCTCGACCTGCTCGACTTCGGCGACGCGGACTCCGAGGCGGCACACGGCCTCGCGGCGGCCGACACCACGGTCGCGGACGGCCGCGCCGGGGACCGGGCCCGGGTCGCGAAACCGCTGGCCCCGCCGGACATCAAGGGTGGCGAGCTGCGGTTCACCATGAAGGTGGACCCGGTGCGGCAGAACTACCTCACCGTGAAGTTCTGGGGCGGCGACACCTCGCCGTACAAGACCATCGCGTATATCAACGGCGAGCAGATCGGCTACCGCCGCTCCGGCGACTACGAGGCGCTGAACATCGGCACCGTGCGCCCGCTGCCGGGCCGTTTCTTCTACGCCACCGTCATGCTGCCGCTCGAGCACACCCACGGCCGGGACCAGGCCGAGATCACCCTGCGTACGTACGACAGCGCCTTCAGCGCCAAGGTCACCGCCGACTCGCGGGGCTACTACCGCGCATACACCCATACCGGCGCGTATCTGGCGGTCGGCGACGAGCCGCGGCCCGATTACACACCGCCCACCGACACCGTGGCCGACCTCGGCGAGGGCGAGAAGCAGGCGCTGGTCGACGGCTATGTCGCCGGTCAGGTGAAGCTCTTCGACAGCCACTCCGCGAAGATCGACGCGTCCGCCGACGGCAGGCTGTCCATCGTCCGCTACGAGGACGAACTGCTCTTCTACAGCGGTGCCCTGGCCACCGCCACCTGGTGTCCGGCGAAGTCGGCCGCGGAGAAGAAGGCCGCGCTGCTGCGGATCTTCAAATGCGTCGACAACCACACCAAGGACTACTACGGCAACACCAAGCTGCTGGCGCGCGGCGGCCACCAGGGCGACTGGGGCGGCTACTACGGGGCGCTCGGCCAGGCCCTGTACATCGTCGAGAATCTGATCGACGACAACGATGTCTACGGCCGGGACGCCTTCGAGACCTTCCTCGACGAGGGGTTCACCACCGGCACCGAGGAGGGCGAGACCTCCCTCAAGGACGTCGACTTCGACGGTGGCAGGCTCACCCGGCGGGCCGCCTGGGGCCGGGTCCTCAAGGCCAACTTCGACTACGCCCGCTCCCGCCTGTCATACATCTACAACCAGGTGCTGTACTGCTTCGAGGGTGCCTGGGAGGCCCACGAGGGGCTGCGGGTCATCGGCTCGAAGTTCTACGAGGGCAAGGCGCGCAGCCACCGCGTCGCGGGCGAGGCGCTCGGGTTTGAACCGTTTCTCGGCGAGGAGGTCCTGGTCGGGCCGGACGGGCAGGACCTGGACCTGTTCCACTCGCTCTTCTACCACGACACCACGGCCCGCTGGACCGAGGACTACATCCGCTATGTCATCAAGGGCCTGGCCACCTCGAAGCTCGACAAGAACGGCAAGGTGGTGCGCAGGCTGCCGCTGGGCAGGCACCACACCACCATCACCGAGAGCGGCCACACCCGCGAGAACGGCTATGTGGCCAACTACGGCGAGGCGACCAACTACCTCCCCCAGTGGTTCCACCGCACCTGGGGCCACCAGGGCGACGAGGAGCTGAACGACCGGATCCTTGAGCTCTCGCTGCGCAATCTGCACGCCCGCTCCTACGCCCGCCACACCGACCTGGACAACGACCTCAAGCGCATCATGCGCATGGAGATGGTCATCGACGAGCGCAACGCCAACTACCCGGGGTTCCCCGGCTATGTGCTGCGCCAGTCCGAGGGCAAGATCCTGCTGTATGTGTCGCTCGCCCGGCATATCGAGGACCACGCCGAGCGGTACGCGGGCTCCGCCTGGGCGGCCACCCGGAAGTACGCCCGCGAGGCGGTCGGCTTCGCACAGCAGCAGTTGGCCGACCACCAGTACTTCAACACCTTCTCGTCGGTCGCCGGCCAGAACAAGTACGACCTCCAGCTCGGCGAGACCTACGCCTATCTCAAGGACCAGAAGCCCACCGGCATCGTCCATCCGCACACCGACTTCGCCTGCTACTCCGCCGCGGAGCTCTCCGCGCTCGCGGTGCGCAAAAGCGACTACGAACGCTTCGCGTGGGTGGACGTGGACTGCATGTTCGTATCGCTGCGGGACGGCGACACCCATCTGTTCGGCCAGCTCAACGAGCGCCAGCGCGGCTTCGCCCGCAACGGCAGACTGCATGTGCGCCGCGCCGACCACGATCAGCTGGTGCAGCTCAACACCGATGCGGTGTTCCAGTACCGGGACTACTGGGCCCGTATGGACAACATCGACGTCGACTTCATGGAGGACCAGCAGACCGGCGACTCCACCGCGCCCCAGGCGCTCGCGGGCGAGATCGCGCCGATCACCTACCAGCCGGGCGTCGGCACGGTCCACCGCGAGAACTTCGAGGCCGACCACGCCTATTCCGGCTACCCGGATCTGCTGACCGCCCGCTACGGCCGCTACTTCTTCGTCTTCAACACCACGCGCTCGGTGTACGGCAACGAGCGCACGTTCACCGTCGACCTGCCCGCCGACCACACCGGCTCCACCGTGACCGACCTGGTCACCGGCCGGGAACTGCCGGTCGTGGGGGGCGCGGTGCGGATCGGTCCGAAGAGCGGTCTGGTGCTGAAGCTCTCCTCCGACGAGGCCACGGCCGCGCCGCCCGCCCATGTCGACTTCGTGCACACCCTGCCAGGCGACGGCGCCATCGCGGTCACGTGGCAGACCACCGCGGGCGCCACGCACTACGAGGTGCGCCGGGCGACCCGCGCCGGCGGCCCGTACACGCTGCTCGCGCCGAAGGCCACCGGCCGCTACCACCTGGACCACACCGCCCGGCGTGGCGTCACCTACTACTACACGGTCACCGGTGTGAACGGACAGGGCTCCGGCCTGCCGTCGCACACCGTACGGGCCGAGCTGCCCGCCCCCGCCACGCCCGCGCTGCTGAGGTCCGGATGGCGCGACGACGCGCTCGGCGGTGCGCATCCGGGCAGCACCGCCGTACGCGGCGCCACGGTCCGCGTCCTGGGGGCGCACGGCGACGGGCTGGGCGAGGGCGACGACTACGACGTGCTGAAGCGGGACATCGAGGACGCGCTGCACTACGCCAGCCGCCCCGCAGCCGGAAGCTGGACGCTGACCGCCCGCCTGGAGACGGCGCGCGGCTCGCTCACCGGTCTGATGCTGCGCGACAAGCTCACCGCGAACACCCGCTATCTGTTCTTCGGCGCCGACCGGGACGGCAATCTCGTGCTGCGCAACCGCACCCGCGACAGCCGCCACGACTGGCAGGACGACAAACGCTCGCCGATCGTCGACAAGCTCGACGGCCAGACCCTGGCCGCGACCCCGTATCTGCGGCTCGTCCGGGACTTCGCCACCCACCGGGTGCAGGCCCAGACCTCCCCCGACGGCGAGACCTGGCTGACGGTCGGCACGCTGTTCACACCGCTGCCGTACGCCGTCCACGCGGGCCTCGCCGCCACCGGGGACGCCACTTTCGCGCGGGTGGCGCTGGAGACCCTGTCGGCGCAGGCGCTGCTGGTCTCGGTCGAGCGGGACGCGTCCACCGTCACCGTCCGCTGGAACAAGCCCGACGACGCGATCGCCTTCACCCTGGCCCGCTCCACCGACGGCGAGAAGTGGGAGAACGCCGTCGAGAACACCCGTGGCTACGCCCACAAGGAGGAGGGGTTCCGGCACGGGAAGCGCTTCTACAAGGTGACGGCCACCCTCGTCGGTGGCGGAAGCCGGACCACGGCCGAGCCCGCCGTCGCCGTCGCCGAAACCCTCGCCCAGCTGCTGGCCCGCGCCCGGAAGACCCCCGCGGCCGACTGGACGAAGAAGAGCTACGCCGCGTTCACCGCCGAGCTCGACCGGATCGAGAAGGCGGCGAAGGATGCCGGGGCCGACCAGGATGCCCTGATCGACGACGCGTACGCGGCGTATGAGCTGCTGGTGTCCGTGGACACACTGCTGCGCAAGTTCGAGATCACACAGGGCATGGTCCAGGCGTCCACCATCGAGTGGCCGGGGAAGGGCACCAAGGAGTCCAACGGCTGGAAGGCGTTCGACGGCGACACCGTCACGTACACCGACACCCTGGCCGCTGAGAGCTGGATCGACATCGACGCCGGCGACAAGGGGCCGATCACCGTCGACCGGATCCGTATTCATCCCCGGACCGACGCCGCGGACAAGATCCTGCGCGCGAACGGCACCGTGTTCCGCGGGTCCGACGACGGCGGGCAGACCTGGACGGATCTGCATACGCTGAGCGGGATCTCCGCCGCCCAGTGGTACGAGGTGAAGCTCCCCGAACGCGCCTCGTACCGGCTGATCCGCGTCCTCGACGGCCACAACGGGCGCTGCAACCTCGCCGAGATCGAGTTCTGGTATCTGCTGCCCGACACGGAGTGACACCGCGCGCACCGTGCGCGCAGCGCCCGCAGTGATGCGGGCGCGACACGCCGGGCCCGACCACACCGCCGTGGGGTGCCGGAGAGGGGCACGTCTACCCTGATCTGGCCGTCCACTCGGCGGTGTGTTCGGTTTTGGGAAGCGACAGGAGTACACGATGGCCACTTCCACCCCAGTGGAAGCCCCTCCGGAGGGGCCGGGTGAGAGTCGGTTCCGCGCCTGGATGCTCAAGGGCCTGTCCGATATGGGCAAAAAGCCGGGCACGCAGACCCAGGACTCCAACGGTTCCGAGGGCTCTGAGGGCTCTGAGGGCTCCGAGGGCTCCGAGGGCCACCGCGGTCAGCGATGGTGGCGGGTGATGTGCCTGACCGGTGTGGACTACTTCTCCACCCTCGGCTATCAGCCCGGCATCGCCGCCCTGGCCGCCGGGCTGCTGTCTCCCATCGCCACCCTGGTGCTGGTGGCCGTCACCCTGGCCGGTGCGCTGCCGGTCTACCGGCGGGTCGCACAGGAGAGCCCGCACGGCGAGGGGTCCATCGCCATGCTGGAGCGGCTGCTGACCTTCTGGAAGGGCAAGCTGTTCGTCCTGACGCTGCTGGGGTTCGCCGCCACCGACTTTCTGATCACCATCACCCTCTCCGCGGCCGACGCCTCCACCCACCTGGTCGAGAACCCGCATTTCACCAGCACCCTGCACGGCCATGAGGTCGTCATCACCCTGGGCTTGGTCGCCCTCCTGGGCGCGGTCTTCCTCAAGGGCTTCACGGAGGCCATCGGGGTGGCGGTGGTCCTGGTCGGTATCTATCTGGTGCTCAACGCGGTGGTGATGCTGGTCGGCCTGTGGCATGTGGCCACCGCCTCGCATGTGATCACCGACTGGTCCCAGGCGCTCACCGCCGAACACGGCAATCCGCTCGTCATGGTCGGCCTGGCACTGGTGGTGTTCCCCAAGCTGGCGCTGGGTCTGTCCGGCTTCGAGACCGGCGTGGCCGTCATGCCCCATGTCGACGGCGGCCCCGGTGACACCGAGGAGCGGCCGGTGGGCCGGATCCGGGACACCAAGAAGCTGCTCACCACCGCCGCGGTGATCATGAGCGTCTTCCTGATCGCCAGCAGCTTCATCACCACCCTCCTCATCCCTCAGGACGAGTTCAAGGACGGCGGCCAGGCCAACGGCCGCGCGCTCGCCTTCCTCGCGCATGAGTACCTGGGCTCCGGGTTCGGCAGTGTCTACGACGCCGCGACCGTCGGCATCCTGTGGTTCGCCGGCGCCTCGGCCATGGCTGGGCTGCTCAACCTCATGCCGCGCTATCTGCCCCGTTACGGCATGGCGCCGCACTGGGCCCGTGCCGTACGCCCCATGGTCATCGTCTTCATCCTGGTCGCCTTCCTGGTCACCTGGATCTTCGACGCCGATGTCGACGCCCAGGGCGGCGCCTACGCCACCGGGGTGCTGGTCCTGATGACCTCCGCCGCGATCGCCGTCACCATCGCTGCCCGGCGCGCCGGGCAGCGCGGCTGGACCATCGGCTTCGGCGTCATCTCCGCCGTCTTCGGATACACGACCGCGGTCAATGTCGTGGAGCGGCCCGACGGTGTGAAGATCGGTGCCTGTTTCATCGCGGGGATCATGGCCGTCTCCCTGCTGTCCCGGCTGGCCCGCGCCTTCGAGCTGCGCGTCACCGAGGTGGACCTGGACCCCATGGCCGAGCGGTTCGTCCGCGACACCGCCACCCGCCGGATGCGGTTCATCGCCAACGAGCCCGACAGCCGGGACGCGGCCGAGTACCGCGACAAGATCCATCAGATCCGGGCGGACAACGACATCCCCGTCGAGGAGGACTTCGTCTTCGTCGAGGTCACCGTCCGCGACCCCTCCGACTTCGAATCCGCGCTGCGCGTCCGGGGCGAGGTGCTGCACGGGCGCTACCGGGTGCTCACCCTCGACGGCTCCAGCATCCCCAACTCCCTGGCCGCGCTGCTGCTGCAGGTGCGGGACCTGACCGGGTGCCGGCCGCATATCTACTTCGAGTGGACCGAAGGCAGCCCCTTCGCCCAGTTCCTGCGGTTCTTCCTGTTCGGCCAGGGCGAGGTCGCCCCGGTCACCCGCGAGGTGCTGCGCGAGGCCGAGCCCGACCGGACCCGCCGCCCCCACGTACACGTCGGCTGAGCGCGTCCCCGGCCAGCGCGGCGTTGAGCTCGACGACGTTCACGCGCTTCTCGCCGAGAAAGCCGAGGACCCGGCCCTGCACGTGTTCGGCGACGAGCCGGCGCACCGTCGCCGGCTTGAGACCACGGGCCTTGGCGACGCGGCCCACCTGCTGATAGGCGTACGTCGGCGAGATATGCGGGTCGAGGCCGGAGCCGGACGCGGTGACGGCGTCGACCGGTACGTCCTCGGGAGCGACCTTGTCGTACCCGGCGACCGCGGCGCGCCGCTGCTCGACCGCCTTGACCAGGTCCGGGTTGTTCGGCCCCAGGTTGGACGCGCCGGAGGCCAGCGGGTCGTACCCGCCGGCGGAGGGGCGGGGCCGGAACCACTTGGGGTCGGGTCCGACTCTCTGGCCGATCAGGCTGGAGCCGACGGTCCTGCCGTGGCGTTCGATCCGCGAGCCGTCCGCCTGGTCCGGGAGCGCCAGTTGGGCCACGCCGGTGACGGCGAGGGGATAGAGGATGCCGGTCACGGCGGTGAACACGAGCAGCATCCGCAGGGCGGACAGATGGTGGCGGACCGTACGGGGAAGGGGGCCGGGCATATCAGCGCAGTCCCGGGATGAACTGGACGATGAGATCGATCAGCTTGATGCCGAGAAAGGGCAGGACGAGCCCGCCCAGGCCGTAGACCCGGATGTTGCGGCTCAGCAGGGACGCCGCCGAGGACGGCCGGTAGCGCACTCCGCGCAGCGCGAGCGGGATCAGCGCGACGATGATCAGCGCGTTGAAGACGATCGCCGAGGCGATGGCCGAGGTGGGGCTGTGCAACCGCATGACGTTGAGCTTGTCCAGGCCGGGGTAGACCGCGGCGAACATCGCGGGGATGATCGCGAAGTACTTGGCGACGTCGTTGGCGATCGAGAAGGTGGTCAGCGCGCCACGCGTGATCAGCAGCTGTTTGCCGATCTCGACGATCTCGATCAGCTTGGTCGGGTTGGAGTCCAGGTCCACCATGTTCCCGGCCTCCTTGGCGGCCGAGGTGCCGGTGTTCATGGCCACGCCGACGTCCGCCTGGGCAAGCGCCGGGGCGTCGTTGGTCCCGTCGCCGGTCATCGCGACCAGCTTGCCGCCCGCCTGCTCCCTTCTGATGAGCGCCATCTTGTCCTCGGGCGTGGCCTCGGCGAGGAAGTCGTCGACCCCCGCCTCGTCGGCGATCGCGCGGGCGGTCAGCGGGTTGTCGCCCGTGATCATGACGGTGCGGATGCCCATACGGCGCAGCTCCTCGAACCGCTCCCGCATACCGTGTTTGACGACGTCCTTGAGGTGGATGACGCCCAGGACCCGGGCGGCCCCCTCCGTACGCTCGGCGACCACGAGCGGGGTGCCGCCCGATTCGGAGATCCGGTCCACGACGCCCTGGACCTCGTCGCCGGGCCGCCCCCCGTGCTCGTTCACCCAGGCGGTGACCGCCGCGGCAGCCCCCTTGCGGACCTGTCGGCCTTCGACGTCCACGCCGCTCATCCGGGTCTGGGCGGTGAAGGGCAGGTATGCGGCGCGGGCCAGCTCGCCCTCGTCGCGGGCGCGCAGTCCGTACCGCTCCTTGGCGAGGACGACCACCGAGCGGCCCTCGGGGGTCTCGTCGGCGAGCGAGGAGAGCTGGGCCGCGTCCGCGAGGTCGTCGACGCCCACCCCGTCGACCGGCAGGAACTCGGCGGCCTGGCGGTTGCCGAAGGTGATGGTGCCGGTCTTGTCCAGCAGCAGGGTGTTGACATCGCCCGCGGCCTCGACGGCCCGGCCGGACATCGCCAGCACATTGCGCTGGACGAGCCGGTCCATTCCGGCGATGCCGATCGCGGACAGCAGGGCGCCGATGGTGGTCGGGATGAGCGCGACGACGAGGGCGACCAGGACGACGATGGTCTGCTCGGCGTGCGCGTAGACGGCGAACGGCTGGAGGGTGACGACCGCGAGCAGAAAGATGATCGTGAGCGAGGCGAGCAGGATGTTCAGCGCGATCTCGTTCGGTGTCTTCTGCCGCGCGGCGCCCTCCACCAGGGCGATCATCCGGTCGATGAAGGTCTCCCCCGGCTTGGAGGTGATCTTGACGACGATCCGGTCGGACAGCACCTTGGTGCCGCCGGTCACCGCGGACCGATCGCCCCCGGACTCGCGGATGACCGGGGCCGACTCGCCCGTGATCGCGGACTCGTCGACCGAGGCCACACCCTCGACGACATCGCCGTCGCCCGGGATGATCTGCCCCGCCTCGACGACCACATGGTCGCCCAGCCGGAGCTCGGCCGCGGGCACCGACTCCTCGCCCACCGCACCACCGGCCGCCTGGCCGTCGGCCTCGCCGGAGGGCCGCGCGCCCGGCCGCCAGTCGACGATCCGGCGGGCGACCGTGGCGGTCTTGGTCCGCCGCAGGGTCTCCGCCTGGGCCTTGCCGCGGCCCTCGGCCACGGCCTCGGACAGGTTGGCGAAGACCGCGGTCAGCCAGAGCCATACGGTGATCACCCAGGCGAAGACGCTCGGGTTCTTGATGGCCGAGAGGGTGGTGAGGACCGCCCCGACCTCCACGACGAACATCACCGGGTTCCTGACCATGGTCCGGGGGTCGAGCTTTCCGACCGCGTCGGGCAGGGAGGTGAACAGCTGTCGGGGGTCGAGCAGACCGCCCGAGACCCGGTGCGCCGTAGCTTCGGCGGTGGTCGAGGACATCACTGAAGTCCTTCCGCGAGCGGCCCCAGGGAGAGTGCGGGGAAGTAGGTGAGGCCGACGACGATCAGGACCACGCCGGTCAGCAGTCCGACGAACTGCGGCCGGTGGGTGGGCAGCGTGCCCGCCGTGACCGGCACCGGCTGCTGCCGCGCCAGCGATCCGGCCAGTGCGAGGACGAACACCATGGGCAGATAGCGGCCGAGCAGCATGACGAGGCCGAGCGCGGTGTTGTACCAGGCGGTGTTCGCGCCGAGCCCGGCGAAGGCCGAGCCGTTGTTGTTGGCGGCCGAGGTGAAGGCGTACAGCACCTCGGAGAAGCCGTGCGGCCCGTGGTTGAGCATGGCGGCCCGCTGGCCGGGCAGCGCCATGGCCAGGCCCGCGCCCACCAGCACGATCGCCGGTGTGGTCAGGATGTACAGGGACGCGAACTTCATCTCCCGGGCGCCGAGCTTCTTGCCCAGGTACTCGGGGGTGCGGCCGACCATCAGCCCGGCCACGAAGACCGCGATGATCGCCAGGATAAGGATTCCGTAGAGCCCGGAGCCGGTACCGCCGGGCGCGATCTCGCCCAGCATCATGTTGAAGATCGTCATCCCGCCGCCGAACGGCGTGTAGGAGTCATGGGCGGAATTGACGGCTCCGGTGGAGGTGAGCGTGGTGGGCGCGGCGAACAGGGCCGAGGCCCAGATGCCGAACCGCTGCTCCTTGCCCTCCAGCATTCCACCCGCCGCATGGCCCGCCCGGCTGCTGACGCTGTGCAGCTCGTTGACGGTCACGACGGCGACCGAGGCCGCCCAGATCACGGCCATGACCGTGACGATCGCATAGCCCTGGCGGTGGTCGCCGACCATCCGCCCGAAGGTGCGCGGCAGGGAGAAGGAGATCACCAGCAGGAGGTAGATCTCCAACCAGTTGGTGAAGGGGTTGGGGTTCTCGAAGGGGTGGGCGGAGTTGGCGTTGTAGAAGCCCCCGCCATTGGTGCCCAGCTCCTTGATCGCCTCCTGTGAGGCCACCGGGCCTCCGATGAGGTTCTGGTGGCCCCCGACGACGGTCCGGATCGACTCGACACCGTGGAAGTTCTGGATCACCCCGCCCGCGACCAGCACGATCGCGAAGACGAACGCGATCGGCAGCAGCACCCGCACCACGATCCGGGTGAGGTCCACCCAGAAGTTGCCGACCTGGTCGGTCCGCTCCCGGGTGAAGCCGCGGATCAGGGCGGCGACGACAGCGATGCCCACGGCCGCGGAGACGAAGTTCTGCACCGCGAGCCCGGCCATCTGCACCAGATGGCCCAGCGTCGACTCGCCCGAGTACGACTGCCAGTTGGTGTTGGTGGCGAAGGAAGCCGCGGTGTTGAAGGCCTGGTCCGCGGGCATCGGCTGCCTGCCGAGGGACAGCAGCAGATGGTTCTGCAGCCGCAGGAATCCGTAGAGGAAGAGGACGGACACCGCGGAGAACGCGAGTACGCCACGCAGATAGGCCGGCCACCCCTGGTCGGCGTCGCCGTCCACGCCGCCCAGCCGGTAGACCAGCCGCTCGGCACGCAGATGCCGGGCGGTGGTCAGGGTGTGGGCGAGGTGGTCGCCCAGCGGCCGGTACGACAGGGCCAGCGCGGCCACCAGCGCGAGGATCTGCAGCCAGCCCGCGAGGGCGCCGGTCACGAGAACTTCTCCGGGAAGATCAGGGCCAGCACGAGATAGCCGAGGAGAGCCACGGCCACGACGAGCCCGACGACGTTGTCGACGCTCACAGTGCCTCTCCGTTCGCCCCGCCGCGGCAGCGGCTGATGTCACTGTCGCCCGCGCGGCGCAGAGGTGCGGCCATCGCGGTCGTGTGCGGACCGGCGGCCGCGCGTGCGTCGCTCACAGCCGCCCAACCCCCTTCGCCACCAGGCCGATGACGGCGAACACCACGACGGTGACCGCGATGAACAGCAAATCCGGCATACGCCCCTTGTTAGCGCGCCCGTGACGCCTGGGCCGGGGACCTCGGCGTGTCCTGCCGCAATTCGGACCGATCGAGTGAGTATGCGCGCGAGCGCACCATGGAAGTGCGGAGCGCGTGATCGCGCCGCGCCTCCACATGGGACAGGAGTACGCCGATGGCCCGTGGACGGTTGCGGATCCACCTCGGGGCGGCCCCCGGGGTCGGCAAGACGTACGCCATGCTCCAAGAGGGCCAGCGGCTGCGCTCCCTGGGCACCGAGGTGGTCATCGGCCTGGTCGAACCGCACGGGCGGCGCCCGACCGCGGCGCTGGCGGAGGGGCTTGAGACCATCCCCCGCCACACCCTGGTCCACCGGGGGGTGTCGTTCACGGAGATGGACCTCGACGCGGTGCTGGCCCGTCGTCCGCAGGTCGCGCTGGTCGACGAGCTGGCGCATACCAATGTGCCGGGGTCGCGCAACGCCAAACGGTGGCAGGACGTCGAGGAGCTGCTGGAGGCGGGCATCGACGTGGTCACCACGCTCAATGTCCAGCACCTGGAGTCCCTGAACGACGTCGTCCGCCAGATCACCGGCGTCACCCAGCACGAGACCCTGCCCGACGAGGTGGCGCGCCGCGCCGACCAGATCGAGCTGGTGGATCTGCTGCCCGAGACGCTGCGCCGGCGTCTGGTGCACGGCGACGTCTATCCCCCGGACCGTATCGAGGCGGCCCTGACCCACTACTTCCGCGTCGGCAACCTCACCGCGCTGCGCGAGCTGGCCCTGCTGTGGCTGGCCGACCGGGTGGAGGAGGGTCTGCAGCGCTACCGCGCCGAACACGGCATCACCGCCCCGTGGGAAACCCGGGAGCGCATTCTGGTGGGCCTGACCGGCGGCCCGGAGGGCGAGACACTGATCCGCCGTGCCGCCCGGATCACCGCCTGTACGCCCGGCAGCGAGCTGCTGGCCCTCCATGTCGTGCCCGGCGACGGGCTCGCGCGGGGCGACCCGGCCGCGCTGTCCGGCCAGCGCTCCCTGGTGGAGTCGATGGGCGGCAGCTACCACCAGATGACCGGCGAGGACATCCCCGAGGCGCTGCTGCAGTTCGCGGAGGCCGAGAACATCACCCAGGTCGTGCTCGGCGCCAGCCGGCGCGGCAGGTTCTCGTTGCTGCTGCACGCGGGTGTGGGGCAGCGGACCATCCATGACTCGGGCCCCATCGACGTCCACATCGTCACCCATGAGGCGGCGGCGGGCGCCTCCGCGCCCCGGCTGCCCCGGCCCGGCCACGGCGGCACCGGACCGGTGCGGTACTGGTCCGCGCTCGTCGGAGCCGCGCTGCTGCTGCCCCTGATGACGCTCGTACTCACCGGGCTGCGCACGGGTGTCGGCCTGTCCGGCGCCCTGGTGCTCTACCTGCTGGCCGTCGTGCTGGCCGGGCTCGTCGGCGGACGCCTCCCCGCGCTGCTCACCGCGGTCGCGGCGGGCCTGCTGACCGACTACTACTTCACCCCGCCGCTGCACTCCTTCAAGGTCGAACGGGGCGTCGACGTCGTCGGGCTGGTCGTGTTCCTCGCCGCCGCGTGGCTGGTGGGCAGCGCGGCGGGGACAGCCGCCCGCCATACGTACCAGGCCGTCCGCGCGACGTCCGAGGCCCGGGCGCTGAGCCGGATGGCGGCGGCCATGATGCGCGGGGAGCCCCTGCCGACCCTGCTGGAACAGGTGCGGGAGAACTTCTCCCTCACCGCGGTCAGCCTGCTGGAACGCGGTACGGACCACGGCCCGGAACCCCGCTGGTACGTCGTCGCCAGCACCGGTGTCCGGCCGCCCGAGCGACCGTACGACGCGGATGTGGAGGCGCCCATCGACGACCGTCTCACTCTGGCCGCCCGCGGCCGGGGCCTCAGCGGCGACGACCGCCGCATCCTCACCGCGTGTGCGGCGCAGATCGGCGTCGCCCACACCCAGGGCGGACTCGCCCGGCGCGGCGCGGGGACGGACCTCGACGAGCAGGGCCGACCGCGCGCCGCAGCCCTCTATCTGCGCCCGGTCGATCTGGACGAGGCGCTGACCGCGGCCCTCGACGACCTCGGCCCCGGCGGCCACTCCATCTCGCTGCGGCTGCCGGAACGGCTGCCCGATGTCATCGCCGACGCCGCCCTCCTCGCCCGGGTGCTGGCCACGCTGGTGGCCGACGCCCTGCGCCACAGCCCGCCCGACGCCCCGCCGACCCTCACGGCCGAGGCGCTGCCGGACCGGCTGACGGTCCGGATCGCGGGCGACACCACCGGTGGCGCGGTGGACGGCGAGCGCGAGAGCCCGTCGCTGCGGCTGGCCCGCGACCTCACCGAGGCCATGGGCGGCACCGTGGAACACACCAGCGGCGGCGGGGCGGCCTCGGTGACGATCACGCTCCCGACCGTGGCCCAGCACCCCGACCCCGAGGGGTGACATTAGTGTGTGCCGCACAGTATCGTGTGACGCGTGTCCGTAGAAGAACTGACCCTTGCCCAGGCTCAGGAGCTTCGCCGCGGGACGGTCGTGCTGGCCTGTCTGGCGCTGCTCCGGAAGCCGAGTTACGGCTATGCGCTCCTGGAGACGCTGAACGACGCGGGGGTTACCGTCGACGGCAACACCTTGTACCCCCTGCTGCGCCGGCTGGAGAAGCAGGGCCTGCTGACCAGCGAGTGGAACACCGACGAGTCCAGGCCGCGAAAGTTCTACCAGGTCAGCCCCGACGGCTCCCGGGTCCGCACCGGTCTGGTGCGCGAGTGGCAGGACCTTGTCTCCTCGATTTCACGACTTACCAAGGAGAGCGGATGAGTACGAGCGTGCTCACTGAGCGATATGTGCACGAGGTGGTCCGGCGGCTCCCGGCCGAGCAGCGGGACGATATCGCCGAGGAGCTGCGCACCACCATCGCCGACACCGTCGAGGGGCGCGGCTCGGCCGACCCGCGGGTGGCGGAGCGCGAGGTGCTGAGCGAGCTGGGCGATCCGGTCAGGTACGCCTCTCGTTATACGGACCGGCCGCTCGCATTGATCGGCCCCGACCTCTATCCGACGTATATCCGACTGCTCGTCACCCTGCTGTGCACCTTACTGCCGGCGGTCACCTTCGGGCTCGTCGTACTCGACGTCCTGGACGACGACAACCTCGGCTCGGCCATAGGCTCCGGCATCGGCACGTTGTTCACGCTCGGCTGCCAGATGATCGCCGTGCTCACCGTGGTGTTCGGCGTGATGGAGCGGGTCCGGCACCACAAGGGCGTGGTCGATGCCGCCACTTGGACACCCGACGACCTGCCCGAGGTCCGGCAGCCCGACAAGGGCGGCGTGGCGGCCTGCGCCGCGGCGGTGTGGTACGGGCTGCTGGTCGGGCTGATCATCTGGCAGCACACCGCCGAGCCCTACCGGGCGGACGGCGCGGGCGGGGACACCAAGCGGATCGAGGTGCTGGACCCGGGGCTGTGGTCGGGTTGGGTGTGGCCGATGCTCGCCGGGCTCGCCGGGCTCGTGGTGGTCCAGCTGGCCCGGGTGGCCGCACGCGGCTGGACCGTCCCCCTGGCTGCTGGGAACGCCGTCGCCCAGGCGATGTTCACGCTTCCGCTGGCCTGGGTGTTCAATGAAAAGTCCGTCTTCAACCCGGACTTCCTCGCGGACGCCGACACCCTGTGGTCATCAACGGACCAGGCTTATGCCGGCACGGCGCTGATCGTGCTCGCCCTGGGCGTGAGCGCGGTGTTCAAGAGCTTCCGCGCGGCGCGTGGCTGATACTCGCCCCGGCCAGGGATTCCCTGATCCGGTTCCGGTCGATCTTGCCGGTGGAGGTCCTGGGCAGCGGGTCCGCCACCGTCTCGATCACCCCGGGGATGGCCGCCCGCACCGTGCGCTCCGCGCAGTACTGCCGCAGGGCCAGCACCCCCACCGAGCCCGGCTCGGCGAGGCGGAGCCGGGCGTGCAGACGGTGTCCGGCCACCGGGTCGGGGATCGCGACGACGGCGGCCTCGACGACCGCCGGATGGTCCAGCAGGATGCCCTCGACCTGCTGGGTGCTCACCTGGAAGCCCCGTACCTTCACCATGAAGTCGGTGCGCCCGAGGATGCTGAGGGAGCCGTCCTCGTGCCGGGTGGCGATATCGCCGCTGTGGTAGTAGACGAGACCGGGGACGCCGTCCGGATGCGGGCCGAACTTCTCCTCGCTCGGCACATTCGTATAACCGGTGGTCTGGAAGGGCGTGTTGACCAGCAGCTCGCCCTGTCCGGGGCCGGTCAGCGCGCGCCCGTTCCCGCCGACGACCAGCCAGCTGACACCCGGCAGTGGGCGGCCGATCGGCAGCGGGGTGCGGACCGGCCGGGCGCGGTCCACCTCGTGGAGAAAGCTGTTGTTCGTCTCGGTGCAGCCGTAGTTGTTGTACCAGCGGGCCTTGGGGAAGACCGTGAAGAGCCCGGCCAGCACCCGTGCGGGCATGCTGTCACCGGCGAAGACGAGGTGTTCGGGCCCGGCCAGCGGCTCTTCGCCGGCCGCCGCCTCCACGAGCAGTTGGAACAGCAGCGGTACGCCCTGGATGAGCGAGACGCGGTGGTCGACAACCAGATCGCGCAGATAGCCCGCCGAGGCGCCCCGGTCGGGGTCGACCAGGACGACCGTGCCGCCGTACGCGAGGGTGGTCCACACATCCAGCAGACACAGATCGAAGTTGAGCGGCGCGTAGTTGAGTACGGCCGTGCCCGGCGTGATCCCGAAGGTCTCGGCCCCCCACGCGGTGAACCGGGTGACCGCCCCGAACGACAGCGGAACGATCTTCGGGAGGCCGGTCGAGCCGGAGGTGGTGAGCATAAAGCCGATGGCGTCGTCAGCGACCGGTGTCGGCGGCGGCCCTCCGGCGCTCCCGGACACCGTGTGCGGGTCCACCACCTGGTCGATCAGCGGACCGGCGGCCAGGCCGAGGACGACGCCGCATCCCGCCTGCTCGTACAGCTCCTTCGCCGGAGTGTCGGGCAGTTCATGGGACGGCAGCAGAATGCGGCGGCCGGCCATCAGGGCGCCCAGCACCAGGGCCACCGCCTCGGGGGATTTACGCATCCGCAGGCCCACCGGGCGGGAGGCGTCCGGGGCAGCGGTCTCGACCTGCGCGCGGGCCCGGCAGGCCATCGCGTACAGCTCGGCGTAGCCGATCGTGCGGTCCTCCCAGACGAGCGCGGGCGCGGCGGGCCGGGTGGCCGCGTGCTGGGCGAACCTTGTGACGAACGTGCCGGTCATACGTGTCCCTCTCCGGCCGCCGCGCGTTCGGCCGTGCTCCGGATGGCGCCGACCGAGCGGAAGTTTCTGCTGGTCAGTTCCGTGTCGGGGACGACGATGCGATAGCGGTCCGCCAGCCATTCGGCGATCCGCAGCACACCGAGGCTGTCGATCACGGCGGTGGCCAGCAGGTCGTACTCCGCATCGAGTTCGGCCGCGTCGACGCCGGGCAGAAACCGCTCGACGACGAAGGCCGCGATGTCGTCCTCGGAGACGGCGGGCGCGGTCGGCGGTGCGGGGTGGGGCTGGGCGGACATGCTGTTTCCCTCCACTGATCCCTGACGTCCTCACACATCGTTGGGCTCACACTTCGATGAGCGTGCAGAACCAGTGCATGCCCGGCGCTGCGACACCCACCAGTGCCACGAGATCCCCCGGCGCCACCTCGCCGTCCTCGATATGGCGCCGCAGACAGATCAGCTGGTCGGCGGCGCCCATATGGCCCAGTTCGCGGGCGAGTTCGGCGTTGGTGCGCTCGATGGGGAGGCCGACGGCGTCGGCGGCCTCGCGGATCGCCTGCTGGTTGTCGTTGAGGTAGATGAGCCGGGCCAGTTGGGTCCGGTCCTTGCCGGCGCGCGAGAGGGCCTGGTCGACCACGTCCGCGATCCGCCCGCTGATCTCCTTCATGAACGCCTGGAAGCGCCCGGGGTCGCGGTCGAAGTGGCGGAAGATCCCGACCATCGGGTCCGCATGCAGATTGTCGCGGCCCGCGGGCGGTACGGGAGCGGCGGAACCGCCGAACTCGATGCGGAAGAAGTCCGCGTACTCGGGGTTGGTGAAGTGGGCGGAGGAGAGCCGCCGCAGGCGTGGGTGTCCGCGCCGCAGCACCGCGGCGACGGCGCCGTCGCTGGCGATGGCCCCGTTGAAGTCCATCCTGTTGGTGTGCGCCTCACTGGCCGCGTTGACCAGGACCACCAGCACGGTCCCGGTGTCGGCCGAGAGCGCCATCGCACCGGCCGCGTGGTCCAGCGCCACCGACCAGGCGGCGCACACCTGGGTGCACAGCACGGTGGGGGTGCCGTACGCGCCCAACGCCCGGGCCACGGCGGCCGAGGAGTCCCAGCCCAGATACTCGGGGACATCGGAGTGGCCGACGACGATCAGGTCGATGTCGACGATGTCGAGGTCCGCGTTCGCCAGCGCCTCGCGGGCCGCCTCGGCGGCGAGGTCGGTGGCGGTGTCACCGTCGGCCACCCGGTGGTAGGTCCGGTACCCCAGGGCGCCGACGACCTCGGGGTCGGGCACATACGCACCGGCCGTCTCGGCCACACCACGCTGTTCGCCGAAGGACGTGCCCGTCGCGACGATGCCCATCTCCACTGAAGTGGCCACGTGTTGTCCCTTCGCTCCCACGGTGGGTGTTCACCGCTGCAGGGTCGAGCCCCCGTCGTGCGGGTGAACGGGTTCGGTTTCGGACGGGCGGCCGGCCGCCGGGGGCGGGGGCGGAAGTTCGACCACCTCGGCCAGCGGGATGTCCAGCACGCTCAGTTGGCGCCGGGCGGTGTGCAGTGCGAGCGCCAGCAGGGCCATGGCCACGGCCAGGATCAGCACGGCCGCCTCCACCCCCAGGGCGTCGGCGAGCACACCGGCCGCCAGCGGACCGATCCACTGCAGCGCCTGGAAGAAGAACTGGCTGGTTGCGGCGACTCTGCCCAGATACGCGTCCGGGACCAGCCGGACCTCGTACGACTCGATGACGACGTTCATCGGCACCATGCTGACCATGCCGGCCATCAGGACCAGACCGATCTGCCACGGCTCGGGCACCAGCGCCACGACGGCGAAGGAGGCCACGAACACCCAGGCGGAGAGCATCAGCACCCGCCGCGCGCCCAGTCTGCGCATCAGCCACGGTCCGGCGACGGCCCCGATGACACCGCCGGCGACCGCGAGCGAGGTCGCGACGCCGACCGCGGTCGGCCCGCCACCGCGGTGCCGTACCAGCACGACGAACAGCAGGGTGAGCCCTTGCGCCACGGTGTTGAGCAGGGCCCCCCACGCGAGGGTGAACACGAGATAGTCGCTGCGTCTGATGAGCCGCAGACCGTCCTTCATGTCCTCGGCCAGGCCGGTCCGCCGCTCGCCGTCGGTGTGCCGGTCCGGGCCGAGGGGGCGGCGGATGAACAGCGAGCTCAGCGTGATGAAGACGAAGGACACGGCATCGAAGAGGAACGGGATCCAGCGGGCCATGGAGTACAGCAGCCCGCCGAGGGGGGCGCCGACGAGCTGTACGACCATGTCGCGGCCCATGCCCTGCGCCGTCGCGGTGGCGATCTGCTCCTTGGGGACGATCCGGCGCAGCACCGGTGTCGAGACGCCGACCTTCAGCCCGGCGGCCAACCCGCTGACCAGCGCCAGCGCGTCGAGCCCCAGGACCGGCGGGTCGCCCCGGTACACCAGCAGGGCGACGGCGGCCATCGACACCGCCTCGACCAGGGGGACCAGGCACAGGATGGCGCGGCGCGACACGCGGTCCGCGAGCGCTCCGCCCACCGCGAGGGTGCCGAGTTTGCCGAGCATATGCAGCACGGTGATGGTGCCGGCCTGGGTCGCGGACCCGGTGGCGTAGAGCATGAGCAGGGGGAAGGCGAGCGTGGAGACGCTGGTGCCCAGGGTGGAAAGGCCGTTTCCGGACCACCAGTACAGGTAGTCGCGGTTGCGCCAGAGCGACGGTCGCTTCCCTTGAGTGCCCTGTGTCTCCTCGGACTCCTCGGGACGTGACTGCGCCATCGCCTGCGCCCCCCTGTTCCTTCGCCATCTCGCCCGTTGGGGCTCCGGGCCCCGCTGTGGATCTCGCGCAGCATGCTGGTCGATGTGTGTCGGCCCGGGCCAGGCAGTGCACCGGCAATTCACGGGGAGAATTGCCGCTCACCGAGGGGAGCGGCCGTGTGACGAAGAAAGAATGTTTCAAGAGCGCGTAATGTCGGGATGTCCACTTCGGGCCGCATTGGCGGAGTTGTCAACTAGTGGACACCTGGCGCTTTCATGTCAAGACTACCACTCCCACTCGGCCGAGTTGTCGAGTAGGGTCCGGTTCTTGCCACACCGTCACACCTCGGTCTTCTTGCTGTTCTACGGGGACATTGTCATTGCGTGCACATGACTTTTCGGGTTCTGGAGCATGCACAAGCGGGGAAGCAAGGGGGACTCACTCCATGGTGATTCCAAATGAATTCATGTCGTTCGACGGGACCGACATTCATCAGTTGCGCGACTTTCTGCTCAGCCAACGCCGAATCTCCGGCTGGACTCAAGAAGAGCTCTCCGAGCGCTCCGGGGTGAGCGTGCGGACGATCCGTAATCTGGAGACGGGCTCCAACACCAACCCGCGCAGAACCTCGGTGGCCCTGCTGCTCAGCGCCTTGGGTGCGGCGCCCGCCGCGCCCTCTGAGACGGCACCGTGGGGCGCGGACGACATGGCGGCGCTGCCCGAACAGCGCCCGGAGGCGTACCGCGGCCGCTCGTCGGAGCCCTCGCCGTGGCACGGCCCCCGGCCGCTCGGCGATCCGTTAGTGGGCAGACAGCTCGATATGCGCCATGTTCTGGCCTCCGCCCAGCGCAGTCGGCTGGTCGTCCTCACCGGTCCTGGCGGGGTGGGCAAAACACGGCTGGCCCTCGCGGCGGCGTCCCGGCTGCGTCCGCTGTTCCGCGGTGGAGTCGCCGTCGTCGAGTTGCGCGACTGCCCGCCCGAACATCTCGACCCCGCACACGCACGTGCCGAGTTGACGCGCGTCACACGGGAGTTCACCGGCGTATCCGGACATTCTCTCGCGGGCGCGCGCGGCGGCCGGCGGCTGCTGGTGCTCGACGGCGCCGAACATGTCGCGCAGCAGACGGCCCGTGCCGCGCGGCAGTTGCTCGACGAGCATCCCGGGCTCCATCTGCTGGTGACCTCGCGCCGCGCCCTGGCCGCCAGCGCGGCCGAGACCTGGGAGGTCGAACCGCTGCGCGTGGACGGCCCCAAGGGCCGTGACATGCCCGTGCCGAGCGCGGTGGAGCTCCTGCTGCGCCGGGTGCAGGCCGCCCTGCCGACCTTGGATCTCGCCCATCACCTCCCGCTGGTCACCACGCTGTGCCAACTCCTGGACGGGGTGCCCCTGGCCATCGAGATCGCCGCACAGCGGCTCCGATCGCTCCCGCTGACCTCGCTCCTCCAGGAAGACACGCTCTTCCATCTGCTCGGCCAGGCCGACACGGGGGGCCTGAGCGCGCATCGCACACTGTCCGACAGCGTGCGATGGAGCTACGATCTGCTCCCCGCGCCACACCGTGAACTGCTGCACGACCTGGTCGCCCTGCCGGACGGCTTCTCACTCGACGACGTGCTGACCGCCCAGCCGAGCCGCCGCCCCGAGATGGTGCGGGTGGCCCATCTGCTGGCCGAGCTCGCCGACGCCTCGCTGGTCCAGACCCACCGGGAGCGGCAGTACACCTATCGCATCCATGCCCTGGTGCGGCATGTCGTGACGCAGCTGGCGCGCCACTCCCAGAACACCGCCGCTTGAGCGGCGGCCGGCCCCCTCTCAGCCTTCCGCCGTTCCGGCGGCTGCCTTGACGGCCCGGAGCGAGAAGTACTCCGGGCCGTCGAGGCGGGCGAACATCAGCTCCTCCAGCCAGGGCAGCAGGCTCTCCTCAAGCCCGGCCGTGGGGTCGAGCCGGGCGAGCAGCCGTTGCAGTACGAGGACCAGCCATCCCGTACCCCCGGCCGAGGCCCGCTCCCCGGCGAAGGAGTACAGCCAGGTGTACAGGCATGAGGCGGCGGCGTGGTGGACGCAGTGCTCCGCGGCCCGGTCCTGTCCCTCGGTCGTCGCCGCGTCCAGCGACTCGGCGGCGATCCGCGTATAGAAGGCAGCCCGGCGGGCCGACAGCGCGTCAAGGACCTTCAGCAGCGCATCGGCCTCGGACACCGCCAGCTCGCGCTCCGCGATCAGGCGCGCCTCGGCCACCGCCGGGCCCCACCCCCGGGTGATCTCGTCCTCGGTGGCGTTGGTCAGCCGCAGCGCCCGGCCCGAGGGATGCCACACCGGGGCCTCCTGGGACCAGTCGAAGAGCTGCCGCAGCACACCGTCCTGGCCGGGGGCGGGGCGGTCGGCCACCTGGGCCACGGTGGGCAGCTGCGAGGCGATGCCATGGAGGTTGACATGGGTGGTGCCCTCGAAGACGCTCGCGATCGCATGGTCGCGCTGGAGCTTCTGGAAGACACCGGAGGCCACGCCCTCGCGCAGATAGCCGCGGGCCCCCAGGACCCGGGCGGACTCCTGCACGACCTCCTCGCCCAGCGTCGGTACGAGGTACTTGACCACGGAGGACCACAGGCTGAGCCGGGACGGGGCGACCGACAGCGCGCGTGCCACCGGCAGCGTGGTGCACTCGGCGATCAGCAGGTCGAGATGCGCGTGCACCAAGTGCCGCCGGATGACGGGGATGCGGTAGATCTCCTGCCCGTACAGCACCCGCGAGCATGCGTGGCGCAGCGCGATCCGCAGCACCGAGTCCATGGTGCCGAGCGACAGCGCGCCGATGGCGGTGCGGGTGATCTGCAGCACCTGAAGGATCTGGGCCAGGCCCGCGCCGGGGCGGCCGAGCAGCGCGCCGGCGGGCACCTCGGTGCCCCGGAAGGTGATCCCGCTCAGATCGTGGCCGCGCAGGCCCACCGTCCGGACGAAGGGGTGGTTGTCCCAGCTCCCGGCAGACAGCTGCCGCTTGTCGACCAGCAGCAGGGACGGGCCGATGCCCTCGACGGCCGCGTAGACGCTGAGGAAACGGCCCCGGGTGGCGTTGCCCACCGGCCACTTCTCCCCGGTGAGGACATATCCGTCACCGTCCGGCGACGCCGTCGTCTCGTTGGTCCCCAGGTCGCTGCCGTGGTCCGGTTCGGACACCGCGAAACAGGCCAGATCCCCGTCGAGGACGCCCCGCGCCACCAGGGCCCGCCGTTCCTCGTCGCCCCACAGCCACACCGGGTTGACGCCGAGCAGCGCCGAGCCGAACATCACCGCGACGGTCAGATTGCGGCGCGCGAGCGCACGGGTCAGCAGGACCAGCTGCTCCAGGTTGCGCAGCCCGCCGCCGAAGTCCTCGGGCACCAGATACCGGCTGAACCCCCAGGAGCGGACCAGGTCCACCGCCCCCGGTGGCAGCGCGCCCAGCTCCTCGTGCTCGACCGTCTCCGCGTGGCTGAACGGACCGCCGCTCGCCGCCGGGTCGCCGAGCACCCGCTCGAAGTCCGCGGCCAGCGCGTAGGAGGGGCGGTCGGACACCTCGCCGGTCATGCCGTGGGGGCGTCGGCGCCGTAGCGGGCGAAGAGGTCGGACAGCTCCTCCTCGTCGGGAAGCTGTGCCCGGCCGCTCGCCACTTCGGTGGAGACGAACTCGATCACGTCCTTGACGCGCTCCAGTTTCATGGTCTCCTCCGGGGTCAGCGCCCTCAGGCCGTACAGATCCTCCAGGTTGTAGCCGAGTTCCGCGAGTACGAGGGAGTGGAAGCCGAGATCGCCGACGAGCCGGTGGTCGAGCTCGACCTGGTCGAGTTTGCGCGGGGCGACCAGCCGGACCATGCCGCACACCACGGCGGAGACGGCTTCGGCGCCGACGGCGGCAGGAGTGTGAGTCATGTTTCCGACGGTAAGCCCAGCCGTGGGCCCCTCCCAGGCAACGGGCCCGGCAAGCACACGGCAACTCGGCGTGAGGGACACCGGCAGCGCCGACATGCCGCTCAGGAAGTTGGAGTACACATACCGCGGCGGGCCCGCGGGCTCGGCCTTGTCGACCAGGTCCCGCGCGCTCTCCAGCAGTGCCGTCAGCTCTGCGCGGGCCAGGAAGGCGCCGAGGCAGAAGTGCGAGCCGTGCGCGAACGACAGGTGTTTGTTGGGGGTGCGGGACAGGTCGAACTCGTCCGGCCGGTCGAAGACCCGCTCGTCGCGGTTGGCGGAGGCCAGCCAGGTGACCACGATGTCCCCCGCCTCGACGAACCGGTCGTCGAGGAGGACGTCCCGGGTCGCGGTCCGGCCGCTGTGCAGGGCCGGGGTGGTCCAGCGCAGCACCTCCTCGACGGCCGAGGCGGTGGCGACCCGGCCGGACTTGAGGGCCTGCCACTGGTCCTCGTGCTCCATCAGCGCCCGCAGACCGCCGACCATCGCGAAACGGGTCGTCTCATGGCCGCCCATGATGATGCTGTAGCAGTTGAAGACGATCTCCTCGTGGGTCAGCGGCCGGCCGTCGATCTCCTTGGTCACCAGGAGGCTGACCACGTCGTCGTACGGTTTGGCGCGGCGCTCTGCGGCCAGCTCCGAGAAGTAGAGCAGCAGGCCGTTCCGGGACGCCCAGGTGGCCTCCTCGGTGGGCGCGCCGTCCGCCGAGGACAGCGCGCCGGAGGTGAGGTCGATGATGTGCTGCCGCTCGGCGGCCGGGACGCCGAGCAGATCACATATGGCGGCGAGCGGGATATGCGCGGCCACATCGGCGGCGAAGTCCACCTCGCCGCGCTCCACCGCCTCCTCGACCAGCGCACGGGTACCGCGCCGGACGCTGTCGACCACCACATCGAGGGAGCGCGGTGAGAACGGCTTCAGCAGTGCGCTGCGCAGCGCCTGATGCGGTCTGCCGTCGGTGACGGCGAGCATCTGCCCGGCCGCCGAATCGCCGCCCGCCAGCAGGGTGTCGAGCACATTGCCGCGTTCGGAGGTGAAGGTCTCGCTGTCGCCCAGCACCGAGACCACATCGGCGTAACCGCTCACCGCCCAGAACCCGGGGCCGCGCGCGGTCTCGGGCTGCCAGTGCACGGGGGCCTCGGCGCGCAGCCGGCGCCACAGCGGCCCCAGGTCGTGGTGGGCGTGCAGCAGGGGATCGGCGAGATCCAGCTGGTCGAGCGGTTGTGGGGGGAGAGCCCGGCGGGTGTCCATGGCGGTTTCCTTAGGCGTGGTGGCGGGACGCTGGGGCGCGGGACGCTGCGGTACGGGGTGCGGGGTGGGCTCAGCCCAGGGGCTTGGTCGGTCCGGGGAAGAACGCGGTGGTCGCCCCGGCGGTCTCGGCCCCGTCCACCACGAACTGCTGGCCCGATACGAACGACGCCTGCGGGGAGGCCAGAAAGTGGAACACGTCCGCGATCTCCTCGGGGAGGGCGTGGCGGCGGGCCGGGATGCGCTCGTTGACCTCGTCGAGCATGGCGTTGGTGTACTCGGCGCGCTGCATGGGCGTCAGCACGGCGCCGGGCGCCACGCAGGCGGTTCTGATGAGGGGGGCCAGCTCGATGGCGAAGGTCTGGCACAGCGAGGCCACCCCCGCCTTGCTGGCGTTGTAGTCCGCGTACAGCGGATAGCCGCGGGAGCCGTTGACCGACGCGGTGGCGAGCAGGACGCCCTCGCCGCGGCGCAGCATATGCGGGACGGCGTGGCGCCACAGCGCGAGGACACCCATCAGATTGACGTCCAGGGTGCGCCGCGCCTCCTCCTCGGTGAGGTCGAGGATGCCGTGCCGGACGCTGATGCCGGCGTTGGCGATGACGACGTCGATCCGGCCTAGTTCGGCGTGCACCTGGTCGACGACGGCGCGGACGCCCGACCAGTCGGCGACGTCAAGCTCGACCCAGCGGACCTGGCCCCCGCCCTCGCGGGGGCCGTCCACTGTGCCGGGGGCGGGCGGTTGGAGGTCGAGGTTGACCACGTAGTCGCCACCGCGGGCGAACCTCTCGGCGGTGGCGTGGCCGATTCCGCTGGACGCGCCGGACACGATGACGGTGCGCATGGGGTGTGGCTGCCTTTCCGTAGGAGACCGGGTGGGCGCGGGGCCGGGTTCAGACGATGACGCGGGGGTGCTCCAGGGCGTATCCGCTGAGGTTGCGCCGTAGATTGCGGCTGACGGTCAGCTTCTTGAGCCAGCGGTCGGTCCCGTCGTACCGCGGGGTGAAGGCGCGGCGGCCGTGTACGGCGCGGTAGTTGTCCACGATCAGCAGCGAGCCGGGGCCCACCACGATCTCCCGCTGAACGCGCCGCAGTTCGTCCATGAGCCGGTCGAGCGCGGCCGCCGCCTCGCTGTCCCCGGGGCCCACCCGCATGAAGGGGCGGTCGATGCGCAGATACGGATTGAGCCGGTCGCCGAAGAGCACGGCGGTGGGCACGGGCCGGTCCGTCATGGCGTACAGCCTGGGCAGCGCGGGGTGGCGGGGCGCGGACGCCTCCAGCTGCCGGATGTGTTCGGTGTCCGGCAGGATGTGGAAGCGCTCCTCGGCGAGCACCGTACGATCGTGATCGCTCAGCCGGACGTCGCGGACGGAGGACACGACGGTCGGCACCCGGTCCCGGTTGCGCAGGCCGAACAGCAGCAGGTAGTCGCAGCGGTTGGGGTGGAAACCGTCCTCGGTGTGGAACTCCAGCAGGCTCTCGCTGCCGTAGCCGCTCTGGCGCCGCTCGTCGCCGCGGATCGGCAGGATGTTCTGGATGATGCGGCCCTCCTGGAGGGTCACCCAGCCGAACGGGTCGCCCAGCGCAAGACCGCACATCGCCAGCCACAGCTCCTGTGCCCTGGCCGCCCGGCCGCCGATGGCCTCGCGCCAGTGGCCGGGGGTGGGGCCGAGCCGGCCGTCGTCCACCGGGAAGCCGTGCACCAGGCACGCGGCGGTGCTCTCGGTGCGGCGGTACGAGAGGAGGAAGCCGCGCAGCCCGGCGGGCAGCAGCTCCTCGGCCGCGTGGTCGCCGTCGTAGAACTCCGGCTGGTCGGGGGCAGGTTGGGTGTCCGCGAACCGTGCCACGACGGCCCGCAGCTCGGCGGCCTCGTGGGCGTCGAGGTGGTATTCGAGAGGGGTGTCGGGGACGTCGGGGACCGGATCGGCCGCTCCCGGGCGGAGGGCGCGGGCAGCGGGGTACGTGCTTGTCATGTCGATGGTCCTCCACCGGGTCGTGACCGCTCGGGTCGTCCGTCGTTCGGTCCTGTGCGGCCCGCGCACCAATGCCGGGCCGCGTGGTGGTGCCCCACGGAGCCGGCCGAGCAGGGTCCCGGCCGTATTGGCCCAGTGGTCGTGCGATGGAAGTGTCCGGCCGCCGCCGGGGGTCAGACCGGCTCCTGCCAGTCCTCGGCGAAGGCGTCGAGTTCGTGCTGGTCCAGGGTGATCAGCGGCTCTTCCAGTTCGGCCTCGTCGGTGGCCGTGCCGGTGTCCGGAGCGAGCTCCTTCACCGCGTCGGCGAGCGCGGCCACCGTCTTGTGGGTGAACACATCGCGCGGCGCCATGTCCAGGCCGTCGGCATGGGCCAGGGTGACGAGCTTGACCGAGCTGATCGAATCGCCGCCGAGGTCGAAGAAGCTGTCGTCGATGCCGACCCGCTCCACCTTGAGGGCCTGCGCGAAGAGCGCGCACAGCCGCTCCTCGATGGCGGTACGGGGCGACCGGGAGGCGGGGGTGCCGGAGAAGTCGGGCGCGGGCAGGGCCGCCCGGTCGAGCTTGCCGCTCGGCGTGACGGGCAGCCGGTCGAGGACGACGACGGCGGCGGGCACCATATGGTCGGGCAGGGCGGCGGCGACCCGGCCGCGCAGGGCCGCCGGATCCGGCAGGGCGTCGGCGGCCGGGGCCACATACGCCACCAGCCGTCGGCCGGCCGGGTCCTCGCGGGCGACCACGACCGCCTGGGCGACCGCGGGGTCGTCGGCCAGCACCGTCTCGATCTCGCCGGGTTCGATCCGGAAGCCGCGCACCTTGACCTGCTGGTCCGCCCGGCCCAGATACTCCAGGGCGCCGTGCGGCGTACGGCGCGCCAGATCGCCGGTGCGGTACATCCGCGCCCCGGCCGCGCCGTACGGGTCGGCCACGAACCGCTCCGCGGTGAGCCGGGCCCGGCCCAAGTAGCCGCGCGCCAGCCCCTCGCCCGCCAGATACAGCTCACCCGGCGCCCCCACCGGCACCGGTCGCAGCGCGCCGTCCAGCAGATAGACGCGCGCCCCCGCGACCGGGTCGCCGAGCGGCGGTCTGGTCCGGCCCGCCAGCGGGCGGCTCATCGTGGCCATGACGGTCGACTCGGTCGGTCCGTAGGCGTTGACCATCCGGCGCCCGGACGACCAGCGTTCGACCAGCTCGGGCGGGCATGCCTCGCCGCCCACGACGAGCGTGACACCGGCCGGCAGTCCGTCCTCGGGCAGCACGGCGAGCGAGGACGGCGGCAGCAGCAGCGTGGTCACGCCGTGGCGGGCCACGGTGGCCGCCAGGGCCGGGCCCGGCAGCAGTTCGTCGGCGGGCGCGACAACCGCGCTCGCCCCGGTCAGCAGGGCGGTCGTCAGCTCCCACACCGACGCGTCGAAGCTCGGCGAGGCGAACAACAGCACCCGCTCGTCCGCGCGCAGTCGCAGACCGGTGCGCTGCTGGGCGACCAGGGCGGCGAGACCGCGGTGGGGCACCAGCACACCCTTGGGGCGGCCGGTCGACCCGGAGGTGTAGATGAGATACGCGGTGTTCTCGGGCCGCAGCGGCGCCACGCGGTCGGCGTCGGTCAGGTCCTCGCCGGACAGCCCGTCGGTCAACTCCTCGTTGATGGCGAGGAGTTGAGATGGCGCATCCGCGCCGTCCAGGCCAAGAGTCCGTCCGGCGCCCGCCTCGGCCATCGGCCCGGCCGCCTCGGCGGTGGTCAGGACGAGGGCGGGCCGAGCATCGGCGATGACCTGGCGCAGCCGCTCCGGCGGGTATCCGAGGTCCAGCGGCAGATAGGCGGCGCCCGCTTTGAGTACGGCGACGACGGCGAGCACGGAGCGGGCCGACTTGGGCACGGCGACCGCGACGGTGTCCTCGGGCCCGATGCCCTGGGCCACCAGCGCCCGGGCCAGCCGGTTGGCCCGCGCGTTGAGGTCGGCGTAGCTGACGGCCAGCGGCCCTTCGTACACCGCGACGGCCTCGGGCCGGGCCCGGACCCGCTCCTCGAAGAGCTCGGGGAACGTCCGCACGACGGGGTGCGACGGGCCGTCGGCGGCGGCGCGGAACCGCTTGTGCTCCCCCGCCGTGAGCAGGTCGATACGGCCCAGCGGCGCCGCCGGGTCGGTCACGAAGCCTTCGAGGACCTTGCCCACCCGGGTCAGCAGGTTCTGGGATGCCTCGGCGGTGAACAGGTCGGCGCGGTAGCTGAGTTCGAGGCTCAGGCGCTCGCCCGGCACCACGACCAGGCTGAGCGGATAGTGGGTGGCGCCGGGCACGGGCCGGTCGTCGACGGAGATCCGCAGGCCGGGGATGTGCTTCTGGACGGCTTCGCCGTCGACGGGGGTGTTCTCGAACCCGACGACGGTGTCGAAGAGTTCCCCGAGGCCAAGGGTCCGCTGCAGTTCGGCGAGGCCCAGGTGCTGGTACGGGCCCAGCTCGGCCTGTCGGCGCTGGAGGTCGGCCAGGACCTGGACGAGTGGCCGTGCCAGGTCGAGCCGCACCCGGACCGCCACGGTGTTCATGAGCAGGCCGACGATGTCCTCGGAGCCCGGCAGCTCCGGCGGGCGTCCGGCGCAGGTCGCGCCGAACACGATGTCGTCGCGGCCCAGCAGCTGGCCGAGCGCCACCGCCCAGGCGCCCTGGACCACGGTGTTGAGGGTCAGCCCCGCGCTCCGTGCCGCGGTGGCGAGCGCGGTGGTCCGCTCGGGGTCGAGGAGTTCGGTCACCAGATGGGGCACGGTGGCGGCGGCGGCCTCGGCGTCGGGGGCGACGAGTGTCGGCTCGTCCAGGCCGGCCAGTTCCTCGCGCCAGGCCCGCGCCGCCCGCTCCGCGTCCTGGGCGGCGAGCCAGCGCAGGAAGTCGGCGAACTGCACGGGCGGCGGGTCCCCGGCGCTGCTGCCGCCACCGGAGTAGAGAGCGAACAGGTCGCGGAAGAACAGCGGCAGCGACCAGCCGTCCAGCAGCCCGTGGTGGTACGACACCAGCAGCAGGTGGTCGTCGGCGGCGAGCCGGACCAGGGTGGCCCGCAGCAGCGGCGGCTGGGCGAGGTCGAAGCGGCGCAGCCGGTCCTCGTCGATCAGCTCGGCGAGGCGGTGGCGGCGCTCGTCCTCGGCGAGCCCCGAGAGGTCGGCCTCCCGCCAGGGCACGCTCATCTCCTCGTGCACCACCTGGACCAGACGGCCGGAGCTCAGCAGGGTGAAGGAGACCCGCAGGGCGCTGTGGCGGGCGACGGCTGCCCCGACGGCCTCGCGCAGTGCGTCGGGCGTCAGCGGGCCGGTCAGCCGTACGGGGGCCTGGGCCGTGTACACGTCGACGCCGTCGGCGGCGAGCACCGCGTGGAAGTGCATGCCCTGCTGGAGGGGCGTCAGCGGCAGCACCTCGGCGATCCGCCGCCCGTCCTGGGCCAGTTCCGCCTGCTCGGCGTCGGAGAGCGTGACCAGTGGCCCCGCGGGCGCACGGTCCTGACCTCGCGGTTCGTCCCGCGCGCCGATGTCCTTGGCCACTTCGGCGAGCCGGGCGATGGTGGGGTGGAGAAAGATGTCCTTGGTGGTGATGGCCAGTTGGGCCCGGTGGGCGCGGGCCGCCAGCTGCATGGCGATGATGGAGTCGCCGCCGAGGTCGAAGAAGCTGTCGTCCACGCCGATCCGGGGGCGGCCGAGCACATCGGCGAACACCTCGTGCAGCGCCCGCTCCCGCTCGGTGGAAGGGGCCCGGTACGCGCCCGTGGCCTGGAAACTCGGCGCGGGCAGCGCCGCCCGGTCCACCTTGCCGTTCGGCGTGAGCGGCACGGCGTCGACCACCATCACGACCGCCGGGACCATATACGCCGGCAGCCGGCGCGCCACCGCGTCGCGCAGTTCGGCAGGGTCGGGCCGGGCGCCGGGCGAGGGGCATACGTAGCCCGCGACGCGCCGTACACCGGACGGGTCGGTGGACACCGCCGCCACCGCCCGCGCCACCGAGGGCGCCGCCGCCAGCGCGGCTTCGATCTCGCCCAGTTCGACGCGGTGGCCGCGTATCTTGACCTGGGAGTCCGCTCGCCCGCAGTACTCCACGACCCCGTCCGGACCGCGGCGCCCCAGGTCACCGGTGCGATACATCCGGGCGCCCGCCGGGCCGAACACATCGGCCACGAAACGCTCCGCCGTCGGGCCCGGGCGTCCCAGGTAGCCGCGGGAGACCCCGGCACCGGCGATGTACAGCTCGCCGACCACCCCGTCCGGCACCGGCCGCAGGAACGGGTCGAGCACATACACCCGGGCGTTGTCGGCGGGGTGGCCGATGGCGGGCCGGCCCTCGCCGTGCCAGAGCATCGCGTCGACGGTGCACTCGGCGGGGCCGTAGAGGTTGTAGACCGACAGGCCCGGCACCGCGTGCAGTTCGGCCCACAGGCCGTCCGCGACCTCCTCGCCACCGAGCGCCAGAACACTCACCCGGTGCCGCTCCCCCGGCGCCTGAAACATGCCCGCGGCCAGCATCTGGCGGGCGACGGACGGCGTGGTGTCGAGAACGTCGACCTCCGCCGCCACGGCACGGTCGACCAGCGCCAGGGCGTCCTTGCGCACGGTGTCGTCGACGATGTGCAGTTCATGTCCCGCGACCATCCACAGCAGCTGGCTGAAGGAGGCGTCGAAGCCGAGCGAGTTGGTGAGCGCCGCCCGCAGCGGCCGGCCGCCCGCCCGTGTCCGCTCCGGGTCGAAGAAGTTCACCCGGTGGCTGTGGAACATATTGGCCAGGTTGCGGTGTTCGACGGCGACCCCCTTGGGCCGTCCGGTGGAGCCGGAGGTGTAGATCACATACGCCAGGTGGCCGGGCAGCGGCGCACCGAAGCTCCCAGCGGTGTCCAGGTCCGTGGCTTCGGGCGGCGGTGCCTCGTCGACCAGGAGGGCCGCCACCCCTTCGGGTACGGCGTGGGCGGTCTCAGCGGTGGCCAGGACGAGGGCAGGTCCTGCCTCGGCGCAGATCGCCGCGATCCGCTCCGGGGGGTGTTCGGTGTCGAGCGGCAGATATCCGGCCCCCGACTTCCAGACCGCCCAGATCGCCGTCACGGCGGCCGCGGTACGGGGCAGGGCGACGCCCACCAGGCGGTCCGGGCCGGCGCCGTGCGCCACGAGCAGCCGGGCGAGCCGGGTGGCGTCGGCGTCCAGCCTCTCGAAGGTCAGGCTGGTCGTGGCATCGGTGACGGCGACCGCGTGCGGGGTCGTACGGGCCTGCGCCTCGAACAGCTCGGGCAGGGTCTGGTCCGGGTACGCCACGCTCCGGCCGCTCGACGCGCCCAGGATCCGCCGCCGCTCGCCGTCGGAGCACCGCGGCAGCCGCCCGGCCGGAGCCTCGGGCCGGTCGGCGATGTCCCGGATCAGCGCGCACAGGCGCCGCGCCACCTCGGCCGCCGCCTCACCGCTGAAGACGTCCTCGCGGTAGTTGAGTTCGAAGCGGAGCCGGGCGCCGGGGTGGACGGCCAGGCTCAACGGATAGTGGGTGCCCTCGAAGGCGTCCTCGACGGCGTCCCGCAGCAGGGTGACAGTGAGCCCCGCCACCGAGGACCCCTGGACGGCTTCGTCGACGGGGACGTTCTCGAATGCGACGGTGGTGTCGAAGAGTTCGGTGGCGCCGACGGCGCGCTGGATATCGGCGAGACCCAGGTACTCATGCCTGGTCAGGGCCGTCTGCTCGCGCTGGATACGGGCCAGCAGGTCCGCCACGGGCTCGGCCGGGTCGACCCGTACCCGGGCGGGCACCGTGTTCATCATCAGGCCCACCATGCGCTCGCTGCCCGGGAGCTGGGGCGGGCGCCCGGCGACGGTGTTTCCGTAGACGACGTCCCGCCGCCCGGTGAGCGCCGTCAGCAACAGCGCCCACGCGCCCTGCACCATGGTGTTGGTGGTGAGGTCGCGCGAGCGGGCCGCGTCGGTCAGCCGTGCCGTATCGGCCTCGGACAGCTCCGCGACGACGCGCTGCTGACCGCGGTCGGAGGTGCCGGTGCCCGCTCCGCCGCCCACCAGCGTCGCGCCGTCGAGCCCGGACAGCGCTGCCTGCCAGGCGCGTTCGGCCTCCGCGTGGTCCTGTTCGGAGAGCCAGCCGAGGTATTCCCCGAACGACGGGGCCGCCTCCAGCCGTTCGGCGCTGCCGCCGTCCCGGTAGATACGGAACAGGTCGGCGAGGACCAGGGGCAGCGACCAGCCGTCCAGCAGGATGTGGTGGTTGGTGAGCACGAGGACATGGCGGTCGGATGCCAGCCGCACCAGGGTGAAGCGCAGCAGCGGCGGCTTCGTCATCTCGAAGCGCCGGGCGCGGTCCTCGGCCAGCAGCCGGGCGAGCCGCGCCCGGCGCTCCTCGGCGCCGTGGCCGGAGAGGTCGACCTCCTCCCACGGTGGCTCGACCGCGCGGGCGATGGCCTGGACGGGCTCGCCCGAGCGGCGCCGCAGAAACCCGGCGCGCAGGCTCGCATGGCGGGCCGGCAGGGCGAGGCAGGAGCGGCGCAGCGCCTCGGTGTCGAGCGGCCCGACCAGTTCCAGGGGGGTCTGCACGGTATAGAAGTCAACCGGCCCGGCGGGCCCTCGTTCGGTGTCCCCCTCGCCGAAGAGGGCGTGGAAGAGGATGCCCTGCTGCAACGGGGAGAGCGGCAGCACCGTTTCCAGGGATGTCTGTTTCACCGTGATGTCTCCCACTGGGCTTCGAGCTCGTCGAGTTCTTCCGCGTCGAGGTGCAGCAGGCTCCCGGCGTCCCGCGGTGTCCCGGGTTCGGGGCCGGTGTCCTGGGCCACTTCGGCGAGCCGGGCGATGGTCTTGTGGCGAAAGACGTCGTTGCTGGTGACGGCGAGTCCCGCCGCATGGGCGCGGGCCGCCAGCTGCATGGCGACGACCGAGTCGCCGCCGAGGTCGAAGAAGCTGTCGTCCACGCCGATCCGCTCCCCGCCGAGCACGTCGGTGAACACCTCGTGCAGCACCCGCTCCCGCTCGCTCGTCGGGGCGCGGTACGCGCTGGTGGCCTGGAACCGCGGGGCGGGCAGCGCCGCCCGGTCCAGCTTGCCGTTCGGCGTCAGCGGCAGGGCGTCGACCACCACCACGACCGCCGGGACCATATACGCCGGCAGCCGCCGCGCCACGAACTCGCGCAACTCGCCGGGGTCGGTGTCCGCGGCGGCGACGGCGTACCCGACCAGGTGTCGGATCCCCGGCCGGTCCTCGCGGACGCCCGCGACCGCCCCGCCGACGCCGGGCGCCTGTGCGAGTACGGCTTCGACCTCGCCCGGTTCGATGCGGTGGCCGCGCAGTTTGACCTGGCTGTCGGCGCGGCCAAGATAGGCCAACTCGCCGTCCGCCGTCCACCGGGCCAGATCGCCGGTCCGGTACATCCGTGCGCCGGGCGGGCCGAACGGGTCGGCGACGAACCGCTCGGCGGTGACCTTGGGGCGGCCGAGGTAGCCGCGGGCGAGCCCGTCGCCACTCAGATACACCTCGCCCGCGACCCCGGGCGGCACCGGCCGCAGCGCGGAGTCGAGCAGCCGGATCCGGCCGCCGGGGACCGAGTGCCCCATGGGCGGGACGGTACGGCCGGACAACGCCCCGGTCTGGGTGGCGATGACGGTCGCCTCGGTGGGGCCGTAGGCGTTGACCATGTGCCGTCCCGGGGACCAGCGGGCGACCAGCTCCGGCGGGCAGGCCTCGGCGCCGACGACCAGATTGATGCCCCGGGGCAGGCTGTCCGGTGGCATGGCGGAGAGTGCCGAGGGGGCGAGCAGCAGACAGTCGACCCCCAGCTCGGCCACGAGCTCGGCCAGCGGCGTCCCGGGCACCAGCCGTTCGGGCGGGGCGACCACCGCGGCGGCGCCGGTGAGCAGCGCCACGCACAGCTCCCACACGGAGGCGTCGAAGCTCGGCGACGCGAACTGCAGCACCCGGGTGTCCGGGGTCAGCTGGAGTTGATTGTGTTGGTGGCGCAGCAGGGCGGCCAGGCCCGTATGGGTGACGAGGACACCTTTGGGGCGGCCGGTCGAGCCGGAGGTGTAGATGACATACGCCGGGTGGCCCGGCCGCAACGGAGCTCGGCGGTCGCGGTCGTCGAGGTCGGCGTCGGTGTCGGTTTCCGGTAGTCCTGCCAACTGGCCGCTGGGGGCCTCGTCCAGATACAGCCGTGGCACGTCGGGGGCTGTTGTGGTGTCGTCGGCCGCCCGGGTGGTCAGCAGGAGCAGCGGTTCGGTGTCATCGAGCATGGCGGTGATACGCGCCCGCGGATAGCCGAGGTCGACCGGGAGGTACGCGGCGCCCGCCTTCATCACCGCGATCACGGCCGTCAGCGCGGCGACGCCGCGTGGCAGGGCGACGGCCACCAGGCGCTCGGGGCCGGCACCGAGTGCGACCAGGGCCCTGGCGACGCGGTTGGCGCGGGCGTTCAGCTCGGCGTAGTCGAGGGCGCCTTCGGGGGTGAGTACCGCGGGGGCGTGTGGTGTCCGGCGGACCTGCTCCTCGAACAGCTCCGGGAAGGTCCGTGGCGCGATATCCCGCGCCGGCCCCGGCGGCCGGCCGACGGCCAGCGCCTGGGCGCGCTCGGCGGCCGTCAGGACGTCCACGCGGGCGAGCGGGAGGTCCGGCGGGGCGGCGAGGAACCGGGCGAGGAACTCGGTGAAACGGGCCTGGTGCGCGGCCAGTTCGGCGGCGGTGTACCGGTCGGGGTTGGCCTCGAACTCGACGCGCGCGCCCTGCCCGTCGGGCCCGGGGTGGCAGGTGATGTTGAGGTCGGTGACCGGGCCGCCGGACAGCGCGGTGAGGCGGGCCTCGAGCCCGGTGAACGCGGTCTCGGAGCCCGCCGGCACGATGTTCACCAGTACGCCGAAAAGCTGCTCATCCGTGCCCAACAGCCGCAGGTCGCGGCGGAGTTCGTCGTACGGGTAGCGCTGGTGGGTGAGGAGTTCGCCGAGCCGCCGTGCGACCTGCCGGACCAGCGCGGTCCGGCCCGCGGCCGGGCTGACGGTGAGTCGCAGCGGTAGGGTGTTCGACAGCATGCCGGGCACGTTGCGCGTCCGGGTGCCGACGCGCGCGGTGACCGGGACACCGACGGTGAGGTCCTGGGCCCCGGTCATGCCCTGCAGATAGGCGGCGACCGCCGCCAGCATCGCCACCGTCCACGGGGCGCGGGCGTCCCGCCCCGCGGCCCCCAGCGCCCGCAGTTCGGCCGCCGACAGCGCCGTCGTCACCGACAGCGCGCGCCCCGCGGCGCCGGTCGGCACCCCCGGCGCGAGCGACACGGCCTCGGGCCGCTCGGCGAAGACCCCGTTCCAGTACTCCTGGTCCGTGGCGTAGTCGTCCGACGCGCGGTAGTCCGCCTCCTCCGCCGGCAGCTCCTCCAGGCGGCCCAGCGGCTCGCCCGTCGGCTCCGCCCCGGCGGCCAGGGCCTCGTAGTGGGCCGCGATCCGGCGCGAGTGCAGTACGGAGCCGAAGGCGTCGGACAGGATGTGGTGGCTGCGCTGATACCAGACGTGGTGATCGGGGCCGATCCGCATGAGGACGTGGCCGGACAACGCGTCCTGGAACAGGTCGCGCGGGGTGGCACGGTCGCGGTCGATCAGCGCGTGGGCCGTGGCGAGCGGATCCGGCTCGCCACTGAGGTCGATCTCCCGCCACGTCGAGCAGCCGGGCCCGACCGGCCGCTGGTACAGCCCGTCCGGCCGCTCCACCAGCTCTACGTCCCAGCTGCCGCTCTCCCCTTCCGCGCGGCGGATCGCCCGCCGCAGCAGCTCCCCGTCCACCGGTCCCCGGAGCTCCATGGCGGCCACCGTGTTGTAGGCCGGGTTGTCGGGCTGGAGGCGCTGGGCGTGGAACACGCCCCGCTGGGCGGCCGTGAGCGGAAGCAGCTCGGTGTCGCGTGAAGTCATCGGGTCGTAACCGCTCTCTCCTGCGCTCGACGGGCCGCTCCGCCGGACTGCCGGGCGCACCAAGGGCTCGCAATCTCGGTCGATGCTGCATCGGTGGCGTGGCCGCTTTCCAGGCAATCGACCGGCAATCGCGGTTGCTGGTCGAAATGCCGCCCGGCCCCGGGCGAGTTACCGGCCGGTTGCCTGGTGGCCGCGTGACCTCGTGGCGATGCTGTGCGACAGCCGGGCATGCGGTCGCGCCCCTGGACGTACGGGCGTGGCCCGTGCACTCCTGAAAGGACGGGGACGTGACGGGGACGTTGGGAATCCCGGACCGAGGCCTGCTCGACTGGCTGGACGAGGCGTCCACCGAGCGTGGCCTGTACTACGCGAACCACGACGACGGCTGGGACTTCTGGTCCTACCGCGACCTGGGCCGACTGGTGCTCACCACCGCCGCCGCGCTGCGGGCGGGCGGGGTCGGGCGGGGCGAGGTGGTGGCGCTGGTGCAGCGCTCGAGCCCGGGCTTCGTCGCCGGGTTCTTCGGTGCTCTGGCCGCCGGTGCGACACCGTGCGCCATCGCCCCGCCGTTCGCCTACCAGCGGGCCGACGAGTACGAGGTGCACGCCGCCCATCTGCTGCGGACCGTGCGCCCCGCGGCCGTCGTGTGCGACGACGAGTCGCTGGAGCGCCTGCGTAAGATCGCCGCCGACCAGGGCATCGACGAACCGGTGGCCTTCGATCAACTCATCGCGGACACCGAGCCGCTGGAGCGGCCACTGCCACCACCCGAGACCGCGCTGCTCCAGTTCACCTCCGGGTCGAGCGGCTTCTCGCGCGGGGTGCGGATCTCCGCCGAGGCGCTGCGTACCAACATCGGCGGGATGGGCACCTGGCTGGGCTGCGCCCCGCACCGCCCCGCGGCCAGCTGGCTGCCGGTCCACCACGACATGGGCCTGGTCGGCTTTCTGCTGAACGTCGTCGTCACCGGTTTCGACGGGTGGATGCTCCAGCCGGACGACTTCATCCGCTCGCCACTGCGCTATCTGCGCTGCCTCAGCGAGCGGCGCATCGTCATGACGGCCATGCCCAACTTCGGCCTGTCGTACATCCTGCGCCGCGTCAGGCCGGCCGATCTGGAGGGCCTGAGCTTCGATGCGCTCCAGGCCGTGATCATCGGCGCGGAGCGGGTCGACCCGCGGGTGCTGCGCGACTTCCACGCGCTGCTGGGCCCGTACGGCCTCGACCGCGGCGCGCTGGTCCCCGCGTACGGAAGCGCTGAGGCCACCCTCGCGGTGACCGGTCTGCCCCCTGGCGAGGGCTGGACGACGGGGCAGCCTGACGAGGGCAGTGGCGACGCCACGTCCCTGGCCGGGACGGCGGTGGTCGGCTGCGGCCGGCCGCTGCC
>NZ_MUNE01001019.1 GCF_002154605.1 Streptomyces milbemycinicus | reverse complement strand
GCTCGTACGGGCGCTGCGCGCGGATCCGCGGACCACCCGCCTGCCGATCATCCTGCTGACCGCCAGGGCCGGGGAGGAGGCGACGGTGCAGGGCCTGCGGGCGGGCGCGGACGACTATCTCGCCAAACCCTTCTCCGCCCGCCAGCTGCTCGCCCGGGTGCGCGCCAACCTGGAGCTGTCGCGGCTGCGCGAGCAGGTGCTCACCGCCAGCCGCCGCCACGCGGCCGCGCTCACCTCCCTCGCCCAGGCGAGCATGCTGTTCTCCGACAGCCTCGACCCGCCGCAGGTGCTGGAGACCGCGAAGGAGGTGCTGATTCCGGCCCTCGCCGACGAGATCCGCATCCGGTTCACCGACCCGCGGGCGGATCAGTCCGTGTTCGTCGCGGGCAAGCGGACGGTCGGACCGATGGAGTTGGAGCACGGCCTCGCCGAGAGCCTCGGCGCCGAAAGCCCCGGGCCGCCCCCGCCCGACACCGTGCTGTCCATGCCGCTGGTCGCCCACGGCCGGACGCTCGGGGCGCTGGCCATCGCCAGGCGCGGACCGGCGTACCACGAGGGGGACCGGAACCACCTCGAATCCCTCGCCGGCAGGCTGGCCCTCGCCTACGACAACGCAGCCCGGTTCCGCAACGAGCGCCGGCTGGCGCTGACCCTGCAGCGGGCGCTGCTGCCCCAGCATCTGCCCCAGGTGCCCGGTCTGCGCACCGCGTCCTACTACCGGGCCAGCACCACCGGTACGGAGATCGGCGGCGACTGGTACGACGTGATCGCGCTGCCCGGCGGGGTCATGGGGCTGGCGATCGGCGATGTGATGGGCCACGACGTGGACGCCGCGACCGTGATGGGCCGGCTGCGCCCCGCCCTGCGCGGCTTCGCGCTCGACCGCGCCGCCCCGGGCACGCTTCTCGCCAAGCTGGACGCGTATCTGCGGTCGCTGGACGTCGAGCACTTCGCGACGTGTCTGTACGCGGTGTACGAGCCGCGGACCCGCCGGCTGCGGTGGGCGTCGGGCGGACACCCTCCGCCGCTGATGGTGGCGGGCGAGGCCACCGATTTTCTGCAGACCCGGCCGGGCGCCCCGCTGGGGCTGGTGCAGGGGGCGCCGGAAACCCACGCGACGCGGCTGCCGGCCGGCGCCGGGCTGCTGCTGTACACCGACGGGCTGGTGGAGAACAGCAGGCTCTCGGTCGACGCAGGGCTGGCGGCGCTGCGGGCGACCTGCGCGGGGCTGTCCGAGTCGGAGCGGCTCGACCCGCAGCGGATCATCGACCGGTCCATGGGCCTGCTCCACACCCCGGGGCGCGTCGACGACGACACCGCGCTGCTCGCCGCTTCCGCCGGGCCCTAGCCAAGCCCTGGACCTCCGCCCGGCACCGGGAGCGGCCGAGTGGGGGCCGCCACCGGCTGTCCGGTGTCCGCGTCGACGACTCCGACGCGGACCGCGGGTTCGGCCACCGTGTCCAGGCTGGCCGCGGCGTCCACGGCGAAGAGCACGAAGACCGGCCTGGCGCCCCGGCCCCCGCCGTGCACCCCGGAGTACTGCAGGACGCGCCAGCCGGCGTCGTCCCAGTGGTCGAGCAGCGCGGACCGCACCACCGGGGCCGCCGCCCGCCAGGCCAGCGAGCGCTCCAGCAACTCGACCGTGGCGGCCACCGGAACCGCGCCGCCGTCCGCGGGCCCGGCGAGCGGCGGCCCGGCGGCCCGCCGCCGAAGGCCACGCGCCCGCACGCCGCGCCACCACCACCCCACACGGCCGTCGGCCGAAAGCGCCGCGAGCCCGATCGCGCCGCCACCGACCAGGCACAGCGAGCCGACCGGCCGCCGCGCCACCGCGGCCCACCAGGGCTCACCCGCCGTCGCCGCCACGGCCGCCGCCGCGCCACCCGCCGCCACGGCGGCGGCGCGGGTGAAGGCGCGCCAGGTGACGGGGGCCGTACCGCTCCCCGTACAGCCGCAGGACGAGCCCGGGGCGGCCCGGCGGGCATAGGCCAGATAGCCGGTGAAGCCCACGCCGAGGACGGCTGCCGCCACCCCCGGGGCCACGGTCCCGGGCAGCGTGAGCAGTGCGACGGCGAGCAGCAGTTCCAGGGCGCCGAGCAGCCGTAGGGCGAGCGCGGCCCGACGGGCGCCGCGCTCGTCCGGCTGTTGCGCGGCGCCCGTCGGGCCG
>NZ_MUNE01001018.1 GCF_002154605.1 Streptomyces milbemycinicus | reverse complement strand
TCAGCAGCAGGTCGGCGTCGGACGGCAGCGCGGCGGGGTCCGCCCCCTCCATGGGCAGGAGGGAGGCGGGGTGGCCGTGCGCGGAGAGCCGCTGTGCCGCGGCGGTCGCGAACTCCTCGGCATTCCCGGTCTGCGACGCCCAGAGGATCACGACCTGGCGGTGAGGGGCGTCCGCGGCCAGGGAGGACGACTGTGGGGAGCCGCCCGCGCCGTACGCGGTGGACCCCGTCTCCTCGGCCCTGGAGTACATCCCGGCCAGCACGCCGTTCACCCACAGGGCGTGCTCCGGGCTGAACGGGGCGTCCGGCGGCAGCACCGGTACGCCCGGGGCGCCGGACGGGATACCGGTCAGGAAGCCGGTCAGATAGCGGCGTTCGTGTTCGGCCAGGACCGGCGGCGGCGCGGGCTCCAGCCCGAACGGGGCGGGACCGGACGGGGCGGAACCGGACGCCGGAGCCGAGGCCGGAACACCCGCCGGGGCCGGGGCCGGGACGCCCACCGGGGCTGGGGCCCGCACCGTCACCGGGGTGGCCACCTTGGTCAGCGACACCGCGCACACCTTGAGCTCGGGCTGGAACGACAGCGGATCTACGGCGTCGCTGGTCACCGCGTTGACGCTCAGATACTCCCCGAACAGGTCGTTCCAGTGGAACGGCGCGAAACAGCAGCCCGGCCGCACCCGGTCCGTGACAACCGCGGGCAGCACCGCACGCCCGCGCCGCGAGGCGACCTCCACCGAATCCCCCTCGGCGATGCCCAGCCGGGCCGCGTCCCGGGGGTGCACCTCCACGAAGGGGCCGGGGTTGAGCTTGTTCAGCTTGGGCACCTTGGCCGTCTTGGTGAGGGTGTGCCACTGGTGCTGGAGGCGGCCCGTGTTGAGCACGTACGGGTAGTCGTCGTCGGGCATCTCGACCGCCGGCAGGTGCGGACGGGCGTAGAAGACCGCCCGGCCGCTCGGGGTCGGGAAGGTCGGCGAACCGTCCTCGCCGACGTACCGGATCGGGTTTCGGTCGGGCCCGTCCGCGGTCGCCGCCGGCCACTGCACCGGGGTCGTCCGCAGCCGCTCGTAGCTCACCCCGCGCAGATCCCAGCCGGTCGCCGGGTTCCAGGCGCGCTTGATCTCCTCGAAGACCTCCTCGGCGCTGTCGTACGCGAAGCCCTTCTCGTAGCCCATCGCGCGGGCCACGGCGGCGATGATCCGCCAGTCCGCCATCGCCTCACCGGGCGGATCGGCGGCCGGCCGGGCGAGGGTCAGGTTGCGCTCGCTGTTGATCAGGACGCCCTCTGTCTCGGTCCACAGCGCGCCGGGCAGGACGACATCGGCGTACGCGTTCGTCTCCGTCTCGGCGAACACGTCCTGAGTGACGACGAACTCGGCGGCCTCCAGGCCCTCGATGACCGTCTTGCGGTTGGCGACGGAGGCGACGGGGTTGGTGCAGATGATCCAGCACGCCTTGATGTCCCCCTCGGCCATCTTCTGGAACATCTCGACCGTGCCCTTGCCGACCCCGTCGGCGCGCAGCGCGCCCGGCTCCAGCTCCCACAGCTCCTCGACGAAGGCCCGGTCGGCATCGACGAGCACGGACCGCTGCCCGGGCAGCCCCGGCCCCATGTAGCCCATCTCCCGGCCGCCCATGGCGTTGGGCTGCCCGGTCAGGGAGAAGGGCCCGCTACCGGGGCGGCAGATCGCGCCGGTGGCGAGATGCAGGTTGACCAGGGCGTTGGTGTTCCAGGTGCCGTGCGTGGACTGGTTCAGGCCCATCGTCCAGCAACTCGTCCACTCCCCCGCCTCGCCGATCAGCCGGGCGGCCTCGCGGATGTCGTCCTCCGGGATACCGGTGATCTCCGCGACGGCGGCGGGCGGATAGTCCGCGAGGAAGGCGGGCATCGCCTCCCAGCCCTCGGTGTGGGCGGCGATGAACTCAGGGTCGGTGTGGCCGTCCGCATGCAGCAGATGCAGCAGCCCATTGAGCAGCGCCAGGTCCGTGCCCGGCCTGATCTGCAGAAACAGATCGGCCTTGGCCGCGGTGGCGGTGCGCCGCGGGTCGACGACGATCAGCTTGGCGCCCGCCGACTTCACACGGTCCATCATGCGCAGGAAGAGGATCGGATGGCAGTCGGCCATGTTGGCGCCGATGACGAAGAAGACGTCCGCCTTGTCGAAGTCCTGGTACGAGCCGGGCGGCCCGTCCGCGCCCAGCGACAGCTTGTAACCGGTACCGGCGCTCGCCATGCACAGCCGCGAGTTCGACTCGATCTGGTTGGTCCGGAGGAACCCCTTGGCCAGCTTGTTCGCCAGATACTGCGCCTCCAGGCTCATCTGCCCGGAGACATAGAGGGCGACCGCGTCGGGCCCGTGCTCATCGACGATCGCCCGCAGGCGGCGGGCGGTCTCGGCGATGGCGGCCGCCACGGGCGCGGGCTGCGGCTCCTCGCCACGGTCCGGCCGGACGAGGGCCGTGGTCAGCCGCCCCGGGGCGACGAGCATGTCGGCGGTGGTCGCGCCCTTGGTGCACAGTCGGCCGAAGTTCGCGGGGTGCTCCTTGTCCCCGGCCGCCTTCAGCACCGTACGCCGCCCGTCCGGCCCCCGGCCGACGTCGAGGACCATGCCGCAGCCCACCCCGCAGTACGAGCAGACCGTCCGCACCTTCGTCGTGCCCTCGGCCCACGCGTCCGGTGCGACCACGGGCGCCCCTCTCTCCTGATCGACCTGGTTCGGCCCTCTGTGACCGCCGTACGTTCGTAACGGTACGAACGACTCATTACACGAACGTCTCCGCGGCGGATTGTCAGGGGTAACACCCACCGCACACGAACCGGTGGCGCGATGTGAGCGCCTGCGCAGCGTGGACCGCGCGGTCAGGCGGGTCTCAGGGAACCTGGCGGTAGATATCGCGGCGATTACCTGTCGCCCGAGTCCATCACTGTCCCGCTGCGCGTGCGGCGTGGAGCGTGACGCACCCCATGATGGTCAGCACGGAGCAGTGCGGCCATCTCTCCGAGCGAGACAGACCCTTCCGTGCCTTCGGGCTCGGCTTCGTCGGCCAGCCGGTTGAGCCATGCACCTTCGGCGTCTTCGGCGATCCGGCGGAGGCGCTGGGACTCCGGGATGTCGACGGGTGATGATCGTCGCGTCTCCTCGCGCCGGGCACGGTCGATGACGTCGGCAAGGTGACTGCGGACCTCGGCCATGGATTCGACGACGGGATCACTCATGTCACATATGTAGCAGATGTACATCTCGTGTGGCGCGCCCGAGAGCCTGACCGGGTCCGGTCACGTGGCGGGCTCCGCGGCAGCCACTCCCCCGGGGATGCGGTAATCGGCCCAGACCGTCTTGCCCGAGCCGTCGGGGCGTAGGCGCCAATCCCAGCGGGTGGCCAGGCGCGACACGAGGAGCAGGCCCCGGCCGGTCTCCGCGAGGCCGGGGCCATCCGAGGCAGGCGGGACAGCAGGCCGCCGCGGCGCGCATTCGGCGCGGCTGTCGGTGACCTCGATCCGGGCGGTCGCGGGGCGCGAGCCCGCTGCCGTCACATGCAGGCGGAGGTGGAAGTCACAGCCCGGGACGTGGCCATGCCGCACGGCGTTCGCGCTCAGCTCGGCGACGATCAGGTCGATCTCGTCGTGGGGTTCGCTGCCGTACGGGATTCCCCATGCGTCCAGCCGGACGGCTGCCAGACGGCGGGCGAGACGGACACCTCGGGGCGTGGAGGTGAAGCGCATCTCGAACGCGCGGTCAGCTGGGGTGGAGGTGGCGGTCAAGCGTCGGGTGGGGGTGGTGAGTTGGGTGGTACGGGTG
>NZ_MUNE01001017.1 GCF_002154605.1 Streptomyces milbemycinicus | reverse complement strand
CCGGCGGTGGTGCTGCTGCACGGCGTACCCAAGACCGGCCACCACTGGCGATACCTCGTCCCCAAACTGACGCCACATCACACCGTCGTCGTACCGGACCTCCGCGGCCTCGGCGACTCCGCCCACCCCGCGGACGGATACGACTCCGCGACGATGAGCGACGACATCGCCGCGCTGATGACCCACCTCGGCCACGCGTCCTACAGCGTGATGGGGGAGGACTGGGGAGCGGTCATCGGCTACCAACTCGCCGCCCGCCACCGCGCTCACGTCAACGCCCTGGTGTTCGCCGAGGCGCTGTTCCCCGGGTTCGGCTTCGAGAACCACACCGCTCTCACCCCCGAGAACGTCTCGAGCGGGATGCACCTGTGGGCATCTGGGCTTCTATTTCCAGCCTGACGTCCCCGAGATGCTGATCGCCGGCCACGAGCGTGAACTCATCACCTACATGCTGAAGAACGAACGCAGCCACCCCGACACAGCCACCGCCGAAGCAGTCGACGAATACGTGCGCTGCTACTCCATGCCCGGCGGCATCCGCTCGATGCTGGCCATCTATCGGGCGATGCTCATCGACGCCGAACAGAACCGGCAGGCAGCCCAGAAGAAGCTGGACATTCCGGTGCTCGCCCTTGGCGGCTCGGCCTTCATCGGCGACCGCAACGAGACCCAGATGCGGATCATGGCCCACGACGTCACCGGCCACGTCTTCGACGCCGGACACGACCTCGCCGAGGAAGTACCGGACGAGGTGGCCGCCGTGGTACTGCCGTTCCTGGCCCTAACGCCGGGGGCAGGGGATCTCGGGGCGTAAGCCGTGGGGGCCGACGACGTCTTCTCCGGCGGCGAGGGCTTTGGTGGTGTGCTGCGCTTCGCTTCGCGTGTGCCTGTGCGCCGTCTCGC
>NZ_MUNE01001016.1 GCF_002154605.1 Streptomyces milbemycinicus | reverse complement strand
CACCGGCGGCGTGGCGGGGGTCGCCGGGGTGGCCGGAGCGGTCGAGGACTCCGGACGTTGGTGGTCCGGGCCCGCGTCGGGCGGGCCGTCCAGCGGATCTCCGGGCCGTCGAGGGGCAGCGGTCGGCTCCGGCGCCGCCCCCTCCCGCTCCCACTCCAAGAACGACTGGCACGAGGCACAGAACTGCGCCCCCGCCGCATTGCGATGTCCGCACTCGGGGCAGATCATGACGGCCCCGCCCCCTCCGTCGCGGCCACGATCTCCACCCGGTACGGAACGTGCGCCGGAACCTCCGCCGCGACCAGCTTCTCCACCCGCGTCCGGTCGAACTGCTCCGGATCGGGCACCCGCAGCCGTACCGTCACCCACGGCCGGGCCGAACCGGGCAGCGCCGCCCCGGGCTCGGAGGACCACGATGTGCCGCCGCTCTCACTGATCTCCGGCTCGATACCGGTCTCCACCCGCACCGCCGCCGCCAGCCCCTGCCGGGTGCCCCGCTGACGGTGGCGGGTCACGGCGGTGGCCACCACCGCCCGCCGCTGATTGACCGGTCGGTCCTGGTCCACCTCCACCGCCACCCACTGCGCCAGCCAGGCCAGCAGGTCCTCGGGGGCGGTGCGCGGATGCAGATGCGCGGGCAGGTTGTCGAGCGTGAGCAGCACCGGTGCCAGCACCTCGTCCAGAGCGCTCAGGAAGCGTTCGAGGAACTCCTCGCCGTGATAGACCGCCGGCAGCTGGTGGAGCAGGGGGTGGGCGGTGGGCAGCCCGGGAAGTGGTCCGCGCACTCAGGCCTCCCGTACCCGGAGCTGGTGTTCATAGCTGAACACCAGCGCGTGTCCGTCGAGTTCGATCTTGTTGGTCGCCTCGCCGCGCTGTCCCGTCACCGGGTCCGCCGGGAACAGCCGTACGTCCTCGACCAGATCCACCCCGGGCACCTGCTGGAGCACCGCGAACACCTCACCGGAGTGGACCGGCCGCCCGAACGGCCAGCCCTGTCCGTCCGGGCCGCCGGTTAGCGGGTTGAAGTAGCCGTACAGCGCGGTCAGGGCCTTGTCGCGGAGCCGGTCGGCGGCTGTCCCGCGGCTGGGCGATACGGTGGCGACCACCGTGACGCCCTGGTAGTAGGGCGGTTCGACGGACAGCTGGGCCCCGATCGGGCGCCGCTCCTCCAGATGGTCGGCCAGCCTGGCCAGGGTGGCCGGCGGTGGGATCAGGTCCTCGAACCGGATCCGGCCCTGCTCGTCGTCGCGGCCCGTCGGCACCACCAGCAGCCGCACCCCGCCCGTCTGCGCCCCGCCCGTCTGCGCCCCGTCCGTCCGCGCCCCGTCCGTGCCGCCCTCGGCCCGGTACTCGCCCGCCGGTACGCAGGCCACCCGGGCCGCGTCCGGCGCGAACTCGCGGGCCAGTTGCTCGTAGTCGTGCGGTACCACGGCCCGGTGCAGGGTGCGCAGTGTCATCGGCCCGCGCACCCGGGCGTCCTCGACGGTCTCGCCGTCCACCCCGCCCAGCGCCGGCCGCCGGTTCGCCACCCGCGCCACGTACGGCAGTGAGCTGCGCAGCACCCGCAGCGCACCGCGCGACACATTGCCGCGCCGCCCGCCGCCGGTGCGGTAGGCGCGTACCCGTACCGGACACCCCTTGGGCGGCACCGCGCCGAACAGCCGCAGGGTGCCATCGGCCTCCCGGACCGCCGGGCCGAAGTCCACCTGGCCGGAGTTGGGGTCCACGGTGATGTGCCGGTCGTACGGGGTGGAGTGCGCGAAACTGTCCACCCGGGTCCACTCCAGCCAGCCGGGGCCCTCCGCCACCTCGACCACGAACGGCTCCTCGCCCGCCACCACGGGCGGCCGGGCGACCTGGAAACTCTGCCCCGGCACCCCCTCGGACAGCCCGAGGACTTCCTCCACGACCTTCTCGGAGTGCTCGGCTTCCACCGTGCCGCCGATGGTGAACGCGCCGGCCTGACGTACCGTCGGGGATGCCACATATGTGGGCTGGTCCGGCGCGGCCTGCAGCAGCCGGCAGCGCAGCCAGCCCGCGGACTGCCGTACCAGCACCGAGCCGGTGTGGGTGGCGGGCACATGCAGGATGACCTCCCCCGCCTTGTTGAACCCGCCGGTGTCGTCCTTCTCCACCTCGCATGCCACCCAGGCGTTGCCGTCCCACGCCTCCCACAGCAGCGGCGGGCGGCGCGGGTCGACGCCCACCCCGTCCACCCGGCAGTCAAGACGCAGCACCACCGCGCAGCCGGGCACCGGATCGGACAGCCCGATGTAGAGGCTGTCCCCTGGAACGGGGGTCGGGCCGAAGCACGGTACGTCACGGCCCAGCGCCAGCTCCTCCGAGCGGTCGGCGGCGTTGCCGGAGGCCGGCCAGGTGGCGAGGTGGGTCAGCGCGCACGGCACCACCGAAAGGTCCCGGCTGGTGGTGAAGACCACCGCCTCCTCGGTTTCGGTGCGCACCGTGGCGATCTCCGTACCGGCCCTGATGCGCACCGGTTCCGGCTGCGGGGCGGAGAGCCAGAAGGTGGCGTCGGTGTGCGCCGCGGTCGGTGGATACAGCCGCACTCCGATCAGGTCGAGGAAGGCCAGGTAGTTCTTGTCCGGCACCCGGTTCAGCCGGTAGACGAGCTGGTCGACCATGGTGGCGAACGCCTCGATCAGGGTGACGCCGGGATCGGAGACGTTGTGGTCGGTCCACTCCGGGCAGCGCTGCTGCACCAGCCGCTTGGCCTCGTCCACCAGGCTCTGGAAGCGCCGGTCGTCCAGGTTCGGGGTGGGGAGCGTCATGTGCCCTCCTCGCTGGTCATGCGCGCTCCTCGGTGTGCGGGATCACGTAGAACGGGAACACGAGGTTGCGGGGGTCGTTGGCGCCGCGCACCGCGTAGCTGATGTCGATGTACAGCACTCCCTGGTCCGCCTCGTCGAACCGGACGGCGACCTCGGCCACTTCGATGCGCGGCTCCCACCGCTCCAGGGCCAGCCGCACCTCGTAGGCCAGCTGTCCGGCCGTACCGGCGTCGGCGGGCGCGAACACGTAGTCGCCCAGGGCGCAGCCGAACTCCGGCCGCATCGGCCGTTCGCCGGGGGAGGTGGCGAGGATCAGCCGGATCGACTCCTCGAGCTCCCGCTCGTCGCGGACCAGCGCGATGCTGCCGGTGGCGTCCGTACGGGGCGGGAACGCCCAGCCCGCGCCGATGAACTGCTGGCCCATGCCCGGTCACCCGCCGATCTGTACGCTCGGGCACCCGGCGGTGATGGGCGAGCCGCAGCCCGCCGTATCGCCCACGCGGGCCGCGGGCTGTCCGCCGATCAGGACGGTGGCGCTGCCGGGCGGCGCGATCTGGGACGGCGGATGGGCGGCGGGCGCACTGCACTGGTGGGGGGTGCCCACGGTGGCCGCGGGCCGGCCGCCGATGAGCACGGTGGGCTCGCCGGGCGGGCCGACCACGCCGGGGTGGCCGGTGGGATCGCCGACGCGTGCGGCTGCTGGCATGTGTGGTGCCCCCTGACTGTGCTGGTCGGTCCGTTCCGGTGGGCTGGTGTGCCGTGTCCTGTTGCTCTTCCGGGTGGTCAGTTGATCCGTACCAGGGGCGCGTTGACGGAGAGGGAGTTGCCGCCCTTGATCTCGGTGCGGTTGGTGCTGCCCACCGCGACTTGGGCGCCCTGCACCTCCACCGTGCCGCCGGTGGACAGCTTCACCTGGCCGCTGCCGCCGTCCACCGCCACTCCGTTGCGGGCCGTCAGCTTCACCGAGTCGCCGCCCAGCTCGAGCGGGCCCTTGCCGGCCTCCAGGGTCACCCCGCTGCCCGCCTTGATGGAGACCTGCTCCTTGGCCTCGATCTCGACCTTGCCGTCGCTGTGCACCACGATGGTGGTGCCCTGGCGATCGAGATTGATCTTGAGTTTTCCGTCGCCGGTGACCAGCCGCACCCCCTGCGGGCCGTTCGCGGCGTCGAGCAGTTCCAGTTTGTTGCCGCCGCGCGAGCCGAAGGCGCGTTTGTTGACCGCCCCGCTGGTGGGGTCGACCGCCTCCGCGTCCTGTCCGCCCCCCTGGCCCTGGCCCTGGCCCTGTGCCTGGCCGGGGCCGAGACCTTGCGGCCGGCCTGGGCCTCCCTGCCCCCCTTGCCCCGGCTTGTCCTTGCCGTTGTACAGACCGGCGAGCACATACGGCCGGTCCAGATGCCCCTGCTCGAACCCGACCAGCACCTCGTCGCCCACCTCGGGGATGAACGCCTCGCCGCCCGCCGTCCCGCCCGCCTGTGCGGTCCGCGCCCAGTCGCTGGCGTATTCGTCCGACAGCCACGGAAAACGCACCTTGACCCGGCCCAGACCCTCCGGGTCCTTGGTGTCGGTGACCGTGCCATTGGCCAGCCCCGAACACCGCGCACCGGTGTCCGTACCCCCGCCGGAGCCGCCGCCCGTCAGCCCGAACAGCGAGCGCTCCTGCTGCCCGGAGACCGTCACCCAGGTCTCGTAACCGCGCACCGGGTCGAAGACATGCCGCGAGGAGGTGACCGTATAGCGGCCCTCGAAGGGTTTGCCCACCCCGGCCAGCGTGACCGCGCCGCCCGCCCGTACCTCCGGATTGCCCCGGATCACCGCCTCCAGCTCGGCGAACGACCCCGCGATACGCGCCGCCAGCGCCTTGGCCGCCTGGTCCACCTGGGCCTGGCTGCCGTACGGGGCGTCGGAGACCACGAAACTCGCCTCGCCGAAGGGCTGTGCCACCTCCGCCGCCGTCAGGCCCAGGTCCAGTGTCGCCGCCTTACCCGCGTCGGCCCGCCCCACCAGCGGCTCTTTGGCCCGTACGTCCCAGCCACGCACCTCCACCGCCGACACCTGCTCGGCGGCGGACACTCCGGCCCGGCAGCGCAGCAGATTGTCGCCCATCTCCAGCACCAGCGGCTCGCGGGCGGCGCGCGCCGACACATCCGGGGCGCCACCCGCCTCGGTCGGCTTGGCGATGTGCAACTGGCCTTCCGTCACATATGCCTGCGCGCCCGCCTCCTCGGCCAGCGCGCGGATGAACTCCCAGTCGCTGATGTTCGGCTGCGCCACGTGTTCCAGCACCGGGCCCGCGACATCCATCTTTCCCGGGCGCAGCCCGGCCCGCCGGGCGACGCTGGTGCAGATGTCGGACAGCGTCATGTTCTGGTAGCTCGCGACCCGGCGGCCCCGGAAGAGGCGGTGCGACTCGTCCAGGCCACGGACCACGGTGAAGGTGCCGGTGTCGTCGATCTCCACCTCCAGCGCGGTGACGTTTCCCGACAGCAGCGGGCGCGGCGACGGACCGCCGCCCGCGCCGGCCAGCAGCCGTACCTCGGTGCCGATGGTCAGCCCCGCCTGCTCGAGCAGCACCCGGCTGGGGTCGCGGAAGCGGAGCACGAACAGATCGGGCAGGGTGCGGCTGTCGTCCACGTACCCCTCGACGAGGGTGTTGGCGAGGGCGGGCGGGAGTGGACGGCCGCCGAACTCCACGACCAGGGACTTCGCCACACTCTGATTGACCATGCCGACCTCACCGTCGCCTGTCGTGGCCGGCGCTCCGGCCCTGCTCCTGGGCGGTGGCTTCAAGACGCTCCAGCTCATCGAGGGCGGGAAGCAGCAGCTCACGGCCGTTGGCCAGGCGCATCGGATCGTCGATCCCGTTCGCCTCCGCGATCACCCGCCAGGCGGCCGGATCGCCGTACTCCCGCCAGGCCAGCAGCGGCAGCGTGTCACCGGCGCGCACCCGGTGAACACGGCGGGCGTGCAGGGCGCCCGACGTCGGGTTCTGGCCCGGGGTGTCCCCGGTGATCTCCTCCATCGTCACCTGGCACACCGCCCGGATCGGCACACCGGAGGTGGTGAACAGGGTGTACTTCGCCTGCACTTGGCTCACATAGCCGGGAAACCCGGTCAGCCCGCCCCAGTGGAACACCACCCACGGTGGCGAGGAGCGCTGCTGCTGCCGGGTCTCATTGGTCGGTACGCAGCAGGTGAACAACTGCTCCACGGAGGTCACGACGCTGGTGTCCTGGGTGTCGCTCGCGTCGAAGAACATCTCGACCGTCAGCTTGCTGGGCTGCGGCCCCTGGTACTCCGGCGGCCCGGCGCTCTTCGCGCCCTTGGCGGGAGTGCGTTTCCACGCCGCGGCCTTGGTCAGGCTCAGCTCTTTGGGGTTGAACTGGAAGTCGATACGTCCGCAGGGGCCGCCCGGGGTCAGCCCGCCGCCGGGTGGCGGGGTGCGCAACTCCAGATACGCGTGCTCCAGCTTGGGCCGAGTCCCGCCGCCCCCTTTGGCCCCTTTGGCCCCTTTGGCTGCGGCGGCCCCGCCCGCCGCGCTGAATGCCACGGGTGAACTCATGACTCCGGCTCCATGACATAGCCGTGGTGCGCGATCTCAATGGTCTCGATCGCCACCTTGGGGGACTCCGGGTTGAACGAGGGCCCGGTCCAGCGCACCGGCACGACCTCCAGCAGCCCCCATTGGGCCACCTTGCGGCCGTCGCCCGTACGCGCCTCGATATGCGCGGTCCTGCGGCGGATGCCGGTGGTCATGCTCGCGAACCACTTGGCCACCTTCTCGGTGTCGCGGGTCAGCGGCCGGGACAGCTTGATGTTGGGGTATTTGAGGCGGGTCGGCAGCTGCCAGAGGTGGGTGTTGTTGCCGCCCTCCTCGCGCTGTTCCAGCACCACTTCACAGCCCAGGCCCTCGCAGGTGTTGAACGAGCCGAGCTCGATACCGTCGACAGTGACGACGAAGCAGACGCTGACCGCCGGGTCATCGGTAACGGCCACGCCGTCTCCCTTCTCTCCGCACTTGTCAGTGCCTGGTGTTGATCAGAAAACCGGCTCGCTCGCGCTCCAGCCGCAGCTCCGCCTTGAGCAGTCGGCTCAGCGGCGCGTACAGCGCCCGGACCAGCTCGTCGTCCACCTTCGGCGGCCCGCCTTTGCCCTCGCTGGTGGTGGGAGGTGGGGGAGCGG
>NZ_MUNE01001015.1 GCF_002154605.1 Streptomyces milbemycinicus | reverse complement strand
AAGGCGCTCGGCGAGGGCGGGGAGGACGATCTCGTAGTCGGTGAACGAGTTGTGCTCGGCCGCCTGCGTCCACAGATCGCGCTTCCACCCCGTCGAGTTCTGCCACAGCGCCCGCCAGGAGGGCGAGTGCTCATGGGTGTGCGGCAGCCGCCCCGACGTGGTCGCCAGCCACGCCCCCATCAGCAGAAACGGCCGGTCGAGCCCGCTGTGCGCGACCGGCAGCAGCAGATCGGGGTCGGTCCAGTCGTAGCCCAGCGGCCCGTCCAGGTTGACCCCGGCCCGGATCCGGCGGTCCAGCCGCATGGCCTCCGCCGTCGTCATGCCGCCGAGCGAGTGGCCGAACATCCCGACCCGCGCCATGTCCAGCGCCGCGCCGAGCCCGCTGGGCAACTGCCGCCCCCCGGCGTCCGGGTTGCCACCGCGCGCAAGCACCTCCAGCCGGTCCAGTACGAACCGGACGTCGGCCACCCGCACCTCCAGCACCGCCTTGTTGCGGTCCGCGACCGGCTCGATCTTGCCGATCTCCGACGACGCCTCGGCGACCCTCCCGTCGGGGAACTCCACGGCGTGCGCCTCGTACGTCGGGTCGACCGTCACCACGACATAGCCCTGGCCGGCCAGCTCCACCACGGCACTGGTGTCCAGCGTGCGCTCGTTGTACATCCCGGGCGAGTACAGCACCACGGGCCTGCGCCCAAGCCCGCGCGCCACCCCCGCCCCCTCACGGGCGTGCGTGGTGAACCCGGCCCAGTCGATGGCCCCGGGGTCGACCGTCAGGATCTGC
>NZ_MUNE01001014.1 GCF_002154605.1 Streptomyces milbemycinicus | reverse complement strand
TGAGACGGCGACACGCCGACGTCACGGCGTGTCGCCGTCTCAAACTCACCGCAAACGCAACGCGCTCACCGACGGCCGCACAGCCGCCGTGTCGTCCGTGCGCAGCGCGACCGCCGCGGCGTAGCCGGGCGGGGCGGGTACGTCGGCCAGTGACCAGCCGGGCGGGGTGGCGGAGTCGGGTGGGGCGAGGTGGTCGGCGAGGCCGACGTGGTGGGTGCGCAGACCGCCGGGCAGGCCGGTGCCGATGCCCTTGAGGTAGGCCTCCTTACGCACCCAGCAGCTGAGGAACGCCTCCTCGTGCAGCGCCTCGGGCAGCGCCTCGATCGCCGTCCGCTCATCTGCGTGGAGCTGCCGGATCAGCCCGGCCAGCACCTTGCCGCCCCGCCGCGCGTTCCTGGCCTCGATGTCGGCGCCGACGGGCGCGTCGGCGAAGGCGTACATCGCGGCGTCCTCGGCGTGCGACAGGGAGAACCGCAGCCCGGGCTCGCCCGCCACGGCGGGGCGGCCGTGCGGCTTGTCGCAGTCCGGCATACCGCACAGCTCGCGGATCAGCTCGACTTCGGCGGGGTCGATGCCGAGGTACGCGCCGAGCAGGACGCGCAGGCCCACATGGGAGGCGACATAGCGCTCCCGCAGAGTGTCGTCGCGGAACCTGGCGGCCCGCTCGCTCTCCCGGGCGTCCAGCATCCCGGCGCGCGCGGCGGCGGCAGCGGCGGACGGCGGGATCCGCAGCAGCCATACGGCCACCTCGGCGCCGGAGGGCCGGTCCTCGGGGCGGGGCAGCGCGCGGACCGGGCCCCATCCGTTCGTCCCGTCCGCCGTGCCGTCCGCCGTGCCGTCCGCAGTGCCGTCCGCCATGTCGACGGCGGGATGCCGGACGCCAGGGTTGGTGTACGTCACGATTCCGCTCTCCCCCGCAGCGCTGAGCCTGAATCAACATCCTTGCCCCGGGGCGGCGTTGCCGCACGGACGACACCCGGTGACTTAGGACACGTTCCCCTACCGGCTGGTATGGTCACCCGTCCGCACCACTACGATCAAGCACAGACCGTGCACTTTCCGTAATGGGGGTTTGCGACATGGCGACCGGATTCTCGGCGAAGGCGGCCTCGGCGCTGGCCCTCCCGGTGGCTCCGCTGTACGGCGCCTTCCTCTCGTACTTCATCTACCACCCGCCCCGCAGGCCCTACCACAAGATCCCCGCCGACCTGGGGCTGACCAGCACCGACGTCACCGTGCCGCTGGACGGCGGAGGGCGCCGGCTGCATGTGTGGCTGTGCGCGGGCGACCCGGACCGGGTGGTGGTGCTCGGGCACGGCCTGGGCCTGAGCAAGTCCGCGAGCCTCGCGCACGCCCGGATGCTCCACGAGGCGGGCTATACGGTCGCGATGTTCGACCACCGCAACCACGGCAAGAGCAGCGCGGACCGGGCCTGCTGGGGCATGAGCGACCGGCACACCGACGATGTGGTCGCGGTGGTCAAGCATGTGCGCGGCATGGCGGAGTACGCCTCGGCGCGCATCGCGGTCTACGGCTTCTCCATCTCCGCCTTCCCCTCCTTCTACATGCTCAGGAGGGACGGGGAACGCCCGGTCGACGCGGTCGTCTTCGACAGCGGCCCGGCGCTGGAACTGCGGCCGCTGTTCCGTAACTTCCTCGCGGCCGACGGGCTGCCGATCCCCGGCCCGCTACGGAAGGGGCCGTCCCGGAAGGCCCTGGAGAAGGTCGCCTCGACGGCGGCGGTGGCGATGCTGCGGGTGCAGTGGCCACCCGCCGCCGAGGGGGCGTACGAGAGCACGCCGATGCTCTTTCTGGCCGGCGAGAGCGACACGATGATTCCGGCGGCCGGGGTGCGGGCGCTGGCGGAGCGGTATCCGCTGGCGGAGGTGCACACGCTGCCGGACACCGAGCATCTACAGGGCGTCAAGACCCATCCGGAGGTCTACGCGGAGACGGTCCTGGGGTTCCTGGGACGCACGATGAAGAGGTGAAGAGGCGATGCCCGCTCGGGCATGCCCCAGGCCGAACCGACGCCGATTCGGGCACGGGAAATTGGTCTCCCCCGCCCCCGTTACGCGGGGGAGACCAAGTTCACCGGTGATGCCGACAGCGCGGAATCACCGCCTCCATGGTCTGTCACGTGGGCTTCGCGCCCCAGACCCATGGCACGAAGATGCCATACGAATTACCGGGCCCCCGTATCCGGCGTAACCGGTGAGACGGGGGCCCGGGAGCCCGGGGGCTCTGAAACGGTCAGGGGTTCGGGGGCGGGTGGCTCGCCGTCAGCCCTCAGTCTTTGATTTCGCAGATGACGGCGCCGGAGGTGATGGAGGCGCCGACCTCGGCTGCCAGGCCCTTGACGGTGCCGGCCCGGTGGGCGTTCAGCGGCTGTTCCATCTTCATCGCTTCCAGGACCACGACCAGATCGCCCTCCGCGACCTGGTCCCCCTCGGCCACGGCGACCTTCACGATGGTGCCCTGCATCGGCGAAGCCAGCGCGTCACCGGAGGCGGCCGACCCCGACTTCTTCACCGCCTTGCGCTTCGGCTTCTTCAACCCTGCCCCCGCGTCCCCGGCGGCAGGCGCGGCAGCCGCGCCCAGGAACGCGGGGAGGGAGACCTCCAGCCGTTTCCCGCCGACCTCGACGACCACGGTCTCGCGTGGGGCGGTTTCCTCCGTCTCCTCCGTACCCGTGGGGGTGTAGGGGGTGATGGTGTTGGTGAATTCGGTTTCGATCCAGCGGGTGTGGATGGTGAAGGGGTCGCTGGTGAAGGCGGGGTCGGTGACCACGGCGCGGTGGAAGGGGATGGCGGTGGCCATGCCCTCGACCTGGAACTCGGCGAGCGCGCGTGCGGCGCGTTGGAGGGCCTGGGTGCGGGTGGCGCCGGTGATGATGAGTTTGGCGAGCAGGGAGTCCCAGGCGGGGCCGATCACGCTGCCGGATTCCACGCCCGCGTCCAGGCGTACGCCGGGGCCGGTGGGCGGGGTGAAGGTGGTGACGGTGCCGGGGGCGGGGAGGAAGCCTCGGCCGGGGTCCTCGCCGTTGATGCGGAACTCGAAGGAGTGGCCGCGCAGGGGCGGGTCGTCGTAGCCGATCGGTTCGCCGTCGGCGATGCGGAACATCTCGCGGACCAGGTCGATGCCGGTGACTTCCTCGGTGACCGGGTGTTCGACCTGGAGGCGGGTGTTGACCTCGAGGAAGGAGATCGTGCCGTCCGCGCCCACCAGGAACTCCACGGT
>NZ_MUNE01001013.1 GCF_002154605.1 Streptomyces milbemycinicus | reverse complement strand
GTGCTGTCCACCCTCGCCGTGGCGGCCGGCGTGGCCATCGAGAACGCCCGGCTGTACGAGGAGGCCCGGCATCGCCAGCGCTGGCTGGAGGCGAACGCGGAGGTCACCCAGGGCCTGCTGTCCGGGGTGGACGAGACCCGGGTGCTCGGGCTCATCGTCGGACACGCCCGGCGTCTCCTCGCGGCAGACCTGGGGGTGCTCGCGCTGCCGGTCGAGGGGACCGCCGACCTCCAGATGGCGCTCGCGGACGGCACCGACGCCGAGGCCCACCGCGGTCTGGTGCTGCCCTGCCAGGGCTCGTTCGCCGGTGCCGCCTTCCTCGCGTCCGAGGCCGTCACCAGCGTCGACGTCGAGAACGACCCACGGATCACGCTGGGCCCCACGCGCTGGACGGGCCTCGGCCCGGCGGTGGCGGTCCCGATGCGGACCGGCGAGGGGGTCCAGGGGGTGCTGTCGCTGGCCCGGGTGGCGGGCAGCGCGCCCTTCACCCCGGTGGAGACCGACATGCTGCTCGGCTTCGCCGGTCAGGCGGCGATCGCCATGAAGCTGGCCGAGCGGCGGCGCGACGCCGAGCAGTTGGCGCTGTTGGAGGACCGCGACCGGATCGCCCGCGATCTGCACGACCTGGCCATCCAGCGGCTGTTCGCCGCGGGGATGTCGCTGCAGTCCACTATGCGCTTCGTCCCCCACTCGGAGGGCTCCGAGCGGCTGTTGCGGGTGGTGGACGACCTGGACGACACCATCAGGATCATTCGGTCGACGATCTTCGGTCTCCGGTCGCACGAGGCGGGCCCGGCCGCCCAGGGGCTGCGGGTGCGTACGGCCAGGACGGTCGAGGAGGCCGTGCCCGCGCTGGGGTTCACGCCCTCGCTGCGTACGGAGGGGCTGGTCGACACCGATGTGCCGTACGAGGTCGCGGACGACGTGGTCGCGGTCCTGGCCGAGGCGCTGTCCAATACCGCCCGCCATGCGCGGGCCCGCGGCGCGGAGATCTCCCTGGCCGTCGGGTCCGGCCGGCTGACCCTCACGGTGACCGACGACGGGGTGGGCATTCCGGAAGGCGGGCGGCGCAGCGGGCTGCGGAACCTCAGCGAACGCGCCGGAAAGCGCGGCGGGGAACTGGCGCTTGAGGTGCCGCCGGGCGGCGGCACGCGCCTGGTGTGGAGTGTTCCGCTGCGGCAGGACGCCTGACGGTGTCAGCCGGCCGAGGACGATGTCAGCGGCGTCAGGGGGCGGAGTCGGGCCGGGGGGAGTGGTCGCCGGGGTGCCGCGGTTCCGCATGGGTGGCGATCACGGCCGCCTGGACGCGGCGTTCGACGCCGAGCTTGGACAACAGACGGGAGATGTGGTTCTTCACCGTCTTCTCGGACAGATAGAGCCGCTTGCCGATCTCCCGGTTCGTCATCCCCTCGCCGATCAGGGTCAGGATCTCCCGCTCCCGGGTGGACAGCCCGGCCAGCGACTCGTCCCGCGGCTGCGGCTCGGCGCTCTCCCCGCGCAGGGTGCTCATCAGCCGGGTGGTGGTCGCCGGATCGAGCATCGACTGGCCGGACGCGACCGTGCGTACGGCGGAGACCAGGTCGGAGCCCTTGATCTGCTTGAGGACATATCCCGCGGCCCCCGCCATGATCGCGTCCAGCAGCGCATCGTCGTCGTCGAACGAGGTCAGCATCAGACAGGCCAGCTCGGGCATGGCGGACCGCAGTTCACGGCAGACGGCGACCCCGTTCCCGTCCGGCAGCCGCACGTCCAGGATCGCGACATCGGGCCGCAGCGCGGGGCCCCGGGTGAGCGCTTGGGCGACGGTTCCGGCGTCGCCGACCACCTCGATGTCCGGCTCGGCGTCGAGGAGATCGTGCAGCCCGCGCCGTACGACCTCGTGGTCGTCCAGCAGAAACACCCTAATCGGGCTGATGGGGCTGCTCGGACTGCTCGGAGTCGGCGGCGGGTGGTGTGGTGAGTCGGTCATGGCGGCCTTCCGTCCGCACTGCTGTCGTGGCCCGGCCCTCTGAGACCGATCATGGCGCGCCGCGGGTGGCCGCGCCAGGGCCGAACGGACCCCGCGATCGGGCGGCGGGGCCGATGGTCCCCGCCGCTGGTTCTGCCCGGCCCTCGACCTTGCGGCCCGCGCGTGGCAGGGTCGACACAGGGAGCCCTTGCGCTGCCGGGCGGGTTTCCGCCGAGCAGCACGCGACAGCACCGACAGGGGGTGCGGCGATGAGCGCGAAGGCGCGGGGGAGACTGTGCTGGAGGTGGCGGCGCAACCCGCTCAAGCGGCGTTCGGACGTCGTGGAGGCCTGGGTCGCGCTGGTGGCCGGCCTGGTGATGGCGGTCGGCGGCACGGCGGCCGGTGTGGCCACCGCCGCAGCTGTGGAACAACCCCTGCTGGCGCAGCGCGCCGAGCGGCACAGCGTCCCGGCGCGGCTGCTGGAGGACGCCCCCGCCGCGACGCCCAGCGCCGATGGCAGCAGGGCCGACCGCGTCCCCGCCAAGGTGCGCTGGAAGGCGCCCGACGGCACGGTCCACACCGGTGTCGCCCAGGTACGCGAGGGGCGCGCGGCGGGCATGTCGACCGTGGTGTGGATCGACGCGCGCGGCCGACTGGTCCACGAGCCGCTGACCCAGCAGGAGGCCGATAGCCGGGCGGCCCTGACCGGCGCCACGGCGGCCACCGGCGTATGCCTGGTGACCCTGGCCGGCCGGCGCGTCGTACGGTGGCGGCTGGACCGCGGCCGTGCCGCGCAGTGGGAGCGGGCATGGGCCGAGGTCGAGCCGCGCTGGAGCAGCCGCGGCGGCTGAGCCGCCGCGGCCACCGGCTACCGGCGCACAGGTCACGTCGGCCGCAGGCGCGCAGGTCACGACGGTACGTCGGCGGCCGGAGCCGTGGCGGTCACGACGGCCGGGTGACATGGTGGACGGCGGTCAGCCGGTTGTCGAAGTCGACCACGCCCTCGACCGAGCGGATCAGCCGCGCCGCCGCCGGGATCAGGGCGGCGTCCCTGACCTGGCCGGTGAGGGTGACCACGCCCTCCCGCACGCTCACCAGCACCGGCTGCCCCGCCGAGGCCGGGAAGAGATACGACACGACCTCGCGCCGCACCTCCTCCTCGATGTCCTCGTCCGCGCGCAGAAACACCTTCAGCAGATCGGCACGGCTGACGATGCCCTCCAGCCGGCCCTCGTCATCGACCACGGGAAGCCGTTTGACGCGCCGGTGGGTCATGATCCGGGCGGTTTCGGCCAAGGTCGCGTTCGCATGCACCGTGATGGCGGGAGAGGTCATCAGCTCATCGGCGGTCACCGCGCCCGCCTTCACGATGTCCGGCAGATCGCGCAGTTGGCCGAGCCGGATCGGATCGCTGTCCCGGAACTCCTCCTTGGGCAGCAGATCGGCCTCCGAGACCACGCCGATCACCCGCCCCTCGCCCTCCAGGACCGGCAGGGCGCTCACCTTCCACTGCTCCAGCGTCTTCACGATCTCCTTGAACGGGGCCTCGCGGCCGACGGCGACGACGGTATGAGTCATCACATCACTCACGATGTGCGAGGTCCGATGCACCGGGACCTCCTTCCTTTCCTCAGCGGCGGGCTCTGCCGGGCGGCAGGCGGCGGCAGCTCCGCCGCGGTGTCCCGCCCCGCGCTCAGCGCACGCGGATCCGGCGCCCCGTGATGCTGCCGGGGTCGAGGCGCAGCCACATCTCGCGGCTGCCGCCCGGCCAGGGCCTGTGGTACTCCCGGCCGACCAGGCGTACCGCCTCCGACTCGGTGAGCTGCCGGGCCCGCCCCACGACGAGCACGCTCCAGCCCTCGCTGAGCGTCTCGTCGATGTGATCCACCTCGAACGCGACCTCGGACCCCGCGGCGGCGGCCGGGGAGGCGTCGGGGGCGGCGCGGAGGACCACAGCGTCGTCGACGACGCGGTAGTCGACCGGGACGACGGCGGGCCCCCACGAGGTGGACACCGAAATCCTGCCCACCCCGTGGGCGGAGAGCAGGTCGTGGCACTCCCCGGGGCCCAGCTCCACCAGGTCCGGGTGGCCGGCCTCCCGGCCGGGGCCGGACGGCCGGACCGCGCCGCCTGGGCCCTGGAGTTCGGCGGCGGTGGTGTCCAGGGCCGCGGCCAGCCGCAGGAGGAAGCCCGCGCCGGGGGCGGCGGGAGACTCCTCCAGATGCTTCAGACAGCCCGGGGCCGTGCCCGCCCGCGCGGCCACGTCCTCCCGGCTCAACCCCAGCCGCTCGCGCCGCCGGGCCACGCGCCGTCCGACGTCACCGCCGCCGCCGGACGGCGGCGCGGCGGTCACGTCCGGCCGTGCTGGTTCGGACATGGCCGATCACTTCTCTCCGTTCGTCTCGGTGGGCACCAGCGGCCTGGTGGGCACCCCGAGCGCGACCTTGAGCGCACCGGTGTCGGCCGCCCGCGAGAAGACGTCGTACGCCTCCTCCATCTGGTCGAGCTCGAAGGTGTGGGTGATGAGCGACGCCGCAGCGGGCAGCCGCCCGGTGGTCAGCATGGACAGCAGCGTGGGCGTGGTGCGGGTGTCGACGAGACCGGTGGTGATCGTCAGATTCCGCATCCACAGGTCTTCCAGATGCAGTGTCACGGGCCGTCCGTGCACACCGATGTTGGCGATCCGCCCGCCGGGCCGGGCCATGCGCGTGCACGCCTCGAAGCTCGCGGGGGTGCCCACCGCCTCGATCACCACATCGGCGCCGAGGCCCCCGGTGAGGTCGTCGACCAGCGGCTCGGGCCCCTCCGTGGTCTGCACCACCGCGTCGGCGCCCAGCCGCTTGGCCGCCTCCAGCCGGGTGGGCAGCAGATCGACGGCGATGATCCGGGCGGGGGAGAAGAGCTCCGCGGTGGCGATCGCGGCGAGCCCGACCGGCCCGGTGCCGACGACCGCGACCGTGTCCCCGGGCCGCACCCCCGCGTTCAACACCCCCACCTCGTAGGCGGTGGGGAAGACATCGGCCAGCAGTACGGCTTCGAGGGTGTCGGCCGCGCCGGTCAGCGGGTGCAGGGACAGATCGGCGAAGGGCACCCGGACGTACTCGGCCTGGGTGCCGTCGATCAGCCGCCCCAGGACCCAGCCCCCGCCGCCGTGGCACTGACCGTATGCCTGCTCGCGGCAGAACCGGCACCGGCCGCACGGCGAGACGCAGGAGACCAGCACCCGGTCCCCGGGGCGTACGGTGCGCACCTCGTCGCCGGTCTCGACGACCTCGCCGACGGCCTCGTGGCCGAGGACCGTACCGGGCCGGACGTCCGGCACATTGCCGCTGAGAATGTGCAGATCGGTGCCGCAGATGGTGGTGGTGTCGACACGGACGATCGCGTCGGCGGGCTCCTGGAGGCCGGGGTCGGGAACGTTCTCCCAGGAGGAGCGCCCCGGTCCGTGGAAGACGAGTGCTTTCATGACCGCTTCCCCTCGGATATGCCCCCTAAGTCCTGATATACCCAATTGTCCCCGCTGAGCACGTACCGTGCATGGGCTCTCCCGCCCCGGTCGATGTCATCCGGATCGGCCGAACTCAGTCGGGCCGGCCGATCTCAGTCGGGCCGGTCGATCGGGATGAGCACGACTGGGCAGTGGGAGTGGTGCAGCACCGCGTGGGTGACCGGGCCGAGCTGCATGCCCAGCCGGGCCGCACCGCGATGGACGGGGAGGACCACGACATCCGCCGCGCGCGAGGCCTCCACGAGAGCGGGCGCCGGGGCGCCGTGGGTCGTGTGCTCGCGCACCCGCACCTGCTCGAACTCCTCGCCCAGCGCCGCGACCACCTGGTGCGCCCCCGCCTGCTCCCGCTCGGCCCGCGCCGCCGGATCCTCCCGCGAAGGCAGCGGATGATCGCCGCCGAACAGCTGCGAGCGCGCCCCCGCGTACAGCACACGCAGCCGCGCGCCACGGCGCACCGCCTCCTCGAACGCGTACCGCGCCGCGGCCTCGTCCGCGTCCGTCTCGATCCCGACCAGGACCTTGCCGTGGCCCTCGGGCCCGTACGCGGCCG
>NZ_MUNE01001012.1 GCF_002154605.1 Streptomyces milbemycinicus | reverse complement strand
CCGGGTGTGCTCGGGCGGGTCCATATTGAGCATGATCAGCTTTTGGACGTCGATCTGGTCGCGGTGGATGTGCTCATTGAAGCGGATGATCGCGGTGTTGAGGTGGGAGGAGAAGATCTCCGGCTTGGTCGACACCTCTTTGACGTCGGCGTGGCGGGTGACGGCCCAGTACCCGTCGTCGTCGAAGCCGGCGACTCCGTGTGGCTGGGGGATCCACCACACCCTGTCGGTCTGCCGCAGCTGGGCGAACTCCGGGAACGGCAGACGCTGCTGGTAGATGTCGGGGTCGGTGAAGTCGAATCCTTCGGGAAGCGCTGGGCAGGACATCGGCCACTCCAGATCTGACGGCCTATCAGAAGTACCCGCGAAGGTAGTAACGGGTTCTACAAGTGGCAAGTGCTATGGCGCCTTTGTTGCGGCGTGCGGGCGCACAACGGGCGTGGATGGGCGGCATACGGGCCGACAACGGGCTTGCACGCCCCTTGCGTCGCCGGGCGGGGCGTCAGCAGACTGATTGAGGAACTAGAACGCGTACTAGTTCTGTCGCGGGCGCTGCCGGGAGCCCCGCGGAACCAGGAGAGGACGGACGAGTCAATGGCCGCGGAACCCGTCATCGTCGAAGCCGTACGCACGCCCATCGGCAAGCGCGGAGGGTCACTCGCCAATCTGCACCCCGCCTATCTGCTCGGTGAGACATACCGCGAACTCCTCGCCCGTACCGGCATCCAGCCCGACTGCGTGGAACAGATCGTCGGCGGCACGGTCACCCACGCCGGCGAGCAGTCGATGAACCCCGCCCGCAACGCCTGGCTGGCCGTCGGCCTGCCGTACGAGACCGCGGCCACGACCGTCGACTGCCAGTGCGGCTCCTCGCAGCAGGCCAACCATATGGTGGCCAACATGGTCGCGACCGGCGTCATCGACGTCGGCATCGGCTGTGGTGTCGAGGCCATGTCGCGGGTGCCGCTGGGCAGCGGCTCCAAGCACGGGCCCGGTAAGCCGTTTCCGGACGAGTGGAACGTCGATCTGCCCAACCAGTTCGAGGCGGCGGAGCGGATCGCGCGCCGCCGCGGGCTCACCCGGGAGAAGGTCGACGCCCTCGGCCTCCTCTCGCAGGAGCGGGCCGCCCGGGCATGGGCGGAGGAGCGCTTCAAGCGCGAGACCTTCGCGGTGCAGGTGCCGACGACCGAGGACGAACAGGCGGCCGGGCAGGGCATGTGGCGGCTCGTAGACCGCGACGAGGGGCTGCGCGACACCAGCATGGAGGCGCTCGGCGGGCTCAAGTCGGTGATGCCGACCGCCGTGCACACCGCGGGCAACTCCTCCCAGATCTCCGACGGCGCGGCCGCGGTGATGTGGGCGTCCAAGCGCATGGCGCGGGCGCTCAAGCTCAAAGCCCGTGCGCGGATCGTCGCCCAGGCGCTGGTCGGCACCGATCCGCACTACCACCTGGACGGGCCGATCGACGCGACGCGCGCGGTGCTCGGCAAGGCGGGGATGACGCTCAAGGACATCGACGTCGTCGAGATCAACGAGGCGTTCGCCTCGGTGGTGTTGTCGTGGGCGCAGATCTTCGAACAGGACCTGGAGAAGGTGAACGTCAACGGCGGCGCGATAGCGCTGGGGCACCCGGTGGGGGCCACCGGCGCCCGGCTGATCACCACGGCGCTGCATGAACTGGAGCGGGCGGACAAGGAGTTCGCGCTGATCACCATGTGCGCGGGGGGCGCGCTGGCGACCGGGACGATCATTCAGCGCCTGTGACCAGGGCGTGCAGGGCGGGCCGCAGGGCGGCGGCGATCTCCTCCGGGGAGGCGCGGCGCAGATCGTCGATGCCGAGCAGCTGATGGCCGATGGTCACCCCGACCATGGTGGCGACGGCCAGCGCGGCGTGCAGCCGGGCGTCGTGGGCCTGACGCTCAGCCTCGTGCCCGGCTGACATGGCGGCCGCGAGCTCGGTGATCTGATGGTCGAGGGCGGCGCGGGCCGCCTCCGCCGCCTCCGGGTGGGTGAGCATGGAGCGCAGCATCGCCAGCGAGGCCTCCGGCAGCCCGCCGATCTTCATCCCGAGCGAGGCCAGCAGCGAATCCGTGAGCGCCTCGGGGCCCCCGGTCCGCGGCCGGTCGCCCGTGTCCGTACCCGCTTCCGTGCCCGTCCCCGTCCCCGTCCCCGTGCCCGTCCCCGTCCCTGCGACCGAGATCCGCACGGCCTGGGAAAACAACTGCTGCTTCGAGCCGAAGTACTGCATGACCAGCGCGGGGTCGACCTGTGCCGCCGACGCGACCGCGCGGATCGTCGTGCGCTCGAAGCCGCGCTCGGCGAACAGCTCGCGGGCGGCGGCGAGGATGCGCTGCTCGGTGTTGCGGCGGCGCTCGGCGCGGGTGGGTCCGGCTGAGGTCATATCCCTGACTCTACCGATCGCTCTACAGCTGTTGACCGGGGTCGCACTCGCTCTACACTCGTTGAGTCAACGTACGTTGAGCGAAACCGCGTGAGTGAACGGAGCGCATCGTCATGCCCGAAACCACCGCAGCCACACCCGAGCCCGCCGTAGGGCCACGTGAGATCGTCGAGCGCTTCCACCGCGCGATGCTGAAGAAGTCGGCGGACGACCTCGCCGACCTGTACGCGGCCGACGCCCGTCATGAGTTCCCGTTCCTGTTCCCCGGGCTGCCCGCGTGCTTCAACGGGCGCGAGGAGATCCGGGCGGGCTACCGGGCGATGTGGGGCGCGACCCCCGTGGAGGCCGAGACCATCCGCGACGTGGTGATCCACGAGACCGCGGAGGCCGGCACGGTCGTCGTCGAGCAGACCGTGGTCGGGGCGGTGGCGCCGACCGGCCGCCCCGTCACCGTCCCGGGGATCCTGGTGATCCGGGTCCGGGACGGGCAGATCGTCCACACCCGTGACTACATGGACGGGCTCGGCGTGGCCAAGGCCACCGACCGCCTGCCGGACCTCGTCGCCGCGCTCGGCGGATAGCGTCGGCCCGGAGGCGCACCGCCCGGGGCTTGAGCCCGCCGCGAGGGCCGCGTGTTTCCCTGACCGCCCGCACACGCGGACCGAGTCGAAGGGAAGCGACATACATGTCAGCTCGCCGAATGCTCACCGGTACGTTCCTGGGCCTTGGGGCCCTGCTCCTGACCACCTCGGCCATGGCCCCGGCGGCCGGCGCCCAGGCGGCGGCGTCCGCCCCGTCGTCCGTTCGGTCCGCCGCGGCGCCGGTGCCGGTCACGGCGCTCAACTGCGACGGGAACACATACAAGTGCGCGGCCAATCTTCAGTACGGGGACGGGAAGTGGGTGGCCGACTGGTCGGTGAACGTGTACCACCAGGGCGTGGGGTCGGAGTCGTCGTCGGTGCGGAGTGCGGCGGCGCCGGTGCCGGTGACGGGGCTGACCTGTGACGGCAACACGTACAAGTGCACGGCGAAGCTTCAGTACGGGGACGGGAAGNNGTGAACGTGTACCACCAGGGCTAGCCACTCTCGGGGCCGGCGGGCGGTACCGATGCATCTGCTCATCGGTACCGCCCGCTCGCGGTTTCAGGGCTCCTTGAAGGCGACCGGCGCGTCGAAGGCCGCCCGGCGGGTCGCACGGCGCAGGGCCCGGAGCACCGTACGGCCGAGGGTGAGGGTGAGCACCACCGTCACCACCGCGCGTGGGAGGTCCCAGCCGAGGGACGTCGCCAGGCAGTACGCGACGAAGCGGGCCAGGTTGTGCGACAGCGGATCGCCCGGCACGAACGACACGCCCGAAGCCATCCCGGCGAGATAGGGCCAGCCCTGCAGATTCATCACCGTGCCGTACAGGACGGAGGCGACCGCCCCGTACCCGGCGAGCAGGAACAGCTCCCCGCGCCCGCGCAGCCGATCCGTCCCCGGCAGCAGGCCCGCGCCCATGCCCACCCACCCCATGGACAGCATCTGGAACGGCATCCACGGCCCCACCCCACCCGTCAGCAGCGCGGAGGCGAACATCGACACCGCGCCGAGCACAAAGCCGAAGCCCGGGCCCAGCACCCGCCCTGACAGCACCATCAGGAAGAACATCGGCTCGATGCCCGCCGTCCCCGCGCCCAGCGGCCGCAGCGCGGCCCCGGCGGCCGCCAGCACCCCCAGCATCGCGACGGCCTTGGAGTCGAGGCCGGTGTCGGCGATCGTCGCCACGACGACGGCCAGCAGCAGCGGCAGCAGCGCGGCGAAGAGCCAGGGCGCGTCGGCGGAGTGCGCGAGCCCGGACGCGGAGTCGGAGAGCAGCGGCCAGCCGAAGGCGGCGACGCCGATCGCGGAGACGAGGGCGAGGGCGGCGACGGAACGGGGGCCGAGGCGGACCGCGCGGACCTGGCGGGCGGCGTCCGGCCTCATGTGGCCCGTTCCCCATCCTCCAGGTCCCGCCGTACCTGCCGGACCGTCAGCCACGGCAGCGGGGCCAGCACCTTGGCGACCTGCGGGGCGAACGCGGGGGAGGACACCACCACCTCCGCCGTCGGGCCGTCGGCCACGACCTCGCCGTCGGCCAGGATCACCACCCGGTGGGCGAGTTCGGCGGCCAGCTCCACGTCGTGCGTGGCCAGAACGGTCGCGTGGCCATCGGCGGCCAGCGCGCGCAGGATCTCGATCAGGCGCGCCTTCGCCGCGTAGTCCAGGCCGCGCGTCGGCTCGTCGAGCAGGAGCAGCGGCGGGCGCGCGGTGAGGACGACCGACAGTGCGAGCGCGAGCCGCTGGCCCTCGGACAGATCGCGGGGGTGCGCCGCGTCCGCCACGCCGGGCAGCAGCCGGCCGACCAGCTCGCGGCAGCTGCCCGGGGCCGCGCCCGCGTCGCGGTCGGCCGCCGCGCACTCCGCCGCGACGGTGTCGGCGTAGAGCAGGTCGCGGGGTTCCTGCGGTACGAGGCCGACGTGGCGCAGCAGTTCGGCGGGCCGGGTGCGGTGCGGTACGACTCCGCGGCCGGCGACGCCCCGGCCACCGCCACGCCCGCCGCCCTCGCCGCCACGCCCGCC
>NZ_MUNE01001011.1 GCF_002154605.1 Streptomyces milbemycinicus | reverse complement strand
TGGACAACAGCGACGGGGATCTCGCGGCGGCGCACCGTACGGGGGTGCTGCCCATCGAGGTGTGGCGGCTGGAACACCTGGCACCCCTGGAACCCGATGCCGAGCGGGGCTGGTCGCCCGTCACGGCCGGCTTCGGCCCGTTCGCGCTGGTCAGGGACGCTGGGGCGGAAGGGTGGCGGCCCGCGGTGTGGTCGCTGTCGCGCGGCATCCAGGACGACCCGCTGCACGACGAGCGGCTGGGCCCCAAGGGATATGTCCCGGAGGAGTTCCTGGACTGGCGGGCCGTCCCGGCGGGCGGGCGCGTCGCGGTCCGTACGCATCTGACGATCCCCGNNGGCGGGTTGTGGCTCGCGGTGGGCGCGGGCGCGGTCCGCCGGGTGCTGCTCGACGGGGCGGAGCTGCCCGCCGAGGGGGAGGGGTACCGCACCCTCAGCCCGCTGCCGCCGTCCGCCCGCGGCCGTACCGTCGCCCTGGAGATCGAGCTGACGGCCGTCGAGGACGGGCCGG
>NZ_MUNE01001010.1 GCF_002154605.1 Streptomyces milbemycinicus | reverse complement strand
CGTCGGGCAGTGGCCACTGCCGCGTGGCGCCCGTCTCCGGGTAGGTCAGACGGGATACGGGGCCGGTTGGGGACATGCCCGTACGGTACGAGCCCGGCCCCACGCGTCACTGGCCGACGCGCCCGGGCTGCAGCACCTTGGTGAACAGCACCGTGCCGCCCAGTTCGCGCAGCCGGACCGTCAGCTCGCCGCTGTGCCCGTCGATGTCCACCTCGCCGAAGAACTGGAAGCCCTCGGCCGGAGAGACGTTCGCCCTGGTCGGCGCCTTGACGAAGGGCTGCTCCGGCCCGAAGGTGCCGTCCAGCTTCACCGCCGGGAACGAGCCCGCGTTCAGCGGCCCGGAGACGAACTCCCAGAACGGGGCGAAGTCCTTGAAGGCCGCCCGCGACGGGTCGTAGTGCTGGGCGCTGGTGTAGTGGACGTCCGCCGTCAGCCACACCGTGCCGGTGATCTTCCGGTGCTTGATGTGCCGCAGCAGCTCCGCGATCTGCAGCTCACGGCCCAGCGGCGCGCCCGGGTCGCCCTGCGAGACCGCCTCGAAGTCCGTCGCCCCGTCCGGGACCACAAGACCCAGCGGCATGTCACACGCGATCACCTTCCACACCGCGCGCG
>NZ_MUNE01000101.1 GCF_002154605.1 Streptomyces milbemycinicus | reverse complement strand
GTCATTATTCCGATCAGGTTGCTGAGCTGGGTGTTCTCTGTCGATGGTGCGGCCATCGGAGAGGCGTGGTGTGGTACTCGTTGAGCAGTCCACCGAGCACCTGCCGACGCCTGACCGCGGCAGCGGGCAGGGGGATGATGTGCGGGTCGTCGTCGGGTGCTCGTAGGTCCTACGGGGTTCCAGAACTCGGCCCGGCGCGATGACCAGCGGTAATGAGTGGAGTAGCACTCGCTGGGAAGGACTCGGATTGTGCCGCTACGTCTGCTCTACTTGATCTTCACCCGGCTGCTCGGCTGGTGCGTGCTCCTCTGCCGTTCCTCCACCTCCAAGGACATCGAGCTGCTCGTTCTGCGGCACGAGGTGGCGGTGCTGCGCCGCACGAACCCCAAGCCGCGCTTTACCTGGGCCGACCGCGCGTACCTCGCCGCGCTGATCCGGCAGCTGCCGCGGCGACTGCGACGGCACCGTCTGGTCACACCCGACACGATTCTGCCGTGGCACCGCCGACCGGTGACGAAGAAGTGGACGTACCCGAACCGAACCGGCCGCCCGCCGATCGACCAGGCGATCGCCACGCTCATCGAACAACTCGCCCGGGAGAACACCTCGTGGGGATACCAGCGCATCCAGGGCGAGCTGCTCAAGCTCGGCCACCGCGTGGGCGCCTCCACCATCCGCAGAGTCCTCAAACGCCGGAAGACACCCCCCGGCACCTGAACGGCAGACCGACACAACGTGGCGGCACTTCCTCCGCACCCAGGCCCAGGCCACACTCGCCGTCGACTTCTTCCACGTGGACTGCGCCGTCACCCTGCGGCACCCCCACCAGGCAACACCCCAAGAAATCCACGCCGTCCTCACCGCCTGGGCCGCCGCCGGAACATGACCTCCTAGAACCGCGAAACACGAGGGGGCCGGGCGGCCTCCCCTTACACCCACCTGTCCGGCTCCCCGGGCTTCCAGCCTCTCTGCAGCGTCTGGACTCCCTGCACCGCCATCCGTGCGGACAACCACGCGTCATACACTGCGGCCAGGCGCGGCCCGCCACTTCCCGACCGGACCCGGTCCCGGTACACGTGCAGCTCCGACTTGGGCATCCTGCCCACCCAACCGACGTACTCAAGCAGCGTCATCCCCCGGTCACGTGCCTCCTCGGTGAGGATGGCTCGGTGGTGATCGGAGAGTCGGCCGATGCGCTCCGGGTAGACCTTCACACGGATGAGGGTGCCATCGCGCAACTTGTCCATGGTCCAACCAACGTTGTCGTCATCGGCGGGTTTACTGCCTTTGCGTCGCATGGCCATGCCCACGATTGTCGCGCCTACGCCCAACACGCCGCCACCCATCCGACATGGCTTCCCGCCGTGGGAATAGCCAAGTCTCAGCGCGAGTTCCGAAGCGCCCGGTCGGGGCGGCATACGTCGCAGACCGCTACGTCGGGGTGCCTGACCAACTCAGCCTTCCTGGCCAGCTCGGCGGCCTCGGCGGTGGTGATGCGAGTGTGGCTGGTGCGGGCTTGCCAGCAGTCGCGGCGGTGAAGGCGGCGGGATGGATCGTCTTCCACGTACTGAGTTGGGTCGGCCGCGCGGCGA
>NZ_MUNE01001009.1 GCF_002154605.1 Streptomyces milbemycinicus | reverse complement strand
GGAGGCCGCTTTCGGGGTCGTGGTATTGGCCGGGGAAGCGCAGCGGGGTGGTGCTCGCGCGGTCTTCTGTCGTGGTGCCCCAGAGGGTGGTTCGGGTGCGCCAGGCGATGTCGCCGTTCTCGTCGACGAGTTCGGTGGGGGTGCCGACGAGGTCGGTGACGATGGCGAAGAAGCGGCGGTCGATTTCGCGCTGGGTGGTGGCGTCGGTGGTGCGTTCGGTCTGGGTCAGGGGGCGGAAGCCGTCGTGTTCCCAGGTCAGTGTCACCGGGTGGGGCAGGCCCGGTGTGGTGGTGGTCTGTTCGACGAGGGTGGGGCCGTCCCAGGTGAAGTCGGTCTGTTCGAGGACGGTTTCGCCGTCGGGGGCGAGGTGTTGTTTGGCGGTGCGGCGGCCGAGGGGGTCGTAGAGGTAGCGCCAGAGGGTGTTGTCGGGGGTGGTGAGGGTGGTCAGGTGGTTCTCCGCGTCCCAGGTGTAGCGCCGGGTGTCGGGCTTGGCGGTCAGGCGGGTTTTCTGGCGGAGGGTGAGGCGGCCTGCGGCGTCGTGTTCGTAGCGGAGGCGGCCGGCGCGGGTGATGCGGGTGCCGGTGTAGGTGCGGGGGCCGGTGGCCTCCGGGGTGGGGTGTTCGTGTGGCCAGGTGGCGTGGGTCTGGTTGCCCGCTTCGTCGTAGGCGTATGTCTCCGTCCAGCCCTGGGCGCGGACGGTGGTGACCCGGCCCGCGTTGTCGAGGTCGAAGGTGCGGGGGCCGTGCAGTTGGTCGTCGATGGCGGTGAGGTGGCCGTCTGGGCGGTAGGTGTACGCGCGGTGCTGGAGGGTTCCGCTCTCCGGGCCGGTGGTCAGGGTCTGCTCGGACAGCCGTCCGGCCGGGTCCCAGATCTGCGCGAGCGCGGCGTTAGGCCCAAGTTGGCGGGTGGTTTCCTGGCCTGCCGCGTCATACGTGAAGTCGAGGGTGTGGCCGCAGGTGGTCAGCGTGGTGCGGCGGCCCGCCGCGTCGTACGCGAAGGTGGACTTGGCGCCGGACGGGGTGGTGCGGCGCACGGTACGGCCCAGGGCGTCGTAGGTGCGCGTGAGGACTTGGCCGTTGACCATCTCGGTCGTCACCCGGCCCATCCGGTCCCGCCCGAACACCGCCGACACCTCGGGGCCGACGGCCTCCGTCAGCCGCCCGGCCAGGTCGTAGGCGAAGGTGGTGACCTGGCCGTCGGCGTCCTTGCGTACGACCCGGCCGCTCGCGTCCCGTTCGAGGGAGACGGTCTGGCCCAGCGGGTTGGTGCGGGAGACCAGCTGGCCCGCCGGGTCGTAGGCGTAGGTGAGCGTGCGCCCGTCGAAGTCCGTCTCGCTGAGTGTGCGGCCGGTCGGGCCGTACTCGTAGGTCCAGGTCAGTCCCTGGGGATTGGTCACCTCGGTGAGACGCAGCTGAGTGTCGTGCGTGAACTCGTAGCGGGTACCGTCCGGGTCGGTCTGGGCGGCCAGCAGGTCGAAGTGGGTGTACTCGTAACGGGTCAGGCCGCCGCTTGCGTCCCTGTGAGCGGTGAGGTTGCCCTCGCCGTCGTACGTCCAGCGCTGCTCGGCACCGTCCGGGGCGATACGCCGTGACAGCTTGCCCTCCACCGTCCACTCCACGCGGGTGGTGGCGCCGAGCGGGTCGGTGATGGTGGCGGGGCGGCCGAAGGCGTCGCGGTGGTAGGTGGTGGCCGCGCCCAGCGGATCGGTGATCTCGACGGGGAGCCCGGCCGGGTCGCAACGCACGCGCGTGGTGTCGCCGAGCGCGTTGGTGGTCGAGGACAGATGGCCGTGGTCGTCGTAGGCGTAGCGGGCGGTGTTGCCCAACGGGTCGGTGGCGGCGATGCGGTTGCCGCGCTCGTCGTACGCGTAACGCCAGGTGGCGCCGTCCGCGGGGGTGACCTGCACCGGTAGGCCCAGGTCGTTGTAGGAGGCGGTCCGCTGGTGTCCGTCGGGGGTGGTCAGGGAGGTCAGCCGGCCGGCCGCGTCGTAGGTGTAGCCGGTGGTCCGGCCCAGGGCATCGGTGCGGGACAGGGCGCGGCCGTAACGGTCCCGCCGGGTGCGGACCGTGTTGCCGATGGCGTCTGTGACGGTGATGACCTGGCAGCGGTCGTTCACCAGATAGCGGGTGGTGTCGCCCTCGGCCGTGGTGACCGTGGTGACCCGGTGACCGGTCCGCTCGTCGACCGGGCCGTAGTCGATGTGCAGGGATATATGGCCCTCGGTGCCGCCCTCGGCAATGCAGCGGTCCCGGTTGTCGTAGACGTAGTCGTAACGGCGGTCGTTGGTGTCGATCCACGCGATCACCCGGCGCTCCACGTCGTACTCGAACCGCAGCGGCAGCCCCGAGGAGTTGATGACCTCGGTGAGGTTGCCGTCCGTGTAGGCGTAGCGGATGAGCTCCTGGTCGGCGCCGGCCAGGTGGAGGGCGGTGATACGGCCGTCGGCGGTGGTGATTTTGAGGTGGTAGCCGCCGCTGTGGACGATGCCGGTGGGGGCGCCGTGTTGGTCGTATTCGAAGGTCAGGCGGTGGCCGTTACGGTCGCTGATCTCCGCCAGCAGGGCCTCCCCGTCACCCCCGCCCTCCGGACCGTTGAACCACCACGTACGCCCCGTGGCCGGGTCGGTGAGCGTGTAGTCGCCCTCCACCGTGCGCTCCAGCGGCCAGCGCGGGCCCAGCTCGGGCAGTGTCGGCACACCGGGCGCCGGGTGCGGGTACGACAGCAGCAGCCCGTCCTCGGCGACGAACACCACACCCCGCGCGCCGATCTCCAGCCGCTGATCAGCCGTACTCGACCACGACGGCCCGAACCACCGCCCCGCCCGGTATCCCGACTCCGCCCGCCGCGTGAACACCAGCGGCAACGCCCCCGGCAACACCACATCCCGCTGCGGCAGATACATCCGCCCCGACGCCAAGT
>NZ_MUNE01001008.1 GCF_002154605.1 Streptomyces milbemycinicus | reverse complement strand
GTTTCGGGGGGCCGCGGTTTCAGGGGGCGGCTGTTTCGGGGCGGCGGATCAAGAAGGCACGGCGACCACGACCGTCTTGGCGACCTTGTCGTGCAGACACTGGTGGTACGGCTGGTCCCAGGTGCACCACAACACATTGATCAGCCAGAAGATGAAGCCGCAGCACGGCACGATCTCGGGCAGGGCATACGTACCGGCGCGCAGCCACCCCGGCTGACCGGCCGGGATCTCCCCGTTCTCCAGCAGGGCGACGCGGATCTTCATCACCTTCTTGCCCACCGTCTGGCCGTACTTGGTCAGCATCAGCCCTTCGTAGAGGAAGTACACCAGGGCGTAGACGATCGTTATGGCGGTCGCCTCGTCGTTGTTGTTCACCGGGTCGTAGTCGCCCAGGAGCACCGCCATCACCAGACCCACCGGGATGCCCACGATCAGCGCGTCGATGATCCGGGCGACGAGGCGGCGGCCGCGGTTCGCGAGCGGGGGCATGCCGGCGAGCGGGTCGGGAGCGCCGTACTCGCCTCCGTACTCGCCGCCGTACGGCGAGCCGAAGGAGGGGGGCGGCTGCTGCTTGGAGAACGCGTCGCCCTCTGGCTGCTCATCGGCCCGCGGCACGCCTGGCCGGGGTTCCTCGGGCCCGGGTCCCTCGGACGGGGGCCCCTCGGACCGGGGTTGGTCGGGCCGGGGTTCGTCAGGCCCCGGGGTCGGCTGGTCGGTGCTCATGGCCCGAGTCGACCCCGGAGCCGGAGCCGCCGCATCCGGCGCGCTCCGTTCGGGCGACCGGGATGGACCGTACGAGTCAGCGCCCCGTACGGCCCCTACGCCTCACCGCCCGCCCCGGCACCGGCGTACGGCTCAGCCGCGCCCCTGCGGCTCAGCCGCGACCAGCCACGAAGGTGCGTGCCGCCTTGTCGTGCCAGCACTGCCGCCAGGGCCGGTCGAACAGGCACCACAGCACATTGAGGACGCCGATCACCAGCAGCCCGAGCACCGAGTACACCAACCAGCGGCGCAGCGCGGCGCCGAACGAGGGGGTGTCGTGCCCCTCGATGTCCAGGACCCGCACGCCGCACACCTTCTTGCCCAGCGTGGCGCCCCACTTCGCGGTCGGGAACGCCTCGTAGACCAGCCCGACGACGAGCAGCAGGCCGAGCACCACGCCGA
>NZ_MUNE01001007.1 GCF_002154605.1 Streptomyces milbemycinicus | reverse complement strand
CCCAAGGTCCACGAGGGCACCGGCGACCCGGCCACCGGGCTGCGCACCGGGCGGCTGAACATCGCCATGCGGGTGACCGGGTTGCGCGACGCGCCGTGACGGCCGGGGCGGGGTGGTTAGGGTGTTGATCGCACTGTCACGGAAAGGTGGTTGCCGTCATGGGCATCGTGGACATCGAGGCGATCGAGTCGGCGGCGGAACTGATCGCCGGACATGTCGTACGCACCCCGACCGTGCCGAGCCCGGGCCTGACCGCTCTGCTCGGTGCGCCGGTCACCGCCAAGCTGGAGTTGCTGCAGCGCACCGGCTCCTTCAAGGCGCGCGGGGCGACGGCGAAGCTCCTGTCGCTGAGCGAGGCCGACCGCGCGGCGGGCATGGTGGCGGTGAGCGGTGGCAACCACGGGATCGCGGTCGCGGTCATGGCCGGCGCCCTGGATGTGAAGGCGACCGTCGTGATGCCGAAGTCGGCGCCCGCCCGCGCCGTCCGGATCGCGGAGGAGGCAGGGGCCCTGGTGCGGCTGACGGACGACATGGGCAGCGCGTTCGCGTTGATGTCGCAGCTGGAGGCCGAGGGCCTGACCCTGGTGCACCCCTACGACGACCCCGTGGTGGTCGCCGCGCAGGGCACCGTCGGCCTTGAGCTGGCCGACGACACCGACGACGAGCTGACCGATGTGCTGGTCAGCATCGGCGGCGGCGGGCTGATCGCCGGGGTCGCCGCGGCGCTGCGCGCGCGGCGGCCCGGGGTGCGGATCTGGGGGGTGGAGACCGAAGGGGCCGAGGCCATGTCCCAGGCGCTGGCCGCGGGCGGCCCGGTGCCGGTCGCGCTCTCCTCGATCATCTCCACACTCAGCGCGCCGTCCGTCTCCCAGCTCACCTACGACCATGTGTCCGCGTTGGTCACCGAGGTACTGGTGGTGTCGGACGCCGAGGCGGTGCAGGGCACGCTCGACCTCGCCGAGCATGCGAAGGTCTGGACCGAGCCGGCCGCCGGCTGCCTCCTCCCGGCCGCGCGGCGGGTGTTGGAGCGGGTGGGCGACGGCGCCCGGCTGGGGCTCGTGGTCTGCGGTGGCAATGTGACCGCGTGGGACGTCATGTCCTGGGCGGACCGCTTCGGCCTGCGCTGAACCGGCCCATCAGTCGCCTCGCCCACATGATGGACGGCGCTCACGCAACCCCGCTGCGGCGGCACCTGGGCTGACGGCCGTTCAGCCGTCCCGACCGCCCACGCTTGTTTGAGTTTTCCACCATCGGCTCGCGCCTCGGGCCCTATATTGCAGTCAGGATTCAGCCACGAACAGGTGGTTCATGTCGTTAAGTCCTGGGCCGGGCCGATAAATCCACGTTGGTCTTGAGGCCCAGGCGGCATCGTACAGGGGGACTGGGATGACCGCCGATATGACCTCGAACCGAACGGCGCGGCCGGATCGCTATGACGCGATCATCGTCGGCAGCGGTATCGGCAGCCTGGTGTGCGGCGGTTATCTCGCCGCCGACGGCCGCCGGGTACTGGTCCTGGAACAGCACGACGTGGCGGGCGGAAACGCACATGTATTCCGCAGACGGCGCAGATACGAGTTCGACGTCGGCACGCACTACCTGGGCGACTGCGGGACGGACGGGATCATTCCGGCCATCCTCTCCGGACTGGGCGTCGGCGACCGGGTGCGCTTCCGGCCGATGGACAACGAGCGCGGCTTCGACCGGGTGATCACCCCCACCACCACGCTGGATGTGCCCTCGGGTTGGGACAACTACCGCGACAGGCTCAAGCGCGCGCTGCCCGGCGAGGCCGCCGGGATCGACACGTTCATCGACCTCTCCAAGACCGCGACCGCACTGAGCCGGGCGAGTGTGCTGGGCGAGCCCGTCGTGGACCTCTACCGCGCCAACCCCGAGGTGACGCGCTGGAGTCGGCGGTCCCTCGGCAAGGTCTTCCACCACTGCGGGTTCTCCCCCAGGGCCAGGACCCTGCTGGCCGCACAGTACGGAAACTACGGGGCGCTGCCCGACGACATCGGCTTCTCCGTGCACGCCGGTCTGATGGACCACTACATGCGCGGCGCCTACTACCCCGAGGGCGGCGGCCAGGTGCTGGTGGCCACCCTGGTCGAGGCGCTGGAGGGGCACGGCGGGGAGCTGCGCACCCGGACCGCGGTGGCTCGTATCCTCATCGAGAACGACACGGCGGTGGGGGTCGAACTGGCCGACGGTGAGCGCATCTTGGCGCCGCTGGTGATCTCCAACGCCGACTACCGCCGGACCGTCCTCGACCTGTGCGGCGGGGAGGCGGCCTTCCCCGCCCATCTGGTCAGACAGACCCGGGAAGCGACCATGCGGTGTCCGCTGACCGCGGTGTACGTCGCGCTGGACACGGAGCTGCCCGACATCCCCAACGCCAACATCTGGTGGCACGACAGCGACGACCTGGAGCGGGCGCACGCGAGGATGATCGAGGAAGAGATGCGGGAGGTTCCTCAGCTGATCTTCTCCTTCGCCTCGGTCAAGGACGCCGGCGCGCCCAATGTGTGCCCGCCGGGTCACAGCAACTTCCAGATCATGACGGTCTGCCCGCCCGGCCATGAGTTCTGGGGTGTGGACAAGAGCCCGGCCGACGGCGAGCGCTACCGCCGCAACGCCGCCTATCTGGCGCGGAAGAAGCAGCTCACCGACACGATTCTGGCCACCGCCGAGAAGGTCATCGGCCCCTTCCGGGACCGCATCACCCATCTGGAGACCGCCACTCCGCTGACCAACGAGCGATACATCCTGGCCAGCGGGGGCACCCCGTACGGCATTGGCAACTGGGGCGGCGTGGGCAAGCGCCCCGATGTGCGCACCGGCGTCGAAGGGCTGTATGTGGTCGGGCAGTCCACCCGGTACGGCAGCGGGGTGGGCGGCACCGCCACCGGCGGCATGGTGTGTGCCTCCCAAGTGCTGGACCGCCCGCTGCTGGGAGAGGTGCACCAGGGCGCCGTCGTGGGAGACCCGTCGCGGCTCCCGGACCGAGGGCCGGACTGGGACCCGCTCAGGGTCTCCCACGACGGCGCCC
>NZ_MUNE01001006.1 GCF_002154605.1 Streptomyces milbemycinicus | reverse complement strand
CCCCACAACACCCCCCGCCGAGGGCTACGCCGACGCCGAGCGGGCCGCCGTGCACCGGGTCATCCGCGACCGGCGCGACATCCGCAACGGCTTCCGCTCCGACCCCATCCCGCACGAGGTGCTGCTGCGCGTCCTCGAGGCCGCGCACACCGCGCCCAGCGTGGGGCAGTCGCAGCCGTGGGACTTCGTGGTCATCCGCTCCGAGGAGACCCGGCGCACCATGCACGAGTTGGCCACGCGCCAGCGCGACGCGTACGCCAAGTCGCTCCCCAAGGGGCGGGCCAAGCAGTTCAAGCAGCTCAAGGTCGAGGCGATCCTCGAGACTCCGGTCAACATCGTCGTGACCGCCGACCCGACCCGCGGCGGCCGTCACACCCTGGGCCGGCACACGCAGCCGCAGATGGCGCCGTACTCCTCCGCGCTCGCCGTGGAGAACCTGTGGCTCGCCGCGCGGGCCGAGGGGCTTGGCGTGGGCTGGGTCAGTTTCTTCGACGAGCGCGAGATGGTGCGTGCGCTCGGGTTGCCCGAGCATCTGGAGGTCGTGGCGTATCTGTGCGTGGGGTACGTCGACGAGTTCCCCGAGGAGCCGGAGTTGGTGAAGACGGGGTGGTCCAAGAGCCGCCCGCTGTCGTGGGTTGTACATGAGGAGACGTACGGGCGGCGCGCGCTGCCCGGTGAGGACCCGGCGAATCTGCTGCAGGAGACGCTGCGCGGCATCCGTCCGCTGGACGCGAAGGCGCTCGGCGAGGCGTGGGAGCGGCAGAAGCGTATGACGAAGCCGTCGGGCGCGCTGGGGATGCTGGAGATCATCTCGGCGCAGTTGAGCGGACTGTCCCGTAAGTGCCCGCCGCCGATCCCCGAGCCCGCCGCTGTCGCGATCTTCGCGGGAGACCACGGGGTGCATGCGCAGGGGGTCACCGCCTGGCCGCAGGAGGTGACCGGCCAGATGGTGGCCAACTTCCTGGGCGGCGGGGCGGTCTGCAACGCCTTCGCGAGTCAGGTCGGCGCCGAGGTGTGCGTCGTGGATGTGGGCGTGGCGAGTGAGCTGCCCAACACGCCGGGGCTGCTGCCGCGCAAGGTGCGGGCGGGGACCAGCGACTTCACCGTCGGCCCCGCGCTGAGCCGCGAGGAGGTGCTGCGCGCCATCGAGGTGGGCATCGAGACGGCCCGTGACCTGGTGGCCGCCGGGAACAAGGCGCTGTTGACGGGCGAGATGGGGATCGCCAACACCACCGTGTCGGCCGCCTTGATCTCCGTCTACACCGACGCCGACCCGGCCGAGGTCACCGGGCGCGGCACCGGCATCAACGACGAGATGCACGCCCGCAAGGTCGATGTCGTACGGCGCGGTCTGGAGCTGCACCGGCCCGATCCGGCCGACCCCATCGGCGTTCTGTCCGCGTTCGGCGGCCTGGAGCACGCCGCGATGGCCGGGCTGCTGCTGGGCGGCGCGTCCCTGCGTACCCCCGTCATCCTGGACGGGGTGAGCGCGGGCGCGGCGGCGCTGGTCGCGCGGGCCATCGCGCCCGAGGTGCTGGCCGCCTGCATCGCCGGGCACCGCAGCGCCGAGCCCGGACATGTGGCCGCGCTGAACAAGCTGGGGCTGCGGCCGCTGGTCGATCTCGATCTGCGCCTGGGGGAGGGGACGGGTGCGCTGCTGGCCCTGCCCGTGGTGCAGAGCGCCGCCCGGGCCATGCACGAGGTGGCGACCTTCGATTCCGCCGGAGTCACGGAGAAGGGCTGACGTCCGCCCCCGCCACGTAAGGTGTGCGCGGGGGCATATCCCACAGCCGACCAGCCCGATCAGGACCGTTCAGCACCGGATCAGCGCCGATCAACCCCGTCGGCGCCGATCAGCCCGATCACCGATCAGCACCGATCAGCCAGATCAGCACCGATCAGCGATCAGCCGCTCCAGCGCCGCAGCGGCAGCGCATTCGCACGAGGAGAGCCGCATCGCCATGTCCGATAACTTTGCATACCCCGTGGGACTGCGCCTGTCGGGGCGTCGGGTCGTCGTCCTCGGGGCCGGTCAGGTCGCCCAGCGTCGGCTGCCGGCGCTGATCGCGGCGGGCGCGGACATCGTGCTGATCTCGCCGTCCGCCACGGCGTCCGTCGAGGCGATGGCCGAGGCCGGCGAGGTGCGCTGGGAGCGCCGCAAGTATCAGGACGGCGACTTCGACGGCGCCTGGTACGCCCTGATCACCACCGACGACCCCCAGGCCAACGCCGCCGCGTCGGCGGAGGCGGAAGCGCGCCGGGTGTGGTGCGTACGCAGCGACGACGCCGAGGCGTCCACCGCCTGGACCCCGGCCACCGGGCGCAGCGAGGGTGTCACCGTCGCCGTGCTCACCGGCCGTGACCCGCGCCGCTCCGCCGCCGTGCGCGACGCGGTCGTCGAGGGGCTGCGCGACGGCACCCTCGCCGCGCCTCGCCACCGCGCCCGCGGGCCGCATGTCGCGCTGGTCGGCGGCGGCCCCGGCGATCCGGATCTGATCACGGTGCGCGGCCGTCGGCTGCTCGCCGAGGCGGATGTGGTCGTGGCCGACCGCCTGGGCCCCCGCGATCTGCTCGACGAGCTGCCGCCCCACGTCGAGGTGATCGACGCGGCGAAGATCCCGTACGGCCGTTTCATGGCCCAGGAGGCCATCAACAACGCGCTGATCGAGCATGCGAAGGCGGGCAAGTCGGTGGTCCGGCTCAAGGGCGGCGACCCCTTTGTCTTCGGGCGCGGTATGGAGGAGGCGCACGCACTCGCGGAGGCGGGTATCCCCTGCACCGTCGTACCGGGCGTCACCAGCGCGATCAGCGTGCCGGCCGTGGCCGGGATCCCGGTGACCCACCGGGGTGTGGCTCATGAGTTCACGGTGGTCAGCGGGCATGTCGCGCCCGACGACCCGAGCTCGCTCGTGGACTGGGCGGCGCTGGCGAAGCTGCGCGGCACACTCGTCCTCCTCATGGCCGTCGAGAAGATAGGCTCCATCTCCGCCACGCTGATCGAGCACGGCCGGGCCGCGAACACCCCGGTCGCCGTCGTCCAGGAAGGCACGACCGCGACCCAGCGGCGCGTCGACGCGACCCTGGCCACGGTGGCGGAACGGGTCGCGGCCGAGGGGGTACGGCCGCCCGCGGTCGTGGTGATCGGCGAGGTGACCGCCCTCGCCTCGGGTAACCATCGGTAACGCATCGCGTCGGCGTCATTGGCACGACCTCCAGGACAAGGCAGTATCACCCTGTGGCTGATCTCATCACCGTCGATGACCCCGATGACCCGCGGCTGCGCGACTACACGGGTCTGACCGATGTGGAGCTGCGGCGCAGGCGCGAGCCCGCCGAGGGCCTGTTCATCGCCGAGGGCGAGAAGGTCATCCGGCGGGCCAGACAGGCCGGTTACGAGATGCGTTCCATGCTGCTGTCGGCGAAGTGGGTCGACGTCATGCGGGACGTCATCGAGGACGTCCCGGCGCCGGTCTACGCGGTCAGCCCCGATCTCGCCGAACGCGTGACCGGCTACCACGTCCACCGGGGCGCTCTCGCCTCCATGCAGCGCAAGCCGCTGCCCGAGGCGGAGCAGCTGCTGGAGGGCGCCCGGCGCGTGGCGATCATGGAGTCCGTCAACGACCACACCAACATAGGCGCGATCTTCCGCAGCGCCGCGGCGCTCGGCATGGACGCGGTGCTGCTCTCACCGGACTGCGCCGACCCGCTGTACCGCCGTTCCGTCAAGGTCTCCATGGGCGCCGTCTTCTCCGTCCCGTACGCGCGCCTGGAGACCTGGCCGCGCGGTCTGGAAGCGGTCCGGCACACCGGCTTCAAGATCCTTGCCTTGACGCCCGACGAGAAGGCCACCTCCATCGACGACGCCGCCCCCCACCGCATCGAGCGCGTCGCGCTGATGCTGGGCGCGGAGGGGGACGGGCTCTCCGTGCAGGCCCTTATGGCCGCGGACGAGTGGGTGCGCATCCCTATGGCCCACGGCGTCGACTCCCTCAACGTGGGCGCGGCGGCGGCGGTCGCCTTCTACGCGGTCACGGCGGGCCGCCCGCAGGGCTGACGACCGGCCGAGGCCGCGTAAGAGGCCCCCGGCCCCGCCCCGCGCACGTCATCTGTGCAGCGGCGGCGCGGCACCCTGCGACGGCGCCGTGGGCGCGGGCGTCGGCGCCCCCAGCCCCAGGGGCGGCCCCTGGCAGCCCTGGGCCGCCGCGATGCCCAGCGCGACCAGCAGCGTCACCACGACGAAGACGATCAGCCGCTGGCGCATCAGCCGACGGTCCGGCCCGACGGGCCGGCGTCCGTTCCGCGGCGTACGGAGCGTACGGACGGGCGGCCGCGCGCCGTTGCGCCCAGAGGGGCGCGCGGGGGTCGGGCGGGCGCCGGAGTTACGGCCCGTGGACCCAGTGGACCCAGGGGCCCCGGCCGAACCGGCGGAGCGGCCCCCCGTACCCGGCCCCGGGCGCGGCGCAGAGGCGCGCGGAGCCTGGGCGCGGGGCGCGGGGGGAGGAGTGCCGCCGGGGCGCCGCTCCGTACGCTGCCGTGTGTACTCGTCGGCGCGCCGGCCGCTCGGCCGCTCCGACGGCTGCCGCGGCCCGGGGTGGTGCCCGCCGGACGAGTGGCCCCCTGAGTGCGGACCTCCCGAGTGCGGACCCCCTGAGTGCGGACCTCCCG
>NZ_MUNE01001005.1 GCF_002154605.1 Streptomyces milbemycinicus | reverse complement strand
CAGATAGGCGATGAGCGAGTGGGTGCCGTTGAGCAGCCGGAGCTTGAGCAGTTCGTACGGCTCGACGTCGTCCGTGAACAGCGCCCCCGCCAGCTCCCAGCGCGGGCGTCCGGCGGCGAAGCGGTCCTCCATCACCCACATGGAGAACGGCTCGGCCGGCACCGGTACGGCATCGCGCACCCCGAGGTGGGCCGCCACCGCCTCGCGGTAGGCGTCGGTGGTGGCGGGGACGATCCGGTCCACCATGGAGCCGGGAAACGCCACCGAACTCTCCAACCAGGGCACCAGGTCGTCGCGTTCGGCCGCCGGAAGCGCCTCGGTGAACTCGCGCACCAGCCGTCTCGTCAACTCACCGTTACCGACCAGGTTGTCGCAGCTCAGGACGGTCACCGGCCGGGCGTGGGCCCGGCTGCGGCGCTGCAGCCCGCGGACGATCCGCCCGATGGTGGTGCGCGGTGGCGCGTCGCCGCGCAGATCGGCCCGTACCGCGGGCGCGTCCAGGTCCAGGCCGTGGGTGCGCGGGGAGAAGGTGTATCCGTGTTCGGTGACCGTCAGGGTGATGACGGCCGTGCCGGGTGCGGCCAGCGCGTCGAGCACGGCGTCCGGCTGCTCCGCGGCCACCAGCGCCCCGGTGTGCACGGCGGGGACGGTCACCCGGGTGCGGCCGGGGGAGATCTCCACGACCGCGTAGCGCAGGTCCTGTTCGCGCATCGCCCGGACCACGCCGGTGGAGCGGCCGGCGACCCCGAGGATGCCCCAGGGTCCGTCGGCGCGGGCCAGCGCCGCCGCGGTGTGCACGGCCTGGTGGGCGCGGTGGAAGTTGCCGAGGCCGAGGTGCACGATGCCGGTCTCGGCCGGTTGCCGCGCGAGGGTCGGCGCGGCCGGGGGGACGGTCGCGCGGCCGAGGCGGGGCACAGTGGTCGCTCGCATCGTTCACCAGTCCGTCATCGAGCCGTCGCGGCGCCGCGCGATGGGCAGATAGGCGGGCTCGTACGGGAACCGGGCGGCCAGCGCCTCGTCGACCTCGACCCCGAGCCCGGGCTGGTCGCCGGGGTGCAGATGTCCGTCGGCGTAGCTCCACGCATGCCGGAACACCTCGTGCACGACCGGCTCATAGCCCATGTACTCCTGGATGGCGAAGTTCGGCGTCGCCAGGCCCACATGCAGCGATGCCGCGAGGGCCACCGGCGAGACATCCGAGGGACCGTGCGGGCCGAGCCGCACCTGCCAGACCTCGGCGAGCGCCGCGATCCGCCGCAGATGGCTGATCCCGCCCGCGTGGGTCACACAGGTCCGTACGAAGTCGATCAGCTGCTCGGTGATCAGCGTCTGGCACTCCCAGACGGTGTTGAACACCTCGCCGATCGCCAGCGGCACGGTGGTGTGGTGCCGGATGTGCCGCAGCACCTCCTGGTTCTCCGCCGGGGTGACGTCCTCCAGCCAGTAGAGGTCCACCTCCTCCAGCGCGCGGCCGAGCCGGGCCGCCTGGCCGGGGGTGAGCCGGTGGTGGGCGTCGTGCAGCAGCTTCAGCTCGGGGCCCACATGTTCGCGTACCGCCGCGAGAACACGCGGAGCGTGCCGCAGATAGGAGTCGGTGTCCCAGACCTCCACTGCGGGGGCCGCGCCACGGTCGGCCGGCTCGTACCCCGCTTCGCCGCTGCTCACCCCGTACACCGTGGCCAGGCCGGGGATGCCGCTCTGTGCGCGCACCGCGAGAAAGCCCTGTTCGCGCCGCTCGTCGACCGCGTCGAGCAGCTGGGGGATCTCCCAGCCGGAGGCGTGGGTGTACGTCAGGATCCGGTCGCGCACCGCGCCGCCGAGCAACTGGTACACCGGCTGGCCGGTGGCCTTCCCCTTGATGTCCCACAGCGCGAGGTCCACCGCGCCGATGGAGGTCATCGTCACCGGACCGCGGCGCCAGTACGCACCGCGGTAGAGGTACTGCCAGGTGTCCTCGATCCGCGCCGGGTCCCGGCCGATCAGCAGCGGCGCCACATGGTCGCGCAGATACGAGGCGACGGCGAGCTCGCGGCCGTTGAGCGTGGCGTCGCCCCAGCCGACCAGGCCCTGCTCGGTGGTGATCTTGAGCGCGACGAAGTTACGGCCCGGACTGGTCACGAGCACATCGACCGCGACGATGGTGTCGGTCTTGTGTGCCGGCCGGCTCATGGGGCCACCGCCACGACGTTGCGCAGCGGCTCGCCCGCGGCCAGCCGGCCGATGTTGGCGGCGATGTCATCGGCCCGGCGCGCGAAGGTCTCGCGGGTCAGACCCGAGGAGTGGGGTGTCATCAGTACGTTGTCCAGCGTCTCGAAGGGATGGTTGCCGGGGGCCGCTGAGTGTCCGTCGGCCGGGTAGCGGTACCAGACGTCGAGCGCGGCCCCGCCGATCGCGCGGTCGCTCAAGGCCCGGTAGAGCGCGTCCTCGTCCACGACCGGGCCACGGCCGACGTTGACCAGCACCGCCGCCGGGCGCATCCGGGACAGCTCGGCCGCGCCGATCAGCCCCGTGGTCCCGGGAGTCAGCGGGGCCGACACCACCACCACATCGGAGCTCTCCAGCAGCGAGCCGAGGTCGGCGATGGTCCCGGACCAGGCCAGCCCCTCGGCGGCCGCGTCCACCTCACCGCGCCTGGTGACCGCCACGCCCCGCGCGCCGAACGCCCGGAACCGCTGCCAGCAGCGGGCGCCGATATGCCCGAAGCCGACGAACCCGACGGTCGCCGCACCCAGAGTGTCGACCCACGGGGAGCTCGGGTCGTACGCGGGGGAGTCCCACCGTGCGCGGCGCAGCGCGTCGTGCTGCCGCAGAAAGCCGCGCCGCAGCAAAATGGCCGCCGACACGGCGTACTCGGCGATCGAGTCCTCGTGGTGGAAGGTGTTGGCCACCTGGGTTCCGGGGGCCAGCGAGGCGATGTCGATCCCGTCCGTGCCGGCACCGGCCGCGTGGACCAGCCGGAGCCGGGTGGCGATCGCGGCCATCCGGCCGTCGCACTTCCCCGACACCAGCACATCCGCCCCCTTCACGGCGGCCTCGACCGCCGCGGTGTCCCGGGCGTCCGGCCAGCTGACGGACACTCCGTCCGGCAGCGCGGCCTCGAACTCGGCACGCAGCGGGTCGAGATTTGCGTCGATGACCACCACGGTCAATGTGTCGGCCCTCATGACCCGCCCTTTCCGGCCGTGGGGCCGTCAGCCGTGGCGCCGTGTCCGGCGGGGCGGGTGCGGGCCGCGCCGGTCGAGCCCCGCACAATGAGCTGGGTCGGCAGCCGGAGCGTCCGCGGGGTCTGCCGCTCACCCGCGATGGCCTTCCCCAGCAGCTCCAGGCTGAGCGCACCGGCCCGCACCATCGGCACCGCGATGCTCGTCAAGGACGGCTGTGACACCTCCGCGAACGGGATGTCGTCGACCCCCACCACGCTCAGATTCTCGGGGACGCTCACCCCCAGCGCCCGCGCGCCGGAGATCACCCCGAGCGCCACCAGGTCGTTGTGCGCGATGACCGCGGAGGCGCCCGAGGCCAGCACACCGGCCGCCGCGGCGGTCCCGCCCGCCACCGTCTCGGACTGCCAGCCCAGCAGCGTCAGCTCCAGCCCGGCCCGCCCGGCCTCGGCGCGGATCAACTCCACCCGCTGGGCGTTGGACCAGGAGCGCTGCATGCCCTGGACATAGGCGATCCGCCGATGGCCGAGCGCGGCCAGATACTCGACGGCCTGGCGCATACCCTCGGCGGTGTCGGCGAGCACACAGTCGGCGCCGGTCGTCTCGCGGTTGACCAGCACGGCGGGCGTGTGGCCACAGATGTCCAAGACCTCGTCCGCGTCGAGCCGGGGCGAGCACACGATCAACCCGTCGGCCTGCTCACGCAGATGGGCGAGGACTTCGCGCTCGTGGTCGGGGTCGAAGTCGGTGTCGGCGAGTACGACGGTCTGCCTGCGGCGCCAGCCCTCGCCCTGCGCGGCCTTGACGAAGGCGCCGAATACGGGGTTGGCGATATCGGGCACGACGACGGCGACCGTGGCGGTCCCCATGTTGTCGGCCGGCTCGACGGTGCGTGTCACGGACGATTCGTAGCCGAGCTCTTGCGCAACGGTCAGTACCTTGCGCAAGGTCTGCGGTCCGAGCCGGTTGGGGTCGCTGAACGCGCGGGAGGCGGTGGACAGCGCGACATTGGCGTGCTTGGCCACCTCAGTGAGGGTGGGGGCCATGGGGGCTCCGCTCTTGGTGCGACCGAGTGGTGCAGATGAACGACATGTTTCATGGTCGTCACTCTTGCGCAACCTTGTCAACGCTTGCCAAAGCATTGGCAAGGGCGCCGGCCTGCCGTGTTGGGCGACCTGGTGGACGCCTTCACCTCGTCGATCACCATGAAGTCCACCGGTGGCGAAGGTGGCACGGGCCAACTGCGCCTGACCCTCATGACCGCGCGGGACGGCGGCTCGTCCTTCCTCCTCGGGATCGCCCAGCCCACCGGGCCGAAGGCGCGGCAGGAGGTCGACGCGGTGCCGGAGAGCGTGTCGCTCAGCTGACCCCGCATCGTGGCGGGGCCGGTGTCACGCCCGGCACTCGACGGTGCAGCCGCGGAGCTCGTAGCCGCCTATCTCGTCCTTGAAGCCGACCCCGGGCGGGGTCGCCATCCGGATGCCGGGCAGCGCGAACAGCCTGCTGAGGAAGATATCGGTCTCCAGGATCGCGATATGGGCGCCGGGGCACTTGTGCGGGCCGGCGCCGAAGGCCAGGCCGACCGCCCCGGCGCCCTCGGCCAGGGGGCGGCCGGGGCGGATCAGCTCCGGCCGCTCGCCCACCGTACGGGCGTCGACATTGGCGCTCTCCAGGTCCACATCGACCAGCGCCCCGGTCGGCACCGTCACCACCCCGTCGTCGCCGGGCAGTTCCAGCGCGGCGGTGGTACGGCGGCGCAGCCGGCCGATGACCGGCTCCAGCCGCAGGATCTCGTGCAGGACCGCGATCCGGCCGGGCTCGTCCGCGGCCCGGTACCGCCCGAGCAGCGCGTCGTCGGTGAACAGATGCCAGGCCGCGACATTGATGAACTCCCGGGTGGTGACCATGCCCGCCGCGGCGAAGGTCAGGCACTCGCCGAGGATTTCTCCGGCCGAGCACCCTTCGTCGAGCAGATGGGAGATCAGATCGTCCCGGCGCTGCCCGCGGCGGGCCCGCACGGCCGGGCGTACGTCGGCCAGATAGACCCGCAGCCAGTTCACGTTCTGCCGCAGCAGCCAGTGGATCCCATGCAGACTGGTCAACCCCGGCGTCCCGAACTTCTCGGGAAAGAAGCGCTCCAGCCGGCGCCGTATGCCGGGCCGGCTCTCCGTCAGACCGATGACGGACGCGGCCACCTCGATCGCCAGATGGAAGCTCAGATCGGCCAGGTGCGCCCGCCCCGCGGCGCGGACCTTGCCGAGCTGCGCCTCCGCGACCCGGACCATGACCTCGCGGTACCGCTCATCGACACGGCGAGGTGTGAAGAACCGGGCGGTCTGCCGCCGGTGTTCCCGGTGTTCGGGGCCGTCCCGGTACAGCACCGGCCGCCGGAGCCCCGACGGCAGCTTCTCCACGGTCTCGATGCCCAGACCGGCCTGCACAGTATCGGTGCTGCGCAACACGGCGCGGGCCTCCGCGTATCCGCACACCTGCCAGACCCCGTCGGGCCCCCGCCGTACCGGGCAGCCGGAGCGTCCGTCGGAGTCTGCCGCTCGCTCGATCTTGCGTGCCCCGTATCCCATCCGCTCCCCGTCGTGAAGCCGCGTCGCGCGGCCTGGGCCCGTCCCTTACGGACACTCGTCCCCCGCGCCGAATCGGACTAACCGGCTCCGTGCCCCGACTCGGACACCGGGCCTCGGATACCTCACGTGGTGTCAGAAGCGGGCGCCGAGGGCCGAGCCGTCGCGGGGGACAAGGAAGGTCGAGGACGGGATCGAGCCGTCCGCCGCGCGAGGGCCGGTGATCTTCGCCTGGTCGGTGCTCAGCACCGAGCCCTCGTTCCACACCCCGCCCAGGTCCCAGGAGTTGCCCTTCGAGGTGGAGCTGCCGAGCCGG
>NZ_MUNE01001004.1 GCF_002154605.1 Streptomyces milbemycinicus | reverse complement strand
GCGCCCCAAGCTCTCACCCCCCTCACACTCATCTCCCAGGAGAATGCTGTGACCATCACCCCGCCCGCGCTGAGCGTCTTCGAGGCCCTGGAGTCGGAGGTACGCAGCTACTGCCGCGGCTGGCCCGCCGTCTTCGACCGCGCGCAGGGCAGCTACATGTACGACGAGGACGGCCACACCTACCTCGACTTCTTCGCCGGGGCCGGAGCGCTCAACTACGGCCACAACAACCCGGTCCTCAAACGCGCCCTGCTGGACTACATCGAGCGCGACGGCGTCACCCACGGCCTGGACATGGGCACCACCGCCAAGCGCGCCTTCCTGGAGACCTTCCAGAACACCGTGCTGCGCCCGCGCGACCTGCCGTACAAGGTCATGTTCCCTGGCCCGACCGGCACCAACGCCGTCGAGGCCGCCCTGAAGCTGGCCCGCAAGGTCAAGGGGCGCGAGGCCATCGTGTCCTTCACCAACGCCTTCCACGGGATGTCGCTGGGCGCGCTCGCCGTCACCGGCAACGCCTTCAAGCGGGCCGGCGCGGGCATCCCGCTGGTCCACGGCACGCCGATGCCGTTCGACAACTACCTGGACGGCCGGGTGCCCGACTTCCTGTGGTTCGAGCGGCTGCTGGAGGACCAGGGCTCCGGCCTCAACCAGCCCGCCGCGGTCATCGTCGAGACGGTGCAGGGCGAGGGCGGTATCAACGTGGCGCGCACCGAGTGGCTGCGCGGCCTGGCCGACCTGTGCAAGCGCCGCGACATGCTGCTGATCGTCGACGACATCCAGATGGGCTGCGGCCGCACCGGCCCGTTCTTCTCCTTCGAGGAGGCGGGCATCACCCCGGACATCGTCACGCTCTCCAAGTCCATCGGCGGCTACGGCCTGCCCATGTCGCTGGCGCTCTTCCGGCCCGAGCTGGACATCTGGGAGCCGGGCGAGCACAACGGCACCTTCCGCGGCAACAACCCGGCCTTCGTCACCGCCGCCGCGGCCCTGGACACGTACTGGGCCGACGGCCAGATGGAGAAGCAGACCCTCGCCCGCGGCGAGCAGGTCGAGCAGGCGCTGCGCGAGATCTGCGAGGAGCACGTCCGGCTGGGCGCCGAGTACCGCGGGCGGGGCCTGGTCTGGGGCCTGACATTCCGGGGGTCTGGGGGTCGCTCCCCAGAAGGACACAGCACCGACCACACGCGCGCCTCGGCGGTGTGCGCCCGCGCCTTCGAACTCGGCCTGCTGGTGGAGACCTCGGGCCCGCAGAGCGAGGTCGTCAAGCTGCTGCCGCCGCTGACCGTCTCCCCCGAGGAGCTGGACGAGGGCCTGCGGACTCTGGCCCGAGCCGTCCGCGAGACCGCCTGACGCCACATCAGGCCGTATCAGATCCCCAACAGAAAGGCGCAATCCACCGTGATCGTCCGATCCTTCAAGGACATCGAGGGCACCGAACGGCATGTGAAGGCCGCTTCGGGCACCTGGGAGAGCAAGCGCATCGTCCTGGCGAGGGAGCGGGTGGGCTTCTCACTGCACGAGACCACGCTCTACGCCGGCACCGAGACATCGATGTGGTACGCCCACCACATCGAGGCCGTGCTGTGCGTCGAGGGCGAGGCCGAGCTCACCAACGACGAGACCGGCGAGAAGCACTGGATCACCCCCGGCACCATGTATCTGCTGGACGGGCATGAGAAGCACACCCTGCGTCCCAAGACCGACTTCCGCTGTGTCTGCGTCTTCAACCCGCCGATCACCGGACGGGAGGACCACGACGAGAACGGCGTATACCCCCTGATCACCGAGCCGGAGGAGGCCTGATCCAGATGACCACGGTCGCTGACCTGTACCCGACCCGCGCAAGCTCCGAGACGGTCACCCCACGCGTGGACCCGGTGGTGTGGTCCGATCCCGGGACCCCAGGGCCGCTGCGGCCGGCCGAGCTGAGCGGCTTCGAACGCGACGGCTTCCTGGCGATCGAGCAGCTGATCGCTCCGGATGAGGTCGCGGTCTACCGCGCCGAGCTCGACCGGCTGATCGCCGACCCGAAGGTGCGGGCCGACGAGCGCTCGATCATCGAGCCCACGTCGCAGGACGTACGGTCGGTGTTCGAGGTGCACCGGATCAGCGAGGTCTTCGCGAGCCTGGTCCGCGACCCGCGCGTCGTGGGCCGGGCCCGCCAGATCCTCGGTTCGGATGTGTACGTCCACCAGAGCCGGATCAACGTCAAGCCGGGCTTCGGCGCCTCGGGCTTCTACTGGCACTCGGACTTCGAGACCTGGCACGCCGAGGACGGGCTGCCGAATATGCGCACGGTGTCGGTGTCCATCGCGCTGACCGAGAACTACGACACCAACGGCGGCCTGATGATCATGCCGGGCTCGCACCGCACCTTCCTCGGCTGCGCGGGGGCGACCCCGAAGGACAACTACAAGAAGTCGCTGCAGATGCAGGACGCGGGCACCCCGTCGGACGAGTCGCTGACCAAGCTCGCCGACGCGCATGGGATCAGGCTGTTCACCGGCAAGGCCGGATCCGCGACCTGGTTCGACTGCAACTGCATGCACGGGTCGGGCGACAACATCACCCCGTACCCGCGCAGCAATGTCTTCATCGTCTTCAACAGCGTGGAGAACGCGGCGGTCGAGCCCTTCGCGGCGCCGGTCCGGCGGCCGGAGTTCATCGGGGCGCGGGACTTCACGCCCGTGCGCTGACCCTGGCCGGGGCAGGTAGGGGAAAGGTTCACCGGTCGCGGCCGCTACGCCCCGCCCGAGAGGCCGGAGAGCACGTTCAGCAGCCGGTCCACATCCGCCTCGGTGTTGTAGAGGTGGAACGAGGCGCGAAGGTTTCCCGCGCGCGCCGAGACGGAGACGCCGGCCTCGGCGAGGCGGGGCGCGGCGTGGCCGAGCCCCGGCACGGACACGATCGCCGAGCCCGGGGCGGCCACGCAGCGGTGCCCCAGCCCGGTGAGCCCGGCCCGGAAGCGGTCGGCGAGTGCGCGGTCGTGGGCGCCGATGGCCGCGGTGCCCAGCTCCTCGACGAGCGCGAGGGAGCGCGCGGCGCCCACGTACGACAGGAGGCTGGGGCTCTGGTCGAAGCGGCGGGCGGAGTGCGCCAGTTCCTCGACCGGCCCGTAGCAGCTGTCCCAGGGCTTCTCGCCGGCCGCCCAGCCGGCGAAGACCGGGGTGAGCCCGCCGAAGTCCTCGGGCACGGTCAGGAAGGTGACGCCGCGCGGGCACATGAGCCATTTGAAGCCGACGCATACGGTGTAGTCGGCGTCGTCGGCGTTCAGCGGCAGCCAGCCGAGGCCCTGGCTGCTGTCGGCCAGAAGCCGGGCGCCGTGGGCGCGGGCCGCCGCCCGGATGGCGTCCAGGTCGGCGATCCGGCCGTCCGCCGACTGCACGGCGCTGACGGCGACCAGGGCGGTGCCGGGGCGCACCGCGTCCGCCAGGGCCTCCAGCGGGACGGCGCGCGGCTTGAGGTCGCGGCGCATGGTGAAGGGGTTCACCAGGGAGCTGAAGTCGCCCTCGGCGACGAGGACTTCGGCGCCGGAGGGCAGTGAGGCCGCCACCAGCGCGGCGTATACGGCGACCGAGCCGCCCGCCGCGACCCGCCGGGCCGGCACCCCGGTCAGCCGGGCGAAGGCGGCGCGCGCCTCCTCCACCGCTTCCCAGGCCAGGTCGGCGGCGGGCCCTCCGCCCGCGGCGGCGTCAAGGGCCTCTTTCATGGCGGCCACGGTTCGGGCGGGGATCAGACCGGTGGAGGAGGTGTTGAGATACGTCGTCTGCGGCGCGAATTCCGCGCCTCCCAGGGGCTCCATCCACCCACTATGGGAGGCGCCCACCCCCGCGTCCATCGCCGATGTCTGAAGCGTATCCCCAAGCAGCCCTTACTTGTCCCCGCTGACCTGCGACGCTTCCCAGGCCTGGTGCAGCGCCTGGGTGAAGATCTCAGCCGGTTGGCCGCCCGAGACGCCGAAGCGGCGGTCGAGGACAAAGAAGGGCACGGAGCTGGCGCCCAGCGCGGCGGCCTCGCTCTCGTCGGCCCGTACGTCCTCGGCGTACGCGGTCTCGTCGTCGAGCACCGTACGGGCCTCGGCGGGGTCGAGCCCGGCCTCTGCGGCGGCGGAGAGCAGCGTCTCGGGGTCGAAGAGGGACCGCTCTTCGGCGAAGTTCGCGGCGTAGAGCCGGTCGAGCAGTTCGCCTTGGCGCCCGCGGGCCTTGGCGAGGTGCAGCAGCCGGTGGACGTCGAAGGTGTTGCCGTGGTCGCGGCCTGCGCGGTAGCCGAGCCCGGCTTCGGCGGCGGCCTCCGCGACCCGGGCCTCCATGGCCTGGGCCTGTTCGCGCGGGACGCGGTACTTGGTCGCGAGCATGTCGAGCACCGGCACGGTGTCGCCCTTGGGGTGGTCGGGGTCGAGCTCGAAGGAGCGGTGCACCACCTCGACCTGGTCCCGGTGGTCGAAGGCGGCCAGGCCCTGCTCGAAGCGGGCCTTTCCGATGTAGCACCAGGGACAGACGATGTCGGACCAGATCTCTACACGCATGGGGCTCGCTTTTTCCGATCAGTCGCCGGTCGCCGTGCACAGGAAGCAGCAGCGCCGGAGGGGGTGTCACAGTGTCGGCGAGTCAACCACGAGGCGCACTGGTTCATTCCCCACGGGGATTGCGATCACCTGATTCGGGGTGATTGTCTCCCCGCATGGCCAACCTCATCCTCCGGCTCACCGAAGAAGAACACGAGGAGATCCGGCGCCGTGCGGCGGCCGTCGGCATGACGCTCCAGGCGTACGGGCGGGCGCAGCTCGCGCTGGACCGGGACGAGACGCGGGAGGCCTTCCTGGCCGCGTTCCGGGATTCGCTGCAGCGCTGGCGGGGCGAGTTCAAGGAGCTCAACGAGGAGCTTGCGGCGCGTCCGCGCAGCACGAGCAGGGAGATGGGGTTCGACCCGGCCACGCGCCTGAAGGACGCCTGTTGACCCGGTCCCCGGGGTTTCCCATCGACTTCCCCACCCTGCTCCAGGCGACCGCGGACATCCCCGGTTCGCCCGCGATAGACGACTACGGGGTGCCGCTGGCGGCCATCCACCGGCACGGCGCGAACATGCTGAATCAGGACGTGTACTGGGGCGCCCATCTCAAGGCGGCCGCCGTCCTCGACACGCTGCTGCGCCATCCCTGGCTCGAACACTCCCAGGCCGACGCCGCATGGGCCGCGACCCGGGCGGTGCTGACGATAAACGGCCTGTCCGTCGCCCAGGACGTCAAGGGCTCCGAGGTGCTGGCGCTGATGCGCGATATCGCGGGCCCGGGGGTTCCGCTGCGGCATATCGCCCGCGCGCTGCGCGCCTGGACGTCGGAGGGGGCATCAGACGGCGCGTCGGAGGGCGCGGCGGATGCGGATGCGGATACGGGTGCGGATACGGGTGCGGAAGGAACAGCGGACGGAGCGGGGGACGGGACGGCCGACGGCTGAGCCCACCGCGCTCCCGTGAACACAAACGCCGCGGGCGGGACCGGCCGGTCCCGCCCGCGGCGTCGCACCCAGGTGTCGTCAGGCCTCCCGGCGCCCGTTCACCCGGCGGGGCAGCCCCAGCGGGTTCTCGTCGCGCAGCTCCGGCGGCAGCAGCGCGGCCGCAGCCAGCGCTCGATGGCGGTGCCGCCGACCGAGGTGGAGGTGGAGGTGGTCGCCGGGTACGGGCCGCCGTGGTGCTGGGCCGGGGCGACGGCGACGCCGGTCGGCCAGCCGTTGACCAGGACGCGGCCGGCAAGCGGGGTGAGCTCGGCCAGCAGCTCGGAGGCCCGGCCCTCGCTGCCTTCGCCCTCGGCCTNNNNCGCCGGAGCCGGGGGTGACCGGGGCGTCCACCTCGGGGAGTTCGGCCCGCTCCTTGACCCCGGCGACGAAGTTGTCGCGCATCCGGTGGTCCAGCAGCACACCGGCCTCGCTGTTGCTGACCGCGTCGGTGAGGGACTTCACCAGCCGGTCGCCCGCCTCGCCCGCCGGGGCCAGCACAAAGCCGGGCTTGGTGCAGAACTGGCCCATGCCCAGCGTCATCGATCCGCCCAGGCCCGCGCCGANNCCGCCGCGGATCGAGCCGGTGAAGCCGGCGGCGGCGATCAGCGGGTGCTTGACCAGTTCGATGCCCGCCTGGAAGCCGTGCACCACCGAGACCACGTCCACGGGCAGCCCGGACTCCTCGG
>NZ_MUNE01001003.1 GCF_002154605.1 Streptomyces milbemycinicus | reverse complement strand
TCATGACGTCCAGGTCCAGCGCCCGGCTCGCCGACCTCGACGGCGCCCGTCCGCTGGACCTGGACGTCATGACCCCGGAGGAAGCCCTCACCCTGTTCACCCGCGCCATCGGCGAGGAGCGCGCCGAGGCCGAACCCGCGGCCTGCCGCGAGACCGTCGCCGCCTGCGGTTTCCTCCCGCTGGCCATCCGTATCGCCGCGGCCCGCCTGTCCGCCCGCCCCGCCTGGACCGTCTCCGCCCTGGCCGCCCGGCTGGCCGACGAGCGCGGCCGACTGGACGAGCTGCGGATCGGCGACCTCACCGTTGCCTCCTGCTTCGCCTCCGCGTACCGCCGCCTGAGACCCGACCAGGCACGCGCCTTCCGCCTGCTGGCGCTCGCTGACGGCCCCGACCTGTCCCTGCCCGTGGCCGCCGAGCTGCTCGGCCGCGACCGGCACGACCCGGACGTCGAACCCCTGCTGGATTCCCTCGTCGACAGCGGCCTCCTGGAGTCACCCGCCCCGGGCCACTACCGCTACCACGCCCTGATCCGGCTCTACGCCCGCCGCCGCGCCGGCACCGACGCCGATGCCGCCGTAAGGGGCGGGGGAGATCAGCTCCTCACGGCCACCCCCTTGAAGAACGTGTAGTGAAACGTCCCGCCGTCGCCCGCCGTCCGGTGCAGATCGGCGATGCCCCGGTCCCAGTCGCTCCGGTTGGTCAGACCCGCGGCCAGCGCGTCGTCGCGGACGGACTCGACCATGGCGATAAAGGTGTTACGGGTGAAGCCGTCCACCAGGGCCGGGCGGGTCCGGTCGGCGTAGACGGTCCGCGGGCGGACGACCACGTCGCCGTATCCGGCCTCGGCCAGCAGCGGCTGCAGCCGC
>NZ_MUNE01001002.1 GCF_002154605.1 Streptomyces milbemycinicus | reverse complement strand
TGGACGATGGTGGGCACCTGGGCGTTGAAGCGGCGGAGATTGGCGTCGAGGAGGTTGTACCGGAAGTTGCCCCGGTACTCCGCCAGCGTCTCGGCGACCTTGGACTTCTCCTCCGTGGTGATGTTCCGCCAGGTGCGGCCGTCGGGCAGCGTCACGCTCTGCGTCATCGGGCCGTCGGCGTAGATGTTGTCCCCGCTGCACAGGAAGAAGTCCGGGTCCAGCCGGCGCATCTCCTCGAAGATCCGGTAGCCGCCGAGGTCCGGGTTGATGCCCCAGCCCTGTCCCGCCAGGTCGCCCGACCACACGAACCGCAGCCCCTGGCGGCGGGCCGGCGCGGTACGGAACGTCCCGTACACCGGCTCGCCGGTGCGGCGCGGGTCGTCCGGGTCGGCGAGCAGCACCCGGTAGTGCACCTGGGCGCCCGGCGGCAGCCCGTGCAGCGCGGTGGTGCCGGTGAAGTCGCTGCCGGCGCCCAGCACCGGGCCCCGCCAGCGCCGCGCCTTCGCGAACGACTCGGTCGCGGACGTCTCGACGACCATCCGGGCCGGACGGTCCGAGCGGACCCACACCAGGCCCGAGGACGTCGTGACGTCGCCCACCTGGACGCCCCACTGGGCGCT
>NZ_MUNE01001001.1 GCF_002154605.1 Streptomyces milbemycinicus | reverse complement strand
CGCGACCGCCAGCGCCTCCGCGGTCTGCAGCGCGAACCGGTCCAGCCGCTCCACCGCCCGTACGACCGAGGCGCGGGTGCCGGCCCGGGTGGCGAGCTGGGTGAGGTCGTTCGGCACGGGGGACAGCAGGTCGGGGCGGGCGCGCAGAAGGGCGGCGAGGGCGTCGTCGGGGCGGGTGCGCAGCTCTTCGGCGAGCGTGCGCGGCGCTCCGCGGCCGCTGTCCCGTGGGCCGGTCTCTGCAGGCACGTATGCCTCCCGATTCCGCGAGCTGGTCATTCGATCCACGATACCGGGGGGTGATGACGAGCCGGGGGTGCGGCGGGCCGCTGGTCCGGCGCGGTACCGTCGGAACGATCTGATACGCCAGCGGTGCGCATTGTCAGGGGTCTTGGTGGGGATCGAGAGCGAACAGCTCGTCTACGACTATCTGAGCCGTGTCGGCGATCTGGCACAGCAGCGGGGGTTGCCATCCGGCGACCGGATGCGGCTGGTCGCCGAGTTGCGCGC
>NZ_MUNE01001000.1:587-1047 GCF_002154605.1 Streptomyces milbemycinicus | reverse complement strand
GCAGCAGCCCCACCGCCTCGTAGGCGGCGTTCACCCGCGGCCGGGCCAGCCCCCGCGCCCGCTCCGCCCCCGCCCGCAGCACTCCGTCCACATAGGACGGGTCGGCACACAGCTGCGCGTGCCGGGCCCGGATCGGCCGCAACGCCTCCACCACCGCCTCGGCCGTGTCCTTCTTCAGCGCCCCGTACGAGGAGTACTCACCGGCCAGCTCCTCCGGCGTCCCGCCGCCGGTACAGGCCGCGAGCACCTCCAGCAGATTGGCCACTCCGGGCTGCGCCTCCCGGTCGTACGCGACCTCGCTCCCACTGTCCGTCACCGCCCGCATCACCTTCTTACGGACCACGTCCTCCTCGTCGAGGAGATAGACGATGCCCGCCGCCTCGGCGTGCGACTTGCCCATCTTCGAGGTCGGGTCCTGCAGATTCATCACGCGGGCGGCGACCTGCGGCCGCGTCATCCT
>NZ_MUNE01001000.1:230-537 GCF_002154605.1 Streptomyces milbemycinicus | reverse complement strand
CATCTCACCGTCCGCGGCGGTGCACTCCATCAGATATGACAGCCGTGCGTGCTCGTCCACATGGCTCTGCACAAACACCGTGCAACGATCCGGGTCGAGCCCGGCTGCCAGCATCAGCGTGGCCGCCTGCCGGGTGAGCCGCCGCATCCGGGCCGGGTCGTGCTCCACGGTGAGGGCATGCAGATCGACGACGCAGAAGACGGCGTCGGCATTGTGCTGGTCCTCCTGGACCCACCGCCGTACGGCCCCGAGGTAGTTCCCGAGCGTCAGATGGCCCGTGGGCTGGATCCCACTGAAGATCCGCGGC
>NZ_MUNE01001000.1:0-165 GCF_002154605.1 Streptomyces milbemycinicus | reverse complement strand
CGGCGGCCGTGTGGATGCGATGCGCGATAGTGGGCCGCCGGTCAGGCGGGCCACCACTGGTGAGTGCGCAACGCATGGTTCGTCATGGCCCCAGACCCTACGCCCCTCCGGTACGCAGGACCACGTGGTTGATGGCCCCCGAAGCGTCGTGTACAGTTCTCCGGG
>NZ_MUNE01000100.1 GCF_002154605.1 Streptomyces milbemycinicus | reverse complement strand
CTCGCCGGCGAGGAAGAGGTGGCGCAGGCCGGTCAGGTCGTAGCCGGCGGTGAGCGTTCCCTGCGGGTCCTCCTTGCGGATGGCCCGGAATGCGGTAGGTGCCGTGAACATGGTCTTGACCCCGTACTCGGCGGCAACACGCCAGAACTGGCCCGCGTCCGGGGTACCCACCGGCTTGCCTTCGTACAGGACTGTCGTGGCGCCGACCAGCAACGGCGCGTAGACGATGTACGAGTGCCCCACGACCCAGCCGACATCGGAGCCGGTGAACATCGTCTCGCCCGGGCCCACGTCGTAGACGGCTCCCATCGACCAGTGGAGGGCGACCGCGTAGCCGCCGCAGTCACGCACAACTCCCTTGGGTTTTCCGGTCGTTCCGGAGGTGTAGAGGATGTAGAGGGGATCCGTGGCGGGGACGGGAACGCAGTCGGTCGGCGGTGCGGCGGCGACCAGGTCGCCCCAGTCGAGATCGTCCGGCCCCAACTCGGCCAGGTTCTGCGGGCGTTGCAGGATCACACTCTTTTCCGGCCTGTGAGCCGCGAGTTCGATCGCCCGGTCGAGCAGGGGCTTGTACGCGAGAACACGCTTGCCCTCGATGCCGCACGAGGCGGAGACGACCACCTTGGGAGCCGCGTCGTCGATGCGGAGGGCGAGTTCGCGCGGGGCGAACCCGCCGAAGACGACCGAGTGCACCGCGCCGATACGTGCGCACGCCAGCATCGCGATCACGGCCTCTGGGACCATCGGCATGTAGATGACCACACGATCGCCGTGCCCCACGCCGAGCTGCGCGAGTGCTCCGGCGAAGGCCGCCACCTCGTTCCTCAGCTGCGCGTAGGTGTAGGTGCGCCTGGTGCCGGTCACGGGTGAGTCATAGATGAGCGCGCGCTGTTCGCCGCGGCCGGCTTCGACATGCCGGTCGACCGCGTTGAAACAGACGTTGAGCCGCCCGTCGGGAAACCAGCGGTAGAAGGGTGCGCCCGAGGAGTCCAGGGCGCGTTGCGGGGTGACATCCCAGTCGATGCCCTCGGCCGCCTTCAGCCAGAAGCTCTCCGAGTCTTCGGTACTGGCGCGGAAGACATCCTCGTACGTTCCCATCGCGCACTCCTTTGTGGCATCGAGGGGCAGGCGTGTGGCGGGGTGCAGAACGGTGCCGGACACAAGTACCGCATGTAGGCCGACATGGTCGAGCAGGATGCCGGAGACCAGCGGCCTGGTCACCGGCATCGCGGTGGTGCAGCAGGCCCCGCCTTCAGATTTTGGTTCCGCTCACGCGCCGAGATGCCGACGGAGCCACTGGCCCATCTGCTGGATGGCCTGGTCGACCTCGGGTACGCGTCCCGCGCCCAGGACGAACGAATGCTGTCCTTCGGGCAGAGGGTGTACCTGGGAGGTGACGTTGAAGTCCGCGAGTCGGAGGCCGAGCTGGGCGCCGTCGTCGGCGAGGGTCTCGTACTCGCCGTAGTGGACGATCGTGGGCGGCAGGCCGGTCAGATCGGCGTTCACGAGGCTGATCTGCGGGTCGGCGAAGTCCACTCCGGGCTCCTGCAGCCAGGCTCCTCGGAACAGCTCGAGCGTGTTCCTGCTGAGCATCTTGTCGTTCTCTTCGTTCTTGTCGACCGCGGCGTTCTGCAGGGTGAGGTCGGTCCACGGGGAGACGCTGGCGATCGCGCCTGGGGTCGCCTCGCCCTTGGCGAGCAGGCGCAGCGGCAGCATCACGGCAAGGGTGCCGCCGATCGAGTGGCCCGTGCTGCCGATGTTCCGCGGCTCGTAGCCCTGGGAGAGCAGCCATCGGTAGGCGGTCTCGGCATCGTCGAGCTGTGCAGGGTGGGGGTGTTCGGGTGCCAGGCGGAAGTTGACGACGAGGGAGCGGGCGCCGGCCGCCTTGGCAATATGGCCGGCGGCCTTGCGGTCCGAGTGCATGGAGGCGGTGACCGACCCGCCGAAGTGGAAGTGGAGGAGTGCACGGTCGGGGTGGGCGTCTTCGGGGATGCACCAGAGGGCGGGGACGCCGTCTGTGTCGACTTCGGCGTAGGTGACACCTTCCGGTTCGGCCGAGGCCCGGTGGTTCGTCTCGACGATGTCGCGGATGACGGCCAGGTCGAGGCCTGGTGTCGACGACCTCGCGCTCACGCTCTCGAGGAACTGCGCGAACTGCTGTGCCTCTGGGCTTGCTCCCATGGTGGCGCTCCTTCACGGGTCGGTGCCGGTCCGCTTCTTGTGTACGGCCGGGTGGATGTGCTGGTCATGACGCTACTCGCTGAGTATATGAAAGTAAACTCAGGTTAGGTTGGAATCACTTCATGGATGCGTGGAGGCGGATTCTTCTTTGGCGGTTCGCTGTTCGACCACGTCAGCCCGGACATGCGGATCTACCGCGAGGAGATCTTCGGCCCGGTGCTCGCCATGGTTCGGGCGCAGTCGTTCACCGAGGCCTTGCAGTTGGTCAACGACCACGAGTTCGGCGGGATCGGGTTCCTTCCGGATGCCTGGGCCAGTTTCTTTCTGTCGAGGCTGCCCGGTGCGATCGGCATGCACCCGGGACTGGCCGGGCCCCGCTTGACGCGGCCGACGCCCTGTATGCGGGACTGGCCACGCACTTCGTCCCCGCGGACAGGCTCGACGCGGTCGGGGATGCCCTTGCCGACAACCCCGGCGACCCCGTGGACGTCGCCCTCAACCCCTGGAGGGCGTCCGTGCGGCTCTGGTCGACAAGGACCGCAGCCCCACCTGGCAACGTGCGTCGCGCGGCGGACGAACGCTGCTGGCCTGAGCATTTCCGCCATGCGCAGGACATCGCCGTCCCCCGGTACTCATGCCTGAGCGAAGACTCTCTTCAACGGATGGTCATCGCGGATCAGGTGCGAGAGGAAGCTGACCGGAGCGAGGCGGACCCTGCCGAACTCGGCGCGTTATTCGATCAACCATGACGTATAGGGCCGTTCGTGCAGGAGGGGCACACGACCACGAGATACGTGGGAGCGTCGAGCTCCGCAGACTGCCGCGGCAGACGTTGGGCGGGGACCGGGAGGACGCTGAGCGCCCTCATGCGTACCGCGGCGAATCCTCGGGAGCCATGCGGGCGGCGTTGCCGCCCATGACAGCCGGCACGCCGTCGGTGTAAGCCTGTCTGGTTGCGTCCGTGCAGCGTCCGATCTCGTCGAGCATGGCCGCGGAAGAGCGACCGTCGCTTGGTGCCGCTGGTCGGCGACCACGGAGGCGGCGAGATCGTCCTCGGACTCTAAGCGGGAGTAGCGGGCGCCGTTGGTCAGCGCCGTGTCACGTCATGAGCGTCGAGCCCTGCGAGCTGTCGATACTGTCTCGCCCGACGCGGCGAGGGTGGTCTCGCCACTGACCGTCTCGTCGCCGGCTTGCGCTCTCCCGGCCGGCCGCGCGGCGAAATCCCCGTCTGTCCACAGTCCGTCCGTCCGATTGTGTGCCCGTGTCGTCGTCGTGCCACGGGGGTAGCTTGCCTGCACGACCTGCGCGGGCAGGGGCGGTACCGGTGCATTGTGGCACGGGAGGACGGACACTGGGCTCACCTCAGGGGCAACTTCGATCTGGGCGGGCCCACGCAGGGGTGGTGGCTCGGCGGCTGTGATCAACCCCGACGCGCAACGGATGTAGGGCCTTGACCATGGCTCAGGTTGACGTTGAGCCGCGTGGCGCGCTGTGCCGCGAGCGTATGACGTCACGGATGGCACCGAGATGCCTACAGCAGCGACCCTCCGTGAAAGTGGTCGCCATAGGATCGCCGACGGCGTCGTCGCCTCCTTCGGTGACCGCGCCGGGCGGAAGGCCTGCGGCCGGCCTGATCTCAGTCGCTGTCGGGCACCATCGAGACCACGACCTTGCCGGCCTTGGTGCGCCCCTGCTCGACGTACGCCATCGCCTCGAGGGTCTGGTCGAACGGGAACGTCCTGTCGATGACCGGGCGGAGCTTCCCGCTGTCGTAGAGGGCGCTCAGCTTGCGCAGCTGGGAGCCGTTGGCCTGCATGAAGAAGAACTGGTAGCGCACGCTCAGCGTCTTGGCCTGCTTGCGGATCTTGCGGCTGAGCGTGTTCATGACGGTACCCATGAACGAGGGGGCGCCGATCTGCTTGGCGAACCCGGCGTCCGGCGGGCCGACGACACCGACGGCCAGGCCGCCGGGCTTCAGCACCGTCAGAGACTTCTCGAGGTTCGCCCCGCCCAGGGAGTCCAGCACCAGGTCGTAGCCGGACAACACCTTCGAGAAGTCTTCCTTGGTGTAGTCGACGACGACATCGGCGCCCAGGCTCCTGACCAACTTCTCGGTGTCGGTGTCCGTCGTCGTCGCTACCGTGGCGCCGAGGTGCTTGGCGAGCTGGATGACCGTCGACCCGAGGCCACCGGCACCGGCGTGGATGAGCACCTTCTGACCCGGCTTCACGCGGGCACGGTCGACGAGGATCTGCCAGGCGGCCAAGGCCACCAGCGGCACCGCGGCTGCCTCTTGGAGGTTGAGCGAGGCCGGCTTGGGCGCGACATCGTCCTGGTCGATCGAGATGAACTCCGCGAAGCCTCCGATCCGCAGGTCCCGCGGACGGGCGTAGACCTCGTCGCCGACTTTGAAGCCGTATACCGCGGAGCCGACCCGCGTCACGACGCCGGCCACGTCGTGGCCGAGTGCAAACGGAAGCTTGTACTTCAGGAGCTGCTTGAATTCCCCGTTGCGGACCATTTTGTCCAGCGGGTTGATGCTGGCCGCGCTCACTCTGACCAGGACGTCGCGGTCCCCGACGGTGGGCTCAGGTACCTCTGCGGCGCGCGCGCCGTCCTTGCCGTACTTCTCGACGACGAAGGCCTTCATGTCAGCCGCCCTTCTGTGTGATCTTCTCGGTGGTTTTCTTGGTGGTCGATGTGGTTGTTCAGGCAGTTCTTCTACTCAGGTGCCGAGGTGCTGGCGGAGCCACTGGCTCATTTGCTGGATGGCCGGGTCAGCCTCGGGTATGCGTCCCGCGCCCAGGGTGAAGGAATGCTCTCCTTCGAGCGGCGGGTGGACCTGGGGGCGACGTTGACGTCCGCGAGGCCCGCTTCGCGTGTGCGGCCGGGTCGATGTACGGTCATGACGTTACTGGCTGAGTATGGAAAAGTAAACTCAGATAAGGTTAGAATCACCCACATGGATGCGTGGACCGAAGCACTTCAGGACGCCGGCATGGACCCCCGTCTCGACCGGGACGTGTCGAACTGCTCGATCGCGCGGACCCTTGAGGTCGTGGGTGAGAAGTGGACGATCCTGATCCTCCGCGAGGTCTGGTACGGCTCGTCCCGCTTCAGTGACTTCGAACGCGTCCTCGGCTGTCCTCGCAACCTTCTCGCGACACGGCTCCGGATGCTCGTGGAGGAAGGGATCCTGGCCACCGAGACCTACAAGGAGCCTGGCTCGCGGAGTCGGCCGAAGTACGTGATCACCCCCAAGGGTATGGATCTGGTCCCAGCCGTGATGGGGCTCCTGCAGTGGGGCGACCGATACCGCGCCGACCCGGAGGGGCCCGCTGTACTGGCGCGACACCGCGCATGCGGCGCGCACGTCGACGTCCAGGTGCGCTGCGAACGAGGCCACTCCGTGCAGGCGGAAGACATCGAGAGTGTCCCCGGCCCTGCATTTCGTATGAAGCCCGCCGAGTGAGCTGAGCGCGGTTGCGTCAGGCGATCGGCGCGAAATCCTCACCGGCCGCACGCGAAGGCGGCGCCCCTCCCGGCCGGGAGGGGCGCCGCCTTCGCGGCAAGAAGTACTACGTGGTTTCAGCCTTCCGGGGGGCCTCACTCTGTCTGGCTCGGGCCTGGTGGAGGCGGACCCTGGCGCGCTTGCCGCAGCGGGACATGGAGCACCAGCGGCGGTTGTGGGCGGGGGAGCGGTCCAGGAAGCGCAGGGCGCGCGTGTCCGCGCCGCAGATGCGTGCGCGCCGGGTCTCGGCGGACAGGAGCAGATCGACGGCGTCCTGGGCGACGAGTGCCGACGCGGCCGTGGGGTCGGCGGCGAGGCTCGTGGTGCCGGCGGGCTCCGGGCGTCCGTCCGTGACGGCGATTTGCAGGGCCGTCCGGGGGCCTCCGCTGCCGATCGGTTGAGCAGCTTGACGTCGGCGGATGAGGCAGCCGACCGTCGGCGACCGCGAGCACGGCCCGGTCGACCGCCTCGCGCAGCCGTCGGCCCGACGCCAGGACGGCGGCATCGGCGGGGTCCGGGGCGCCCGGCGTGAGCAGACCGGCCTCCTGAAGCCAGAGGATCAGTTCGCCCGAATTCCGGAGCGTCTCCTCAGGCGTGGTCCGCCACCGGCTGCGGAGGGTGTTGATGAGGTCCAGGCAGGCCCGCCCGCCGTCCCACATCCACATATCGTCCGTTGCCACGCCTCCGTTCTGCACGCTAGCTTAACCCTCTAAGAGGGTTAGTCCGTGCCAAGGAGGCGCATCCATGGGACGGCCACCAGTAACCACCGGAGTGACGCAGGTGGACGGGGTCCGCCTGCACTACGTCCGAGCGGGATCCGGCCCTCTGCTCGTTCTGCTCCACGGCTGGCCGCAGACCTCCGACTGCTGGCGGCCGGTGCTGGCGGATCTCGCCGCCGACCACACCGTTGTGGCACCCGACCTGTGTGGCTACGGCCTGAGCGATAAGCCCGCGACCGGTTACGACAAGCGGCGGATGGCCGCCGACATGGCTGGCCTCGTCGAGGCACTCGGCTTCGAAAAGGCCGTGGTTGTGGGTCACGACCGCGGCGCCCGCGTGGCGCACCGCTGGGCGCTGGACCGCCCTGAGCAGGTGGAGCGGCTGGCTGTGCTCGACGTGGTGCCCACCCGGGAGATGTTCCGCCGCATGGACGCCTCACTCGCTTCCGGGTACTGGCGCTGGCTGTTCCAGATGCAACCCGATCTGCCCGAGCGTCTCGTGGGGCATGGCTTTGTTCACGAGTCGTGACGTCAGTTGTTCACGAGTTTGGGAGGCACCCCGATCCACCGTCGGGTGATGTTCGCGAGTTTTGACAGCACCGGGCTACTTGCCAGGGCAGCATCGAGATGCTCCTGGTGAAAGGCCCTGGTCATGCCGCAGATGTCGAAGGTCACCGCCAGCTGACCTTTCCAGTCGTTCCGCATGCCCCGCTTGGAGACGGGCTACCGCGATGACCAGGGAACACGCTTCTGCTGGCCGACCGGGCGGACATCGACAAGATCGAAGCCACCCTCGTGGCGCACGAGATGTCGGACCTGGCCCAGGCCGGAGTCACGGACGAACCCGACCCACCCTTGCGTCGTCGCGTGTCGAAGAAGCCACCCGACGACGTCCATCGTCACCCCGAAGTCGTCCTCGTGGACGCACGCCCGGACGGTCAGGGCCCACGGTTCGCTGCCGTCCAGGTTCGGCCTGTCCATGGCACGGACCAGCAGGGAGACATCGGCCCCGTCGAACGAGTGGCTCGCCGAGCCACCGTCGAAGGCCTGCCAGGGACCGCCCCATGACTCCCAGTCGGTCGACTTCAACTCTGTCGGCATGTCCGCCTGCCCCAGGAGCCACCTCAGTTCCAAAAGCACCGGCTCGGGCAGGTCCGGCGGCAGGTCCACCGCCAGGAACAGGTCGTAGTAGTCACTCACACCAGGGACCCTAGCCCCAGCCGCTGACAGCACTCTGCGGGCCTGTCAGACCTCGACGGAGCCCAGTGCTGTCAAAACTCGTGAACATCAGTCGGCGGCTTGACCACCAAGCGCTGCCCAAACTCATCGACAAACGCTGTCCTAAGAAGTGAACGAAGCCACGTGGGGCACGACATCCGTGGGTATCTTGAGTACTTCTTCGAGCGCTGGACCTACAACCGCCACGGGCTGACACCCGAAGCGGTCGACGGCTATGTCCGTGCGTTCTCCCGCCCGGGTGCCATGCGCGCAAGCTTCGACGACTACCGGGCCATGGAGCAGGACATCGCGCTCGACGACATCGACGCCGCCGAAGGCCGCCGCCTCACCATGCCGGTGCTGGCAGTGTGGGGTTCCGCAGGACTCCCGGCCCGCCTGCTCACGCTGGAGATCTGGCGTGCCTACGCGGACGATGTCACCGGTGCCGAGATCCCGGAATGCGGCCACTTCATCCCGGAGGAGCAGCCGGAGGCGCTGCTGGTGCATCTACGGGCCTTCTTGGCCGGCGGGACGAACCAATGGCCCCGACACGGTGACGGAATCGGCGCCCCTCCGGTCATGCGAGCGCTGGCGGACCAGTCGAGCCGTCCGACGGGCCTCGACCACGGTGTGATGTCACCGTATGGCTAATGAGCCTGGAAGGCAGGACAGGCCGAGGGGGCGGGCCCAACCACACCGGCCTGGGCCGCCCCTCGGAACGGGCCTCAGGTCGCGACCGGGACGCCGGCCGGAGCATCCCCCGCGGCAAGGCCGGCAGCCGGGCTATCGGCCTTGCGCTGCCGGGGCATCAGCAACGCCAGGGCCGCCGCCAGGGCGACCGCACCGGCCCCGACCCAGAGCGCCGGGACCAGCCCGTCCACGAACAGCGAGGCGGACCCGTAGCCGCCCTGGGCGGAGAAGACCGCTGCCAGCGACGCGACGCCGATGGCGCCGCCGACCTCGCGGATCGCGTTGTTGGCGCCGGAGGCGATGCCCTGCTCCTCCGGGCGGACCGTGCTCATGACGAGGTTCGCGCTGGGGGCGAAGAACATGCCCATGCCGGTTCCGCAGACGATCAGCGCCGGCAGCAGAGAGGTGTACGACACCTGCGGCTCGACGGCCAGCGCCCAGAGCGCGAGGCCCACCGCGTTCAGGGCCATGCCTGCCGTGACGACAGGACCGCCGCCGACGCGGTCGGACAGCGCCCCGGCCAGCGGTCCGGCGAACATGGGCATGGCGGTCCAGGGCAGCATCCGCACGCCGGCTTCCATTGGTGAGTAGCCGCCGACGGTCTGCAGGTACTGGCTGAGCAGGAAGATTGACCCGAACATCCCCAGGAACATCAGCAGGCTGGCGGCGTTGATGGCGCTGAAGGAGCGCTGGCGGAAGGTACGCATCGGCAGCATCGGGTGCTTGGCGCGCAGTTCGTAGAGGACGAAGCTGACGAGCAGGGCCGTACCCGCGAAGAAGCCGCCGAGCACCGGGGTGCTGGTCCAGCCGTTGGTATTGCCGCGCACCAGGGCGTAGACGATGCCGAACAGACCGCCGCTGACGAGGGCCGTGCCGACGAGGTCGAGGCTCGGGTTCGGGCCGTGGCTCTCGCCCAGCCGCAGCAGGGCCAGCGGAATCAGCGCCAGGCCGAGCGGGACGTTCACCCAGAAGATCCACTGCCAGGAGAGATGTTCGGTGAGCGTGCCGCCGATGAGCGGTCCGGTGGCGACGGCGATGCCGCTGGCCGCGCCCCAGATACCGAAGGCCACGCCGCGCCGTTCGGCGGGGACGGCCGCCGCCAGCAGGGTGAGGGTCAGCGGCGTCACGATCGCGGCCCCGACGCCCTGCGCCGCACGGGCGGCGATCAGTTCACCCATCCCGGGGGCGAGTGCGGCCGCGGCCGAGGCTGCGGGTGAAGATCGTGAGCCCAATAGCGAACAGTCTTCGGCGGCCGAAGCGGTCGCCGAGGGAAGCGCCGAACATGAGCAGGACCGCGAAGGTGAGGGTGTAGGCGCTCACCGTCCATTCGAGGTCTTCGAGGCCGCCGCCGAGGTCCTCGCGGATGGAGGGGAGGGCGGTGGTGACGATCAGGTTGTCGAGCGCGGTGATGAATCCGGCCATGCTGGTGATGACCACGGCCCAGACGGCGCTGCCGCGCCGAGCCGGTTGCTTGCGGTGCTGTGTCATGACGTTCCCTCGGCAGACGTGCCTGGCGATTGACCAATGGGTGTGGATGCCGGTGCTCGGCGTGCGGCACCGAGCACCGGTACGTACGGCTTGTGCGGATTCCTGGGCGGCTGCCCCTCAGGGGAGCTGCGGGTAGAGCACGGAGACGCCCCCGGACAGCGCGGCCTGCGCCTGGCGGGCGGCGTTGTCCGCGAGGATCTCGTAGGCGCCGGCGGCGATGCCGTCGACTGCGATCCGGGCGATGTCGGCGGGGTCGGACTTGGCTGCGTCGACTGCCCGGACCATGTCGGTGTCCATGTAGCCGACGTGCAGTCCGGCCACTTGGATGCCCTGGTCGGCGAGCTGCACGCGCAGGGCATTGGTGAGCGACCACTCCGCGGACTTGGCGGCGCAGTAGGCGCCGATCTCCGGGAAGCTGACCCAGGAGAGGCCGGACAGGACGTTCAGGATCGCCCCGCCGCCGTTGGCTGCGATCTGCGGCGCGAAGCTCCGGGCCATCGAGAGGGTCCCGAAGTAGTGGGTGTCCATCTCCAGTCGGATGTCGTCCAGGTTGGCTTCGAGCAGGTCGGAGCCGGTGGCCGACCCCGCGTTGTTGATCAGGACGGTCACATCGCCTGTGGCCTCGGCGGCGGCCGCGACGGAGGCTGGGTCGGTGATGTCGAGCGGGATCGGCTTGGCACCGGGCAGGTCGACCTGGCCGGGATTGCGGGCGCCGGCGTAGACGGTGGCGCCGCGGCCGAGCAGTTCGGCGGCGAGGGCCCGGCCGAAGCCCCGGTTGGCTCCGGTGACAAGGGCGGTGCTGGTGGAGAGGTTCATGGAGAGTTCCTGGTGAAGTAGGAAAAGCGTGCTCATCGGATCGACTGCGCCGGTGGTGTTCCCGGTCAGCCGCAGGTCAGGCGGTCGGGCCGGTTTGGTGACCGTCGGGTGCGGGTCGGGCGGTGGGGCAGGGGTGAACTCGAAGGGAGACCAGGCGCTGGTGGTGTGGCCTGACCAGGAGAGCTGTCGGCCGAGTCGTCGGCAGTGAGGACTCAAGGTCGTTAAATTACGACCGTAATGCTAAGTGGCGTGAGTCGGTGATCGCAAGCGCGCTGCGCGGAGAGGGGTGCTGTGCCTGCGAGGCTGGCGGTATGCCGGAGGTGCGCTGCCGGACCTGCTGTCGCGGGGCGCGGTCGTAGAGCGGTTACTCCGCCTCCGGGTGTCGTTGAGGCCGGGCCCCCGCGCCGCCCTGGTGCTTCTGGAGCGACCAACGCGCGGGGGCCCGCCGCTCGCGCGGCAGGCCCCCGCATAGTTGGCTGAGGCAGGCTCAGCTTGTGATTTAACGTCTGCTTCGATGCTCGGCCAGCTGGGTGGTGCGATGCGTCGGCGCGTCGTCACTCTTGGGCGGTCACCCCGAGATCATGGCGCATCGCGGCCCTCATGGCCCGGAGCATGTCCCAGATCTCTGCCTGGGCCTGGATAGCAGTGGCCACCGTCTCCCCAGGTTCGGGCTCTTGTCGCTCAAGGCGTTTTACCTGGCCATAGACCTTGTTCAGGGCCTGATTGACTTCACTCGCGCGTGCGAGCACCTCGTCGGGGGCGATCATCTGCGCTTCGGAGTATCTGTCGCGATGGGCTCCTTTTGCCTCATCGAGTGCCTCGCTGTCGGTCTGCTCGACACTGCGTGCTCGCATGACGTGCAGATGGCGGTTGAGCGCTGTGGTGAACTGGCGTGCATCCCGGTTGAGTTCCATGTAGCAAGTGCGTCGGAGGAGCAGGTTCTCGCGGACTTCCTCTTGGTCCCGAAGCAGCTCTATCTCGCGACGTTTTGCCCGTTCGGAGGCGCGTTGGGTGAGGAACGATCCCCCCAATGTTCCGGCCACACCTGCCACCGCGATGATCACAGAGCCAAGATCCACAGACCCCCCTCGAAGCCGCTTGCAGTCGTATCACCTACTGCTCGCTGCCTCACTGTCAAGCACCAGACCGCTGGTGCGTCGGGGTTTGGTGCCCTTCTTGTGGTGGGCGGGACGGCTGTAGACCTCGCCGGTGGCGAGGACGCGACCCACGTCGTGACGGGTGGCCGGGCGGTGGTTCTTCGAGCCCCGTGGCCTTCCAGGCCCGGGCCGAGAGGGTTTCGGCGCACCGGCCGGAGAGCCGGCCTTCGTCCACAGGTTCCGGAACCCCCGGCGGACCCGAGCGGGCGTGAGCTTGTTCGGCTCGGTCACCTTCTCTCAGGGCCGCCGTAGGTCGACGGCGAGCGGACGGGCGAGCCGGAGCTGGGTGTGCACGACGATCAACCAATGCCGCGAAGTTAGGGGCCTGGAGCCGGTGTCAAGGTGTCGGGGAGCGTGATCTTGTAGGTGTTCGGCGCGGTGCGGGTTAGCCGGCTGTGGCGGGTCCAGAGGCAGAGTTGAGAAGCGAGGTTCTTGCGGGATTGGGGTGCCGTAAGCCCCATGTGGTCGGCGAGGTCGTGGGCGTGCATGGGTTGGTTGGCGTGCGCGGCAAGGATCTGGCAGAGCCGGTCCCAGGGGCTGGATGCCTTGCGGTCCGGATCCTGTGCGGTCGGGAGGACGGGTGCCTGGACCGTGATGTCGATGGCAGCGATGGGGGTGCTGCCGCGGGGACGTTGATCGCGGTTCCAGGTGTGGTAACGCGAGATTCCGCGCTTCGCGACGCGGGCGGAGGTCCGCGGGCGGCGTTTGGGGAGTAAGGCGTGCAGGAGACGGGTGCCGATGTGTCCGACCAGGTCCGCCTGGGCGTCGTGTCCGGGGATCGCTGTCGGGTGGGCGGTGAGGGCGATGGTGTCGCGGGCGGCCTCCAGGGCGATGATGAAGGCGGCGCGGTCCGGGTCGGTGCCAGGCTGGGTCTCCACGGCCGTGACCATGACGGATCGCAATGCCTGGTAGAGGGTGAGCAGTCCCCATAATTCCTGGGTGAGTCCGGCAGGATCCTTCGAGCGCAGGACGCGGCCCTTGAGGAGTGTGTGACGCAGTGCCAGGTAGGCGCACTCGATCTCCCAGCGCTCGTGGTACAGGCGGACGAGCTGGTGGGCGGGGTCGGTGCGGTGGTCGGTGAGCGTGGTCAGCAGCCGGTAGGTCTCGCCGAAGGTGCTGCCGTCGACGGTGCGGGTGCGGATCTCGGCTTCGATGACGCGCAGGGTGAGGCCAGCGATGCGTGTGAGGTAGGAGCCGTCGGGCAGTAGCGTCAGGGTCGGCGGATGCCGACGACTGGTGCAACGCACCAGGAATTGTGCGCCGCGGCGGGCGGCCTGTGCGAGCAGGTCATTGGTGTGGAAGGCTCGGTCAGCCAGTAGCAGCATGTCCGGGGTCAAGTTCGAAGTCAGCTGCTGTGCGTAATACGTCTCGCCTCTGGCCACGGGGCCGAAGGCTGCCGCGATCAGGCCGCGGGTTCCGGTCTCGCACAGTGTCATCAGCATCAGTCTGGGATATCCCGCCTGGCCGAGCCGGCTGGCGGGGCGGCCGAGCCAGGACCAGTTCCGTTCGTGGTCGGGGACGATCAGGCTGCTGCACCCGTCAAAGGCGACCGTCCGCCAGCGTCGGTAACTCACCCCAGGAGTGGACGGCTGGGCCAGCGGCCCCGCCAACACCTCGAAGAGCCGCTTGACCGGAGCCGGGCCGATCCTGCGGCGCAGGTCACGAAGCGCCTTCTCGGAAGGCTCGGGGACGCGGGCGGTCAGCCCCGCGGCCAGCTTGGTCCACACGAGTCGGGCGCCGAGATGCTCGAACAATCCCAAAGCCAGAACGAAGTACACGCCGACCCGGGAGGGAAGACATCGCAGCCGTCGCTCCCGCGCTCCGGTCTCCTCCAGAACCGCGTCAATCAACTCCGGGGGCACGACCTGCGTTAACTCACCGAGATGGCCGGGGGCGAACACATCGCTGGTGCCGCCCATGACAGACTGGACCACAGGGCCTCTGCTTTCGGGAAGATCTTGGTCGATCCCCTGGATAGCAGAGGCCCCGCCGCATTTCACACCCTCTTGACACCGGCTCCAGGCCCCTAACTTCGCGGCATTGGACGATCAACAGCCAGGTCCAGCGATCGGCCGCCTGCGAGCTCCGCAACCGCGGCTTCGTCCAGCCCAGCGTCTGCTTGAACAGGCGAAATGTGTGCTCGACATCGAAACGCCGAAGGAAGGACTGCCAGCAGCGGTCGACATCGGCCATGGTGGCGTCCGTGCCTGACCACCACAGCCTCTCCCCGGCCACGGTCACCCGGCTGACCGCGCAGTGGCAGGCAGACCACGCCGCCTTCCAGGACCGCGACTTGTCCCGGACCGACTACGTCTACATTTGGGTTGATGGCATCCACCTACGGATACGCCTGGACCAGGCCAAGGCCGCCGTCCTGGTCGTGCTCGGCGTGCGCGCCGATGGCATCAAGGAACTGGTGGCCATGACAGACGGCTATCGGGAATCGTCCGAGGCGTGGGCTGGCCTGTTGCGAGACTGCGCACGCCGGGGCATGCGCGCCCCGGTCCTGGCCGTCGGCGACGGCGCGCTCGGGTTCTGGAAGGCCCTGCGCGAGGTCTTCCCCGCCACCCGCGAACAGCGGTGCTGGGTTCACAAGACCGTCAACGTGATCGACTCCATGCCCAAGTCCGCGCAGCCCGCAGCGAAGAAGGCCCTGCAAGACATCTACAACGCCGAGGACCGTGAACACGCCGAGCAGGCGATCCGGGCGTTCGCCAAGCTCTACCAAGCAAAGTTCCCCAAAGCTGTGGCGAAGGTCACCGACGACCAGGACGTGCTGCTGGAGTTCTACGACTATCCCGCCGAGCACTGGATCCATCTGCGGACCACCAACCCCATCGAGTCGACCTTCGCGACCGTGCGGCTCCGGACCAAGGTCACCAAGGGAGCCGGTTCCCGGGCCGCCGGTCTGGCCATGGTCTTCAAGCTGATCGAGTCCGCCCAGGCCCGCTGGCGCGCGGTCAACGGCGCCCACCTCGTTCCGCTCGTCCGCGCCGGGGCTCGCTTCGAACGCGGGCTCCTGGGCGAGCGGCGGGAGGACGCCGCAGCCTGATCACGCCTCACGCGATCCTTTCAGACCGTGATCGCAAGCTTGCCCTGCACGCCGCCAGCAGCCAGCACCTCGTGCGCCTCGGCCAACCTCTCCAGTGGGAAGACCTGCTGCAGGTGCACCCGCATCCTCCCCGCCTCGACCAGCTCGGTCAGTGCCTCCAGGCCGGCCGGGTCCGGCTCCACGCCGACCGCCGCGAAGCGCACGCCGGACTGCTCCGCCAGCTCCGGCAGGGTGGTGCTAAGCCGCTCCACCGCCGTCACCAGCACGCCGCCCTGCCGCAGCACGCCGAAGGAACGCTCGGCGTTCCCTCCCCCCAGGGTCTCCAACACCACGTCCACCGGCGCGTCCCGAAGCACCTCGGTGTAGTCCTGGGTCCGGTAGTCGATCAGCTGGTCCGCACCCAACCCGCGCAGGAAGTCGTGCTTGCCCGCGCTCGCCGTGCCCACCACCTCCGCGCCGAGGTGCTTGGCAAGCTGAACCGCGACGTGCCCGAGCCCGCCGCCCGCGCCGTGGATCAGTGCCCGTTGCCCTGACCGCAGTTGCGCGATCTCCACCAGTGCGTGCCAGGCGGTCAGGCCGACCAGCGGCAGCGCTGCGGCCTCCTCGTGGCCAATTCCTGCGGGCTTGCGCGCCAGCTGCCGCGCGGGGGCGACCAGGTACTCGGCGTTCGCCCCGGCCGCGGCCGGGAAGTACGGCATCCCGTAGACTTCGTCGCCGACCTTGAACCGGTGCACACCCGGGTCGACCTGCTCGACCACCCCGGACATGTCCCAGCCCAGGACGAAGGGCGGCTCGCCCAGCAACGGGAATGCGCCGGAGCGGACGAACAGTTCCACGGGGTTGACGCTGGTCGCCTTGACTCGGACCAGCACCTGCGTCGGTCCAGGTGCTGGCTTGGGGGCGTCGTCGACGAGCTCCAGCACCTCGGGGCCGCCGAAGGTCATCTGGGTGATCGCGCGCATCGTCATGCACTCCTGTTCGGAAAGTCGCTTGGGATGTCCCTATCCTCGGCGGGCCGGTAACCGTTGCACAGAAGGCACTTCAAAGGTATATAGGTACCTCATGGGTACCACTGACGACCTGCGCTTCTACGGCGGCGCGGATGCCTATCTGGCTGCCTGCCCCTCGCGCCAGATCCTGGATGTACTCGCCAACAAGTGGACCATGTTGGTCATGGGTGCACTATCCGGCGGCCCGATGCGCTTTGGCGAGCTGCGGCGCCGACTGGACGGCATCACCCAGAAGATGCTCACCCAGACCCTTCGCACCCTGGAGCGGGACGGCCTGGTCACCCGCACGGTCTTCCCGACCATTCCACCAAAGGTCGAATACGCGGCCACCGGGCTGGGCGAGAGCGTCACCGCGCTGATGCACGCGATCCGCGCCTGGTCGGAGGAGAACATCAATGCAGTCCTGAACGCCCGCGACACCTACGACGCGCGGGCCGCCCAGGAGGTACAGCCAGTCACGACCTGATCGCCTCCGGTTCGGCAGTGCCTGGTCGGCTTCGGACTGGTCATCGAGACCCAGCCCGGCTTGTTCACCCTGCGCCACCAGTAGCCCCACGTCGCAGCTCAGCTCAGAACGCCAAAGTCCAGCGATCCACAACTTTTGACAATTGCTCAACGTTCCCCAAGATCTAGCTCTGTCGCTGATTTGGGGGTTCGTCGGTTGCTCATGGCGAGAGGAGGATGCGTCGCCGCAAGAGGTCGAAGTTGGCCCGGCCGTACATCTGTCTTTTCAGCAGTTTGATTCTCGTGACGTTGCCCTCCACAGGCCCTGAACTGTGGGTGGTGTTGAGAGCTGAGAGGATGGCGGCCTGGTTACGGCGCATGCCACGGCCGAGGGCCTGCAGTTCGTGTGGTCCGTCGAGCCGGACATCGGCGAGCCAGACCTCGAAGGCCAGGTGCTCGTTGCGGTGGTCACGCAGGAGGGCGGCCAGGCGGCGGGCGTACTCGGTGGTCGAGGCCAGGGCGGGGCAGCGTTCGCACAGGTCGGTCAAGAGCTTGCGTTCGGTGTCCGTGAGGTGCTCGGGGCGACGCATGATCCAGTCGGTGACGCGGCGGACGGTCCGCAGGGGCAGCGGGGCTTGTGCCGGGATCGCCCCGGTGCGATAGGGCCGGAGATGACGGCGGACGGTGTTGACGTCACCGCGGTAACCCAGCTGCTGGATTTCACGCGCGAGGGCAGAGGCGTTGGTGCAGCTCTCCAGCCAGCGATGATGCAGGTAGAGACGGTAGTCATCCATCAGGCTGGGGCGGTGGGTGGCCGCAGCGAGGAGTTCTTCGACATCGGCGGTCCGCGCGAACCGGGCCACGGTGCCCCGGCTGAGACCGAGTTCACGGGCGACGGCACGCATGCTGTCGCCCGGTTCCATGCGTTCGTGAATCTGCTGATACCGCTCGCGGGTCCGTGACACCAGCGGACGGGGCCGCCCATGGATGTCGAGTTCACGTTGGGCAGCTGCTGCGGCGGGCGGTGTGCCGACGGGAACCGCGAGAGGCTCGCACGACTGCGCACGGTGCCGTCCGACGATGCGTTCGACTGCCTCGGCGAGATTGTGCATCAGATGCCAGATGTCGGCCACCTGTCTGGCCTGAGGTGCTCCTGCACAGGCTCCGTCGCGGAAGGGCCCGGCCCGATCGCGGCAGATGACCCGCACCTCGGGATGACCGCGCAGCCAGGCCGCGAAGGTTTCGGCCCTCCGGTCGGCAAGAACGTCAACGGGACGACGGGTGGTCATGTTGATCAAGATCGTCGCGTAGGTCCTGCGGCGGCGCAGGGCGAACTCGTCGACGCCGAGGACCGGGACGGGGCCCGGCTCCGGGTCGGGTAGAGCGCGGAGCTGCCGGAGCAGAGTGTCGTTGCAGGTCGTGATGGACATTCGCTTGGACAGTCGGGTTCCCGGGCGGGCACCCAGGAACAGCGCCACGTCGGTGAGCAGGGTGGTGAGGGACTGCGTCCGGCGGGCGTGGTGGCGCGTCGGGCCCGGTATCTGCTCGGTGAATGTCCGATGGGCGCAAGAGGCGTTCTCGCAGACGAGGCGCCGTGCCCGCAGCCCTATCCGCACGCGCCGGCCGACGACGGGACGGTCGGCCAGGCACCGCTCGTAGTAGCAGTGCACCCGTGATGATCTTTGCTCGCACTCGGGACAGGCGGCCGACACAGCCCGAGACCGTACGGCGACACACACTTCGAGATCCGTGAGCACCAGCCGGTCGACCTCCACATCCACACCCGGGAAGAGGAGATCAGCCACACGCACCGCTTCGTCCACACCCAGATGGTTCCCATCCGCCCAACGACGACAGTCACCCCCAAATCAGCGACAGAGCCCAAGATGGTGCTGTAGGGGGTGTCGGGCTTGTCGCTGTCGCCGGTGCCGCGGTAGTCGAGCGTGAGGGTGCTGCGAGCGGGATGGAAGTCGGCGCGAATCGAGTCCCACCAGTGGTGGTTGTTGGCCTGGCCCGCCAGCAGCACCAGCGGCGTCCTCTGGCCCTGGAGCTGGTAGGCGATGCGAGTTCCGTCCGGTGTCATCGCGTGCGTCATCGGCTTCCTCGCTCCCACGTGGGATCTATCCGGGCCTGAGTGGGCGGTGAAGCCGGGGCGACCGTCTTGGTGTGCTTCGTCGCCACCAGCCGTGCAGGGCAACCTCATGGCTGCCGGTACACAAGGGCGGCAGATGGCCCGCGCGGTCGGTTGCTGGAAGAAGTACCGGCCCGGCCCTCAGACACCCGCTGCCACCGCGGCGCCCAGCCCAAGCAGGACGACGCCGGTCGTCACACTGAGCCCCCGCAGGACCGTCGGCCGTGAGACCAAGGCGCGCCCTCGGCCGACGGCCCAGGTGAGCAACAGGTACCAAGAGGCACTGACGAGCGCCCACAGAGCTCCCAGGGCGACGGTCGACAGGAACACCGGGCCCTTCGCCGTCACGAATTGGGGCAGCACCGAGACGGCGAACACGCCGGCCTTCGGGTTGCCGAGGTTGGTGCTCAGGCCGGTGAGGTATCCGCCCGCGAAGCCGGTGCGGCGCCCGCCCTCGCGGGGCGGACGGGTGGAGACGGTGGTGAGCGCGGTCCGCAGCGTGTTCACCCCGAGGATCATCAGCACGATGCCGCCTGCGATCCGAAGTACCGCGTACGCGCGCGGGCTGGCCAGCAGGACAGCGGACAGCCCGGCCGCGGCGGCCGTGGACCACAGCAGGAAGCCGGTGGCGTTGCCCGCGAGCGTGCCTCGGACTGTGCGTTGCCCGCCTTCCAGAACCTGCCGGATCATCATGGCTGTACTCGCGCCTGGCAGCATCGCCAGCAGCAATGTGGTGGCGATGAAAACGGGCACATGCGTAGGCATGAGGTAAGAACCCTTCCAGGGATCGCGGCCGATGGGTGCACCACCAGGCTTCCTCTCCCGTACTCGTAAGAGAAGTTAAAAGAGAAGGGTGCAGCGTTAGGATTAGTGAATGGTGGTGGACCCGGGACAGCTCCGGCTTCTCGTGTTGATCGAGCGGCACGGCTCCTTGACGGCGGCGGCTCACGCCCTCCAGCTCACGCCCGCGGCGGTCACACAGCAGGTGGTCAAGGCCGAGCGCGACTGGCAGGTGCCCCTGGTCATCCGTGGTCCTCGCGGAGCAACACTCACTGCGGCCGGTGCGCTGCTCGCCTCCCACGGTCGAACCGTGGAGGAGGCGTCGGACAAGGCCGAGGCGCAACTGGCCGCACTGCTCGGTCACCTCTCCCTACGGCTGCGGATCGGAACGTTCCAGGCGGCTGCCCTGCACCTGCTGCCACCCGCCCTGACGGCCCTGCGGCACCGCCATCCGGACGCCGACGTCTCCGTCGTAGACGTGGTGTCCGGACGCGGAGCGGACGAGATCAGCGCAGGGCGCCTGGACCTCGCCATCGTCGCGTCCTGGGGCACACCGCTCGCGCCGCCCCCGCACCTACGCGCTCACCCGCTCCTGATGGACCCGATGGTCGTGGTTCTACCCGACGACCACCCACTGGCCACCGGGCAGCCCGCGGACAGCGAACTGCGCCTAAAACAACTGCGCGACGAATCGTGGGTTTCCATCCTGGCCGGCCACGCCGCCCGGGAACAGTTCCACGACGCTGCCCGCGAGGCCGGCTTCACTCCCACCGTGCGGTTCGAGACCGAGTCCTACGACGTTGTCCAGGCCCTCGTCGGCACAGGCAGCGCTGTGGCTTTGGTATCGCGCCTGGCCCTGACCCGTGCGCCCGGCACCACCCATCGCGAACTGGCCCGCCCCAGGCCCTACCGCCAGCTCTACGCCCTGACCAAAGCCGACGCCAGCCTCACACCACTCGCAGACATGCTCATCGACCTCCTACGTGATGTCGCCCGCGACATCACCGCCACCTGGGAGGCTCCCCTGCAAGAAGAACAACGCTCATCGGACTCACCGCACGGAGGCTGAAAAGCCCCCGGTTCTGAAACGACACCGCCTGGTCGATGGTCGGCCGGCCCCGCCAGCCGGCCATCGACGTCGGCAGCTGGCTCGGCGTCGGCCCCGCCGTAGCCGGAGCCCGGGGGTGGTCGAAGCCACGGCAGTCGGCTTCGACCACCCCGCCGCGTCGTCGGCGCTTCACCTGGAGGCTGCGGGCTGCGGTTCATCCGTCCCCTGGCCGGGGATGGGCGCGGCGGGGCCGAGATCGAGACGGCTGTTCATGCCGAGCTCGAACCGTCCGTACGGATTCACATGCGTCTAGAACAGCGGTGACAAGCCCCGGCGGTCCGCGTCGGTGAGCTTGTCCGCCCACCTCGGGTCCGTGCTGCATCAGGAGGGTGTTGACGTGGACCAGGGCGGACTGGAGAAGGTGCAGCGCGAGCATGCTGACCTCCTGGGACTCCTTGTCCGAACTGGCCAGGTCGCCGTCCTCGCCGTAGAAGAGGTCCTTGTTCGCGGAGTTCCAGTTCTCCACGACCTGGAGGCCCTCGTGGATCTCCTGGCGCATCTCGACGTCCGCGAGGTAGTCGCAGACGAACGAGGTGCGCACCGCGCGGCCCAGCTCCTCGATCGCCCGGTACGTCGGATGCTTGGGCCCGCTCCGGGTGAAGCGCCGCAGGACCTGCTCGGCCTCGGCGGTGCCCAGGTGCAGGGCGGTGGTGTACTTCACGATCTGGTCGTACTGCTGGGCGATCAGGTCCCAGTCGATCGTCTTGGTGGAGAGCACCGGGCCCAGGTTCGGCCACTGGTCGTCCTCACCGCCGGCCGGCCGGTACAGCTTCGCGGAGCCGATGTTCTTCGGCCGGGGCATCAGCTTGAAGTCGAGCATGTGGGCGAAGGCGAAGCCGACGATGGGGGCGCCGTGCGTGTCGGTGTACTGCCGGTCGATCTCCACGTCCGTGCAGTGCCGCAGCACGTGAAGGGTGTCAATATTCCAATTAGGCTGCTGAGCTGGGCGTTTCGTGTGGGTGGTGAGGCAGTTGGGGTGACATGGTGTGGTACTCGTTGATCAGTCCGCCAAGTACCTGTCGGCGCCTGACCGCGGCAGCGGGCAGGGGGATGACGTTCGGGTCGTCGTCGGGGGCGTGTAGGTCGAGGCTTCGGTGGGCCCGTCCCGTGTTGTAGTGCTCGGCGTACTGGTTGAGGACCGTGCGCAGGTGTCGTTCGCCGGTGATGAGGAGTCGGTCGGTGCATTCGGTGCGGGCTGTGCGTATCCATCGTTCGGCGAATGCGTTGGACCGTGGGCTTTGCGGCGGGGTCGGGATGACGGCTGTGCCGTTGCTGGCGAAGACGGCGTCGAACGCGGTGGTGAACTTGCTGTCCCGGTCCCGGATGAGGAACCGGAAGTACCCAGCGCTGTCGCCGAGGTCCATGAGCAGATTGCGCGCGAGCTGAGTGATCCATGCGCCGGTCGGGCGGGGGTGACACCCAAGACGTGGACGCGCCGGGTCTTGATCTCCATGACGAAGAAGACATAGAGACGTCTGAGGAGACGGTCTCTACGTGCATGAAATCGCAAGCCAGAAGCGTGTGGGCCTGCGAACGGAGGAAGGAGCGCCAGGTCTGCCGGGAGGCGCGCTGCGGTGCAGGTGGCAGGCCGGAGCGGCGAAGGAGGCGCCGGATCGTGGCGGCGGCGACCCGATGGCCAAGCCGTCGCAGTTCACCTTGGATCCTGACGTATCCCCAGGTCGGGTTCTCTCGCGCCAGGCGCTGGATGAGCGCGACTGTCTCTTCCGGCAATGGTGGACGACCGGATCTGACCGCCGTCTGGCGCCACTTCCAGCGCACCAGACGGCGGTGCCAGGTCAGCAGCGTGCCCGGGGTGACCAGCCGATGGCGGCGCAAGGCGGATGGCAGGTGCCGTGCGAGAGCGGAGAGCACGGCGCGATCAGCCCATGAGAGCTTTGGCCGCTTGATCTGCCGGCGCAGCACGGCGACCTCATGGCGAAGGGCAAGGATCTCGGCGTTGTTCGCGGCGGTCGAGCGGCCCAGCAACAGGAAGCAGCCCAGTAGTCGACAGAAGATCAGGTAGAGCAGTCGCAGACCCACGATCACTGATCATGCCCATACTTGAGCGATCGCAAAGCCCCAGGTCAACCACCGTAGGGCAATAAAGACACCCTTCAGGCTCGGCCTGCCCTCTCCGATTCCGTTGTGTGGGCTGCGACCACTTCTCCACCGACGTCTCCTACCTCCCCGACCTGCGTACCTACCTCGACGACCTCCTGCTGCAGCGGGAGAAACTGCGGTCGATGGCCGAGGCGGACGACTGGGCCCGAGCCGAGGCCATGCCCTCGGACGCGGAGATCACCCGCATCCGACGTCTGATCCAGCGCGTCACCGAGGACGTCGAGACGCTCACCGAAGCCGAACGCGCCGAGATCCAGCGGGCTGCCCAGGTCGTCCGCCGGATGCGGCAGAACTTCCTCGGCATGCCCCGCATCCGCCAGCCCCTGCCCGACCTTCGACCGGAGCGACCCGCATGACCGCACCCGACCCCACCGTCCAGGCGATGATCGAGGGACGCCGGGCCGACACGGGACGACGGCGCCGGCGTGTGCTCACCGCGCTGACCCAGGCCGCAAAGGACGGATCGGACATCAGCGTCGCAGCGATCGCCCGCCGCGCCGGCGTCGACCGCACCTTCCTCTACCGCCACCGCGACCTGCTCGGGCAAATCCACGCCCGGGCCGCCGAGCCGCCCACCACCCCCGGAGGCCGCGGCCCCGCCGTGAGCAGAGCCTCCCTGCAAGCCGATCTGCTGGCCGCCGACGCCCGGACCGCCCGGCTCGCCGCCCAGGTCCGCCGCCTCGAAGCCCGCCTCAGCGAAGCCTTGGGCGAGTAGGTCTGGCGCGAGTCCGGCATCGGCGGCCCCGAGGACACCGAGCAGTTCAAGGCCCGGATCACCACCCTCGAACAACAGGTGATCGACTTGGAGCTGAAACTCCCGGAGCGGGACGACGATCTTGCCGCCGCCCGCGCCGCGAACCGCGAGCTGATGGCCCGGCTCAACCGCCACACAGATTGATGAAGAAGGCCGTGAGCAGCTGATCCCAGGGGGCGCCCGAGGCGGTGACAGTGGCACTGCCTCGGGCGTTCACTGGAGGTATGGCCACTTACGACGCTAGCTCCGTAAAACGGCCTCGCCGCACAAAAGCGCAGGTGGAGGCCCTACGGGAGGCGATCTGCGAGCTGGTGGCGGCGGCACAGCCGTGCAGTGTCCGCCACGTCTACTACCTCGGCATCGGGCCTCTGTGGGACAAGGACACCGGCCACTCCCGCCGCGACTACTCCGTCGTCGTCCGCGAGGTCGGCCACCTGCGGGAGACAGGGCGACTGCCCTGGGGGTGGATCACCGACGGCACCCGCATGGTCCGCCAGGAGACCCAGTACGACTCGCTCGACGACGCCATGCAGCGCAACACGGAGACCTACCGGCGCAACCTGTGGGCCTCGCAGTCCCGCCGCGTCGAGGTCTGGTGCGAAAGCGACTCGGTCGGTGGCGTACTCCTGCCCGTCACCTCCGCCTGGGGCGTGGGCCTGTACTCCTGCCGCGGCCAGTCCTCCAAGACCTTCGTCTACGAAGCGGTTCGCTTCGGGCGAGGGTGAGTTTCGTCGACGAGGTCAGCGAGACAGTCCAGCTGGCCCGGACGTCGCGTCGCTTCTTCGATCCGCCCGACAGGGATCAGGCCGTCGAGGACGTCGACGACGAACTGGGACGCGGGGCATGGCTTCGAACTCGTCTCGTGAGTCGTCGTTCAGCACCGTGTGCGTATCAGGTGACGGATGCTCAGCGATGGCTGGGCCCGCCGGTCAGTCGATGCCTTCGATGATGCGGAAGTCGCGCTCGACGCCGTCGGGGAGGGCCGCCAGCGCCTTCTGGTATGCCTCGCTCTCGTATGCCGCGACGGCCTGTTCAAAGCTGTCGAACTCGATCAGAACGACGCGTTGCGTGATTCCGGCCTCGTGGGCGACGACTCGACCGCCACGGGACAGGAGGCGCCCGCCCCCAGCCTGGACAGCCGGACGGGCCAGCTTGTCGTAGGCAGTCAGCCTCTCAGGGTCGGAAATGGCGGGGTAGACACTGACCCAGTAGCCCTTAGCCATGGAAACCTCCTGTGTTCGGCCGGACACGTCCGACTTCGAATTGACACTCAGATCGATCGATCCCGGCGACGGGTACTGCGGTCAGTGGAATCGTCATATGCGCAGGTTAGGGCTTGATGTGCCGTCGAGGGAAAGACCGGTACGGGATAGACTCAGAACGGATCGTTATCAATCGGCAGGGAGGGCACGTGGCGCCGGATACGGTGAGCCTGCGGTACTTCCTGGTGCTGGCACAGGAGTTGAACTTCACCCGCGCGGCCGCACGGATCGGTATCGCACAGCCCGCACTCAGCGCCCGGATGCGCCGATTGGAGGCGGAACTCGGTACGGCCCTGCTGGTCCGCAACACGCGTAGCGTCGTATTGACCACGGCCGGTGCGGCTTTGGCGGAGTCCGCGCCGCCCGCGCTGGCGGCGCTGGACCGGGCATGGGACACCGCCCAAAGCGCGGCGGCCGGTGAACTGGGCACGCTGCGCATCGGATACAGCCTCAGCGCCGGGGCCGAGACGGCACCGGCCCTGGTGGACAGGCTGATTCGCGGCAACAGCGGACTCGAGGTCGGCGCGGTCCCGATGGCGACACCGGAGATCTCCCCCGCGGTCGCCGACGGCCGCATCGATGCCGGGATCACCCGCGGTGAACAGCCGGGCCGTGGCGTGCGCCGGTTCCTGCTGCGGCGTGAGCGCGTCGGGGTCCAGCTGGCGCAGCACCATCCGCTGGCCGAACACCCGGAGATCGAGATCGCCGACGCGGCCGCGTATCCGCTGCGACTCCCGGACCGTGCGGCCAACCCCGTGATCCACGATCAGCTGTCCGCACTGTTCCGAGACACCCGACCACACCCCCGATTCCACACGCCCGCAGTCTCTTTCGACATGTCTCAGCGCGACCTGCGCGACGGGGTCACCCTCGCCCCGGCCGGAGAAGCCGCGGTCACGGCACAACCGGCCGGTCTCACCTGGCGACCGCTGCGAGGCGCGCCCAGCCTGACGATCCACCTGGTCCTCCCACGCGAGCAGTCGCCGCTACACCGCCGCATCCGTGCCGTCGCCAAAACCCTGGCGCACGAGCTGCACTGGCTGCCGGACTGACGCGCAAGAGGTCAAGCGAGACGGACGCCTGCGGTGGCGAGGCCGAAGACCTTGCGCCCGGCGGACTTCGCGGTGATGACGACGGCGGTCTTGCTGAATGTCCGACACGACCTCGCTACGCCGGCGGATCAGCATCCGATGATGGCCCCGGGTCCGGTCCGAGTCGTACACCGCGGCGACGTCCTCGCCCAGCCCGAGATCTCGGCGGATACCGCGCCTTCGCCGACGCCGAACCGGACAAGCACGGGTAACCGGCGGGAACGCCCGCCGTCAACGGCGTCCATGACGTCGGTCAATGCTTAACGCCAACCACTGTTCCATTGCTCCCCGAGGCCGGAGAGCCCCGCGGGTTCACGGAAACTGAAGCCTGCTCAGTGGGAACTCGCGGGTCAGTCCGTGTGCATCAGCTGAAGGCATCCGTGGGTTCGGTGGGAACTTAGAGGTGGGCTGCGAGACGGCGAGCCTCTGCCGTGACCTCTGCATCGACCTGTGCCGCTGTCTTGTCTCCGTATTCGAGGGTGTCGTACTCGTCGTCGAGTTCGGCGAGCCGTTCGGTCAGGGCCAGCTCGTGTCCGTGGCGCTGGTGGATCCGGAAGGTGAACTCCCGAGGTGTCAGCTCGCCGGCGAGCATGCGACGTGCCAGGGCTCGCGCGGCGGCTTCCTGGCCGGCTTCACTGGCAACTGGATAGAAGGTGAGGCCGAGCTCTTCGAGTGCCTCGGGGAGCAATGCGTGCACGTCGTAGTCCGCCTCAGCACGCGTGCAGGCTGCCAGGATACGAAGCCCGGGGCTGTCGAGCCCGGCGACGAGCGCATCACAGGCGGCATTGACGATGTCGCTCGCCCGCGCGTCTCCCATGCTCCAGAGGGCGGCATGATCCTGGAGGGCACTTGCTGCTGCTTCAGTCGACGTCACCCATCCATCATTCCCTTCGCGGGATGTCCCGGTCGAGCTGATTTCGTCGAAGCTGCTGTTCAGCGGCCTGTTCCAGTAGAGATCGTGCGGAGTCCGCGTAGCGCATCGCGGTCTTCTCATCGAGACCGAACACCTCGGCGAGGTGGAGTGGATCGGGCCCGTGGGTCAGGGCCTCTTCAAGTTGCCGGTCAACGCGGAGTCGCTCCAGCGTCGCGTCCTGCCCGCGCATCGAAGCACTGATCCAGTGGTTGCTGGCGCGGCTGGTCTTGGTGGCGGTCTGGTTGTTGATCAGCAGGTGGAGGTTCGCGGTGTTCGGCCACCGGTTTCGCCGGTGCTCCAGCCACTCCAGCAGCAGTTTCAGAGTGAGGTCGTCGAGCGGGCGGACGCGTCCGGCGATGGTCAGCCGGCGGTTGCCGAGGTCGACGTCGTCGAGCATGAGCGTGCCGATCTGGGCGACCCGGGCGGCGTGCACCGCGGCGAGGGCGAGGATGAGCCGCGTCGCTGGGGTGGTGGCCGCCGCGACGGAGCGGTCGACCTCGGCGGGGGCGAGCGGTTGCAGTACGGCGTACTCGTACTGTCCGACCTTGATCCGGATGGTCGGGTTGCGGAAGATCAGCCCGTTCCGTTTGGCCCAGATGAACAGCGAACGCAGGGCGACGAGTTGGTCGTGCCGCTGGCGGCCGTGCAGTGTCTTGAGGTAGGCGAGGACGTCGTCGCGGGTGACTTCCCGCAGGTGGTCGTAACGGTTCGACCATTCCAGCAGGGCCGGACGGACTCGGTTGAGGTAGAGCCAGACCGTGCCTTCCCGTCGCGGGAGGCTGCGGGGGCCACCATCGCGCAGGACGCGGGTCCAGCGCTCGGTCTCCGAGCGGATGGCGGGTGCGAGTCCCTCCAGACGCTCGGCGAGCCAGCCCTCGAAGGAGGGTTCGCTGTCGTCCTCGAAGATCCCCATCTCCTCCAGGACCGTGACGACGTGGCCGAACCGCAGGTCCAGGGCCCGCAGCGGGGCGAAGATCTCCGTGTGCCGAATGACGTCGCCCTCGACGTAGCCGGTGAGGACGAGGGCCAGGCCGCGGTTGACAGCGAAGCGGATGCCGCGTCCCCAGCCACGGGCCTCGGCGAGCTGGTAGGCGAGGTACTTCGCCCAGGCCAGCCAGGGGCTGGCCAGGTCGGCGTCGGCCGGGTCGAGACGTCCGTAGTCACGCGGGACCTGCCCGAACAGCGGTAGCTGTCTCCAGTCGGCGCTCGGCCGCCAGGCCGGCGCGGGTGGAGGTTTCCGGACGGCTCCCCGCCCCCCTCCGCGTCGCGCGACGACGGGCGCGGATCCTCTGCGGTAGTGCAAGCCCATGAAGAACAGTTGGTGGTGCCGGACGGCGTTGAGCCGGGCTCTCACGTCGGCCTCGGCGGGCGGGCGACCGGCAGAGGCCTTGGCGTGGAGCCGGGCCTGGCACCAGCACAGACGGCAGTAGCCCCACTTCAGCGGCTGAATGCGACGGCAGTCCGCGCAGGCGGCCGTCTCGTGGCTGCGGCCGAACATGTAGCAGGCAGGACAGAGTCGTCCGCTGAAGTCACCCCAGGCCAGGCAGCCGTCGCAGGAGTCGGTGGGCTTGCGGTAGCCCTTCGGATACCGGCTCATGCAGGCGGCAGCGACCGGCCGTCGCGGCGCTTGGGTACCACCACCGGAACCGGTGCGGCGGCGCCGACAGCGGTTCGGGTGATGTTCTCCTCGCCGGGGCGGGTGACCTTCTGCGGTTCCGGGATCAGCAGGTCGCTGATCTCGCAGCCGAGCACGACGCAGATGACATCCAGGTCGTCCAGTTTGAGGGAGACCGGCTGGCCGGACCACAGTCCGGACATCTTCCCGGCCGAGATCACCAGGCCGTGCTCGGCCAGGCTCCGCTGGAGCTCGGACGCCTTCCAGATACCCTTGTTCGCGGCGGTCAGCCGCAGGTTCCACCTCATCGGGCCAGTCCTTCCAGCCGCTTCGCGGCCCGTTCCATCCCGGCAGCCCAGGCGTCCTCGACCCGGGTCTGCTGCACGTGGATATACCGCATCGTGGTGGCGATCCAGGAATGTCCCAAAACCTCCTGGATTGCGAGCAGGTCCAGCCCATTCCCATAGAGTTGGGACGCGCAGAAATGCCGTAGGACGTGCGGCGTCAACTTGTCCATCCAGCCCGGCAGATGAGCCTCGACGGCGTTGTCGAGACCGTTGCGCAGGGCGTCATCGCCGACCCGGCGGGCGGAACCGTCAGCGTTCTTCCGCTCGCTCGGGAACAGCGGGGCGCCGGGCCGGGTGTGATCGTCGTCGAACTGGCCCCACACGTCCTCGATGAACCACCGCAGCGTCCGGTCGGCACCGTTGATCAGCGGCACCATCCGCTCACGAGGCCCCGAGCCGCGGGCGCCCTTGCCGTGGCGGACGTGGAGCTTGCCGAAGCGGCCCAGGTCCCACTTGATGTCGTCCAGGTCGAGGCCGCATGTCTCGCTCACCCGTAGGCCGACCTGGGCGGGCGCCCAGTGCTCACGTCACACGAACCCGGGAACCCTTCACCGGGCCGCCGCCAGGCGCTCCGGGAGCCGCGTGATCGCGGCGGCCACGGCGAACCCGAGTGTGACGCCGACGGCGGCGGCGATGGTCTTTGCCCAAGCCGCGCCGAGGGAGCCGGGCAGGACGGCGCTGGTGAGCCAGCTCGCGCCCGACAGGATCGCCACTGCGGCCAGCGCGGCCGGCCAGCGGTGCCGTACCCCTTCGATGATGTCGTCGACGACATTCAAGAGGAGCATCATCGCCATGATGTAGGAGCCGCCGAACTCATCGTCCCAACCCACCGCGGTAACCCCGGCCCCGAAGGCAAGCACCGAAAGACAGAGCCCTATCACCCGCCAGCAGGGAGTCGGTTGCTTCCGACTCGCACCACGCGGGATCCAGAAGAACCGCGTGATGCGCTGGACGACCGTGTACTTCTGCATGGCCCGCGTCCTGTCTCCCCGTGGCCGGCTCCTGTCGGCGCTCAAGAGTGGGACGCACGAGATCGCGCAGCGGTTGTGGAGTCTCACTGCGAATCAGCGCGGGCACGGTCGCCCTCACGACCGCGGCAGGAGCGCGGCTATTGGTGGCGCCAGTGGTCGTGGACCTGCTGCATGTCTGCCTCGAGGACGTCACGCAGATCGTCGTCGTCATCGGGCAGGTCCAGGCCCAGCGTGCTGGCGACCTTGCGGTAGGACGTCAACTGGCGACCTCGTGTAATCAGGAGTCGCGTATTCCTCAGTTGCTGAAGGCTCGTGGTCACCGTGAGTGGTGGTCGCCGGGGGCCTTCGCAGACCCCGGGCCCTCGCTCCCCGCGACACCGACCGGCGCGGCAAGGAGGAGGGGGTGCGGCCAGTGCGCGCCGGACGGCACCGCGGCTCGTGCGCCATCGCCAGGAACGGCACGGGGGTGTCGCACGACGACGGAGAAGCCGTTACTTGGTCCTGCCGTGCTCGAAATCCGTCCCTGAATAATGGGACTTCGTGCTGTGCGGGGGCCTCGTTCGTGACATACTCGCTGCGCGCTCCGCATCCCCCGTCGGAGCGACGGATCGACACCGGGCAGCTCCTCCCGTGAAGATCTGGCGTCGCCACCAAGGGGCCTTTTTTTTTCCCAAAAACAAGCCGAGGAGATGATCCATGAGCAATGAACCCAAGCCCCGCAGGCGCTGGACCGCGCCGGAGAAATGGCAGGTCTGGCTGGGCCTGCTCGGTTTACTGACGGCGGTCACCGGGTGCGTGGAAGGGTTCGTCAGGTAGCGCATCCACCCCAGTGAGACGGTCGCGGCCGGCACTGCGCATGCAGAGAGCCCGGTCGATATGTGGGCGACCGGGCTCATGAACTGCAAATTGAGGGGCCTGGCTCTGGCAGGAGCTGGGCCCCTCGTCATGTGCGGCCACAGGGCCGCACTACCGTCCGAGACCCTACGCGTCGCCGTGACGGCGCATCAACCGTCGGTGCACGCCGAGGTCCTCGCAGAACGGGCGGTGCGGCGGGACGGACGCGAGCCGCTTGGGCTCGCCGCCGCGATCTCCCTGATGATGACCGAGCGCGGCATGGTCGCCCCGGCCGCCGGCGGCAACGTCCTCGCCCTTCTCTGCACCAAGTCGGCACTGCGGTTGCCCGACCGGCTACCGCTTGATGCGGCCGCGGACGGCGAGGGCCGCCAGGCCGAGTAGTACAGGTTCGAAAAGTCGGGATGCCATCTCAGTGAGTGGTGTGCATCGTGAAGTTGCTGGTCATGGGTCTGGTGTGAGGGTCGGGAGAGCTGCTCGCGCTGGTCGCCGGCCGGTGCCCATGGCGGAGATCGTCTGACTTGTCGTTCGGGGCCGTGCTCGGGTTCTGCTGACTTGCCGCTCGCTGCGGAGTTGGCCGAGCAGTTGCAGGAGGTCCAGGCCGAGAGGGAGGGGCTCGTGATCGCCGAGCGGGTCCTGAACCGGCTAGCCGAGCAGGATCGCGCCGCGGCAGAGGCCGCCGCGGCCGTGGCCCCGGCGCCCGCCCGGGAGGGGGCTGACCCAAAAAGAAGCCTGCCTGCGGCTGGGCGAAGAAGCCGAGTCCCGCCGGCCAAGCCGGCCTACGAGGAAGGCTCGGGGCCGTCGTCGCCGAACTGCCGGTGTCGGGTCATCGAGCGGTGAGGACGTGCGCCCACGGCTCATCGATGTCGGCCAGGCCCAGCACGGCGGCCACGTTGTCGAGCATGCCGGCGCCGAACCAGCGCCGTACGGCGTCGTCGTCGCCCAGCAGTTGCCGGACGGTGTCGACCTGCTTGGCGTAGCACCGGCGTACGGCCTGTGCCACCAGCGGCTCGCCGGCGGCACAGTTCGCGTGCATGAGGAAACGCAGGATGTTCCGGTCCGCGACGAGCGCGGAGTAGGCGCCGCGTGCGGCATCCAACGCCGCCTCGGGCGCCGGCTTGGCCCCACCCGAGGCCGGTGAGTGCGCGACCAGTGTTTCGGTCATGACGACGGACACGTGGTCGACCGCCGCCGCGAACAGTGCTTCCTTGTTCGGGTACAGGCGGTAGAGATACGGCTGTGAGATGCCGGCCCACTGGGCGATCTCGTGTGTCGTCGTACCGTAGAAACCTTTTTGCGCGAAGCAGTCGACCGCGGCGGCCATGATGGTCCGACGTCGTTCGTCGCTCTTCGTGCTGGTGCCGGGGGCGGGCATGGGCGTCAGTTAAACACGGCTCCTTTCAGCTTCCAAAAGTCACGCTGAGGTCAGGGTCGGACGGCACGTCGTCGGGTGTGAGCGCCTCGATCGCCACCAGCGGGTTCCAGTAGTCCAGGTAGTGGGTGATGCGCGCGTTGTCATCGGTCCGGACGACGGAGATGCACGTCTGCTCGTACGGCTTGCCGGTCGGCAGCGCAGTGCCCTTCGAGCGGAATTCGGCGATCACCAGACTCGGGTCGACGGTGTCGTGGAAGACCAGGTCGACGAACTCGACGTCGAAGGTCTCGGGAAAGTTGCTCATGTGCGCGCGCAGTGCGTCTCGCCCCGTTACCCGCTGGGGCACGCCGGCCGGCGCGTACGGGAACTCGAGCACCGCGTCCGGGGCGAACAGCTCCACCCATTCGTCGGTGCGTCCTGCGGCGGTAAGGCGCAGGTGCTCGGCCAGGGCGTGCTGGGCAGCGGCGCGGCGGTTGGCGTCGTCTTCCTTGACTGTCATCTTCACTCCTACGTTAGTGGTCGACCTATAACCTACCACGCTGCGAGCCGTTGCGAGTAGTCGAGCAGAGGTAGCGCCAGGGGATCCCGGTCCGGTTCACGTACAGGATGGCGTCAGGGAAACGCCCCTGCAGTGGCGGGCGGCGCCCCGGTACTACCAGCGCCCGTCACGCTTCGGTGAAGATCGTCGGTCACCGGGAGACTTCGCGGTTCGTAAGGACCAGCAGGGCCCTGACCAGGGCGGTCGCCCATTTGGGGTCAGTGCGGAGCCTGCCGAGCACGCGCCAGTTCTTGAGGTGGGCGAATCCGTGCTCGACCGGGGCCCGGACGGCCGCCAGTGCCTTGTTGGACAGCTTCTGTCCCCGTGTCAGGGGCCGGTTCCGGGTGGCCTTGTAGCCGGTGATCACTGCCGGGTCGATGTCCGGGCCGCTGTCGTCAAGTCCGACGAATCCCAGGTCGGCGATGGCGCCGAGCCCGGCCGCCCGGAGTCGGGCGGTGAGCTCGTCGTGACGGCAGGCGGTGATCTCCGAGGTCCGTCCGGGCCGGGTCGCCGAGACCCAGAGCAGCCGGCCCCTGTCGTCGGTAAGCGCGATCACGAGCAGACCATGGCACTTGTGCTTGCCCAGTAGTTCTTCCGGTTCGCCGTGCCGGTGCGCCGCCGGGTGTGGATCAGCGTGCCGGGACCGCTGTGGCGGTGGGGTGGGGACGGTTCCGCCGGGCGGCGAAGCAGGTGCTGGTGTCGGCGGTGCTGGAAGCGGGGTGTGCCGGGCTGGGGGAGGGGCGGTCGGCGGTGGCTGGGCGAGTGTGATGCCAGCGGGCAGGATGGCACCGGTGTCCCGCGCGAGACTGCCGCGTTCCTCGTTCTCCTCTTGCCGTTGCTGGTAGGAACAGGCGCGGCTCAGGGGAAGACGAGCTGGTTCGGCGTGGTCCTGGTCGTCGACGTTCCCAGGTGGTGGCGTAACCCGGAGGACGACCTGCCCGCCGACTTCGAGGACAACCGGGACGTCCACTACGCCGCCCTGGGCCAGCCGCAGGACGCCGGCGAGTTCATCACCGCCCTGCAAGGCAAGCTGCGGACCTCGGTACACCACCGCCCTGCGCCTGGGCACCGCCGAGGCCGAGCAGGTCCTGCGCCGCTTCACCCGAGGCGGTCCCAAGCACCCCACCTACCAGGCGATCGAGGAACTCGGGCGGGCGGTGCGTACATCGTTCATCTGCGACTACCTCGCCGATGTCGAGATGCGCCAGGAGATCCACGAGGGCTTGCAGGTCGTGGAGAACTGGAACTCAGCGAACAAGGACCTCTTCCACGGCAAGGATGGCGACCCGGTCGGACAGGATAAGGAGTCTCAGGAAGTTTCCATGCTGGCCTTGCATCTGCTCCAGTCCGCCCTGGTCCACGTCAACACGCTGCTGGTGCAGCAGGTCCTCGCTGATCCGAAGTGGGCAGAGAAGCTCACCGATGCGGACCGGCGGGCACTGTCCCCGCTGTTCTGGACCCACGTCAACCCATACGGACGGTTCGAGCTGGACATGAACAGTCGTCTGGACCTGGACCTGGCCGTCGCGGTAACGGTGCCCGGCCCTCGCCGTGCGCAGGACGTGGTCGCCTCTGCGCCGGTGTGACATCGGCGGACGTCGACAGCGGACCGCCCTTCACCTCACCGGCCTGACAGGGTGCTCGGACGGGTCCGTGACGTGCGGAGCCGTTCGACACCGGTCTTCAGAAGGCAACTCGCCGCTTCAGGCATCGACAGCGAGAGTCTCATGAGCGTGGGCACCCGCGCCTACGTCTCGGCTCTGGACCGTTGCGGCTGCATGGTGCAGTTCAGTGAGCACCGTCCGTACGGCTCGCCGTGCGGCACGTTCGGGGCGGTGGAGCACATCGATATGGCGTCGGGTGTGCACGCCGCTGAGCGGTCTGAGGATCAGTGCGGGGTGCGGACGTGTAGTCCAGCGTGGCATCAGGGCCAGGCCGCCTCCGGCGGCTACGGCTTCGGCGACCACCGCGAATTCGTTGATGCGATGGACGATGTTGAGCCGTCGGTTCGCGGCGGTCGCGATGGCGTCGATGGTGGCCATCAGCGGGAAGCCGTCGTGAACGGTGATCCAGGGTTGATCGGCGACGTCTCGCGGGGTGAGGCGTCGTTTGGCGGCCAAGGGGTGGTCGGCCGGCAGGGCGATGTCGAGCGGTTCACGCAGCAGCGTACTGGCGGTGACCGTAGTCGGCCACGGTGGCGCTTGGTCGAGACGGTGGGCGAGTACGAGGTCGTAGTCCCGGGTCAGTCGCGGGAAATGGTCCTGCGCGACGTCCTCGTCGGCGAGCGAGAGCTGCGGGCGTCCGGGGCCAGCCTGGGCAAGCAGCAGTAGTGGGAAGAATGCCGCGGCCGCGCTGTGGAAAGCCGCCACCGACACACCCGCGTCCGGCCGGTCGACGAACTCCTCGATGGTGTGCCGTGCCCTGGCCAGCGCGGTCTCCACCTCGATCGCCGCACTGGCCAGGGCTTGCCCGGCATCGGTGAGCACCAACCGCCGTCCGTCACGCTCGGTGAGTGGGACCGGGATCGAGCGTTGCAGCAGCCGTAGCTGTTGGGAGATTGCCGAGGGAGTCATCAACAACGCCTCGGCGGTCGCGGTGACGCTTCCCAGCTCGCCGAGCTCCCGCAAGATCTGCAACTGCCGTTCATTCACCCTCTCAGTGTAGTGATGCTTCAGGATTTTTGAAGAACCTCGCCCTTGGCTTCAGGGTGGAAGCAATGCAGCGTAAGGGGGTGTTCCACGCCCGCCGCACTGACGCAGTGCTTCTCCTTGTCGCCATCGTCTGGGGCTCCAGCTACCTGGCCGCGAAGACGGCCACCTACGCCCTGCCCGTCCTGATGGTGCTGTTCGCACGGTATGCGATCTCCGCGATCGCTTGCCTCGCCCTCGTCGCCGCCCGCCGCCGGAATGGGCGCTACACGCGAGACGAGGTGCGTGTTGGGTCCCTCTTGGGGGTCACCCAGGCTGCTGTCCTGGTTCTCGAGACGTACGGCGTCGCGCACACCAGCGCGGCCAATGCCGGCCTGATCATCAGCCTCACCATCGTGCTCACCCCCCTGCTGGACCGCACGGCAAGCAACGGCCGGCTGCCCCCGCGCTTCTTCGCCGCCACAGGCGTGTGCCTGCTGGCCGTCACACTGCTCATGTCCGGCAGCGGCTTCCAGACTCCCCGGATCGGCGACCTGCTGATGGTCGCCGCCGCGGTGGTGCGCGCAGTGCACGTTGCGCTCGTGGGGCGACTGACGAAGGGCCGCGTTGTCCGGCCCTTGCACCTCACGGCCGTCCAGACGGTTGTCGGCTCGGCGCTATTCGCCGTGCCGGCCTCAAGTGGCCTGCCGAGGCTGACTCAGGTCGATGCCGCGGTCTGGAGCCAGCTCGTCTATCTCGCCCTGTTCTGCAGCGTGTTCGCCTTCCTCGCCCAGACCTGGGCGGTACAGAACAGCTCCGCAAGCCGGGCAAGTCTGCTACTAGGCACCGAACCGGTCTGGGCCGTCGCGGTCGGCATCGGCCTCGGCGGCGAAAAGTTCTCCACCCTCGCCGCCCTCGGGGCGGCGCTCATGGTCACCGGAACGTACTGGGGACAGAGCATCGAACGCACCCACCGCACGACCAACAAAGAGGAGCCCCCATGCCGGACAACGACACCTACCAGCGTCTGATCAACCTGCTCGACAGCACCGCAACCGTGTACAAGCTCATTGACCACGAACCGGAAGGCACAACCGCAACGGTCAGCGCACTGCGCGGACACCCGGTGTCGGAAGCCGCGAAATGCCTCATCCTGATCGTCAAGATCGACCGGCGAGTCACTCGCTACGTGCTCGCGGTCGTCCCCGGCGACCGGCGTGTGGACCTCAACGCCATCCGCACGCTGTTCGCAGCCCGCTACGTCGGTTTCTGCGACGCAGCCACGGCCGAGCGACTGGCCCACGCCGTCCCCGGCACTGTCCTGCCCTTCAGCTTCGACCCCGAACTTGAACTCGTCGCAGACCCGGACGTCATTGCCCAGCCCTGCCTCTACTTCAACGCTGCCCGCCTTGACCGCTCGCTGGCCATCTCCGGCGCGGACTACACCAGGCTCGCCAAGCCGCGCGTCGAGCGCATTACCAGTCCGGGCTCGAACTGACGCACTTCACGGCCCGCTGATCCGGTCCCCATCCCGACGGGGGGGGCTGTCCCTCTCATAAACGACCCTTTCCCGGAGCAAGATCAAGAGCGGTCCGCGATGACGGTCTGCAACCCGGATCCGCTGTCACAACTCGTTCTCACTCAAAAGCGGGTTGAGGTCCATTCTGGGAAATGTTTGTGACGGTATCCGAGGTCATGACGGTCCCTCAAACCGCACTCGCGTCCGATGCCGACGATGTCGAGCGCCATCCCTGCTCCCGCTGTCACGCATCGCCAGGTTCGCCCTGTCGCTCGCGGTCCGGCGCGGTCGCCGGCACCTACCACACCGGCCGCTTCACGAAGGTACCCCGGCTCGCCAAGCTCCTGCGCGTACCGACCCCCGCGGACCGCGGTCCCGGACAGCCGTGGCGGCCCGGCACCCTCCTCCCGGCACCGATCGACCCCGACACCCCGACCGCGGACATCCGCATCGGATACGCCAGGTGCTCCAGCCTCACCCAGGAACTCCAGTCGCAGTTGGACGCGCTCGCAGCGAAGAACATCCCCCGGGACAAGATCTTCGCGGAGAAGATCAGCACCCGGGTACGGGTCCGTCCACAGTTCGAGGCCGCGCTTGCCGCCGCTCGCGAGATCAAGGCCCACGCCCCGCACTGCCGCGTGATCTTCACAGTGAACGAGATGAAACGGCTCGGGCGCGACGCAGCAGAGCTGACCGCGCTCGCTGACCGTCTCACCGCGCACGGACTGGTGTTGGAGATGCTCGCTGGACCTCTGACCGGGATCTACGACCCCACCGGACCCGGCCGCCTGCTGTTCGGCTTCTTCGCCGCGATGGCCGAGACCGAGCGCGAGAACATCCGCGAGGCCACCCTCGAAGGACTCGATGCAGCCTCCCGCAAGGGGAAGCACGGCGGCCGGCCGCCCGTCATCACCGACGACATGCTGCACACCGTGCTCCGCCGCCGCGCGAACGGCGAGACTGTCGAGCAGATCCAGCCCGACCTGCTGATCCCCACCGGCCGCCGCAAAGGTCAGAACCCCAGCCTTTCAAGCATCTACCGGGCACTCGCCGAACACGAGAAGGCCCAGGCATACCCCGAGGCCATCGAGCAGGCCCACACCGACTTCGCCGCGTTGACGGCTACGGACGACATCGCCCGGCCCCGCCCGGCCCGCACTGTTACCTCCGGCATCGAGTGACCAGATCCGAAGACCGTGCCCAATGTAAACAGCAACTACTGAGCGTTACGTGACGGGTGGCGGCAGCTATACGAGAACACGGCCTACCTGCGTGCGGTGGTGGCCGCGCTTGGCCCGGATGCCGGATCCACGAGCGGGTTCACCTGGCCGGACCGGTACCTGACCGACCCGGAAGTGGCGCTCTGCATCGGCCTGAGCGGCACGCACGTGCTCTTCTGGAACCCGTTCGCCAGCGGGTGGTTCTGCGACCGGGTCGACTCGGAGGACCACATGCTCGACCAGGCCCACCAGCTCATCGAGGGGGCGGTAGTTCCCCGACCCGACGGTGTGGTGGCCGCGGCTCGGCTCCAGTATCTGGTGCGGCTCGACGAGCTGCCGCTGCGCGCGGCGGAGACCGTGGTACCGGCTGGGACCCGGCTCACCCCCGCCCAGCAGGTTGCAGTGGACCGCGGGGCCCTTACTGAGGACGTCGCGCGACGCCTGGCCGTCTACGCGGCGGAGGAAGCGACGCTCGCCCGTACGTGACCGGCACGGGCTGGGACTGGTGAGCTCGCATGTTGAGGTGTCGCGTATTCCGGACGGATGCGGGCCGCCGTCACTCTGCGTCAACCGCGGATGCGAGCTCACCAGTCCCGAGGCCGTAGTAGAAGGGCGAGGGCCCGTCGATCCCTGCCGGCTCCAGGAACAGCCCCTCGTAGTGCTGCAGCGGCTCCATGCCGAAGTCGACCTCCGGGGCCGTCCCCTCCTCCTTAAAACTGCCGAGAAGAAGCTGCGTCCAGCGCTGCTCGACAGCCGACCACACCACCAGGTGCGAGGGCGCGAAGAACACCCACATGGCGTCGATCTCGTCTGGCAGCGTCGGGGCAGTCAAGGCGTGCGCGATCACCAGGTCGAGACATTCCACGTAGGGCCGGTCGAGAAAGTGGGACACGATGAATACCACCCGCGCCCTGTCGGGCGAGGACTTGTCCCGCAACTGCTTCGCGGCATTGGCGATCATCGACTGGGCCGCCTCGACGACATGCAGGGCGTTGGCACGTTCGGCGACAGCGTGGACGCCCCGGATCAAGGCGTTGAACGCCTGGTCGGGCTCGGCGAGTTCACCGCCCAGCCGGGTGGCGAAGACCCCGCAGGCGGGGCCGTTTGACCTGATCGCGGATGGCGAGTGTCCCGATATGCGGCGAGCACGGCGCCTGTGGATCATGGAGTTTTCCACGCTTCAAGATCCGCAAGGTTGCCGTGCTCGTTGCTCTATCTTCCTTCATGCCCGGGGTGCCGTGTCAGTTCGTCGCGAGTCGGCCGGGGACAGCGGAGCGAGGAGGCGTCATGGACGGCGGTGAGTGGCTGGCGGCGGTGATGGTCCACCCATCAGCACTGGCCTCGGGCTTTCGTGCGCCCAGCAGAGCAGGAGGTGAGGTTGTAGAAATCCGGTGTCCCGAGACTCCGCCAGGGCCGACAATGATCGTATGACTGATGTCGCGATCGCTGACCACAAACCTCGGCTCGCGGTCCTCACCGGGGCTGGTATCTCCGCCCCATCGGGGCTGCCCGTCTACCGGGGCGGCAACGGCATGTGGGACCGCAACCCGGACACCGCGAAGTTCACCACCGCGTCCCGCTGGCACGGCAAAGCCCAACAGTCGTGGGACCACTGGAACGAACTACGTCGCGCCTCATACACCGCCCAACCCAACCCGGCGCACCAGGCGTTGGTCGCTGCCGAAGCCCACTTCGACGTGCACATCGCCACCCAGAACATCGACGGGCTCCACACCCGGGCGGGATCCACGAACGTCACCGAACTCCACGGCAGCGTGTTCCGCACCCGCTGCTCCGGGAAGGCATGCCACGCCCGCCACGGTGCCTGGTTTGATGAGAACCTCCACGAAACCGTGCCCACCTGCCCGCGCTGCGGGCGCGTTGCCCGCCTTGACGTCGTCCTGTTCGGAGAGCAACTCCCCGCCAGGAAGATGCGCGCCTCGATCGACGCTGCCCGCCACGCTGACGTGTGGATCGCCGTCGGCACTTCCGGGACGGTGTTTCCCGCCGCCGGGCTCATCGACTTCTGCCGTCCCGGCACGGTCCGGGTACTCGTCAACGCCCAACCATGGACCGACAACGCTTCGACGTTCGAGCGGGAAGTGCTCGGCGACGCCTCCACCGTTCTGGGTGATGTGCTCCGCGAACTGCACGCTGCTGCCCTCCGGTAGCTGAAGTCTTCTCGGCAACGTAACGGTTGCGGTGTGTGATCATGCCGGACGGCGGGATGGTGACTCGGCGTCAGACATGAGTGAAGCCCCTGGTAGGAACGTTCTGCGAAGATCACGTTCCGTACAACCAGAGGCTCCACGTGGCATCCAGTGTCACCTACACCGCCGTGCTCGATGTCCGCAGGGCAACCGCCGAGCACCTCGCGAAGCTGCTGTGCGGCCACCGCGAGCAGCCCGGGACCCGCAAGGGCACTCGCGTGCTGGGCGTCTTCAAACAGGCGGTGCTCGTGCTGCGCTGGTTCGTCGACGGTACCCGGCTGGTTCAACTCGCCAGGGACAACGGCATCTCGGTACCGACCTGTCGGGCTCGAAAAGTCATCGCTGCTGGTCAAGCGGCATAGCGGTATTCGTTAATGACGCCGCCGAGGACATGTGTACGTAGGAGTTTGTGCGCGTCGGGGTTGTGCACGGTGGTGGGCTGCTGGTGAGCGTCAGGAGGTAGCTGGCCTCGGCTTCGATGAGGGCGGTGTGTGTTGTAGTGCCGTTGGTAGGCGGCCAGGACTCGTCGGACGTGTGCCTCGTTCGTGATCAGGATGTGGTCGAGGGTTTCGCGCCGGATGCTGCCGATCACCCGTTCATAGTGGGCGTTCATTCTCGGTGTTCGTGGCGCGCTCTTGATCACCTCCATGCCATCGGCTTCGAAGACGGCGTCGAAGGACTGTCCGTACTTGCCGTCGCGGTCACGTAGCAGGAACCGCAGGGACTCCGTCCGCATGCCGAGGTCGGCGGCTGTGTTCCGGGCCTGCTGTACGGCCCATTCCTGGGTGGGATGGGCCGTGACGCCTGAGATGTGGAGGCGCCGGGTGCCGTGTTCGAGGAAGGCCAGCGCGTACAGTCGGCGTCCGCGCACGGTGTCGAGATGGAAGAAGTCTGCAGCGATGATGCCCTCGGCCTGGTTCGTGAGGAACTCGCGCCAGGTTGGGCCGGCGCGGCGTGGGGCCGGATCAATGCCCGCAGCGTTCAGGATCTCCCACACCGTGGATGCGGCGATCGGATGCCCGAGGCGAGCCAGCTCGCCCTGGATCCGCCTGTGGCCCCACCCTGTGTTCTCCCGGGCCAGTCGCAGTATCAGCTTCCTGAGCGCCGCCCTGGTCGGTGGTCGCCCGGTCCGAGCGCGCTGCGCGCTGTAGTCCCATTTCGCCGCGATGAACCTGCGATGCCAGGCCAGCAGGGTGCCGGGCGTGACCGGGAAGACCTCACGCCACCGGTAGCGGGGTATCAGGCCCGACAGCGCAGCCAGCCAGAACCGATCAAAGGGCTCATAGCGCACCCGGCCGTTGATCTGACGGCGCAGCACCGCGTTCTCGTGCCGCAACACGAGCAACTCCGCGTCCTTCGTGGCCTGGCTGCGCAGCAGTACCCGGGGGGATGGACAGCAGCTTGCGGGCGATCTTGTACACCAGTGAGACGGTCACGCGGACATGCTGCCAGCCGAGACCGAATACCTGACGTTACCTGCGGCGACGACTTTCCGAGCCCCACAGGATCGTGCAGCTCGGACGCAACCTCCTCATGGACCTCGAGGACGCGGGCAGCAAGGCGAAGTTCCTCATCCGCGATCGCGATTCCAAGTTCACAGTCGCCTTCGACGCCCTGATGACCGATGCCGGTCTCAAGGTCGTCACCACCGGCATTCGGATGCCGAGGATGAACTCGCTCATGGAGCGATGGATACAGACCTGCCGCACCGAACTCCTGGACCGGACCTTGATCTGGAACCAGCGACACCTTCTCCACGCCCTGCGCGAGTACGAATCCTTCTACAACGATCAACGCCCGCACAGGGCCCTGAAGCAAGCCGCCCCATGCCGCCCGCTACCCACACCCATCACCCAACAAGCCCAACTCGCCCACCTGGAAGTCAGCCGACGAGACCGACTCAGCGGAACCCTCCACGAATACCAGCACGCGGCGTGACCTGCACGGATGATTTATCGGCACCCGCAGTGCCGCAGTACGTGGCTCTCTACCTGCAACGAGACCACGAGAGGCGGACGTTCCGCTTCGAGCAGGCGCCGCTGCCTCTGCCTTCGATCGCGCAGTCCTGGCTGATCCATCGCGGCTGTCCGCCCGAGTCCATCGCACTCGACCCCGAATGGGGCACCGCGCCGGCCGACGAGGTGACGCGGGCCCTGGAGCAACGCCTCATGAGTGACGGGAACCACTATGCCCTCGGCTGGTCCTACACCCGGGACGACCCGGACGACTGGGTCACCCTCGCGACACTACGCGCCCTGGATGAGCGTGCCCCGTCCCCGTTCCGTGTCGTGGTCGAGGAAGCCGATATCGAGGCGGGAACGCACACACTGCGCGAGGGCGGCTTCGAAACGGTCCATGAAGCCCTGACGGGGTGCGACGACCGCCTCAGCGGCACGGGTAAGGTTCTCCCGCCGGTCCGCCCGACACCATCCCTTTCCCGCCCAGCTTCCGTGCCGAAACCGGTCGCTCCCCGCTCACCGGGACGTTCCCGCTAAAGCATTTACCACGCCCCCGGCGCGCACCAAAGGTGCGCTGGACTGCTGACCAGCCGTTCCCGGAAACCAGGAGCCGCCTTGCGCGGCCACGATTTGGATCGAGGCCTACGCCACGCGGCGCAACACACTCCTGAAACTGTCACTGTATGTAAGAATTGATGCATTGATGGACAAGGGGACGGCAGATTGACTCAACCATGACCGAATCCTGCCCGGAACAGCCGCCAGGTCCGGGCCCGAATGAACCCCTGCGGCTCAGTGCCGCCGGCGCGGCCGCATCAGCCTGGATCACTGTGTTGACCACCGAGCACTACAACATGCAGACGCAACGCGCCGCCACGATCAGCGAAGCCAACGGACGGGCCAGCATTTTCCTCGGCGCCTTGTCGGCCGGCCTCATTGCTCTCGGGTTCTACGGTCGCGCCGGGCACAGTGCAGGGACCACCACCTTTTACACGCTGGTACTGTCGTCGCTGGCGTTCTTGGGTGTGGTCACCTTCGTTCGCTGCCTGGAGATCTCCATTGACGACTGGCAGTTCAATATCCGTATCGCCAGACTGCGCGCCATGTACGCGGAACTGGTTCCCGAGCTGGCCGACCTGCTCCTCGCTGTGGCCGGTGCCGAGCAGGCCGTGGTCATGTTGACGCCGCACCGACAGCCATTTCAGCGGATGCTCAGCGTTGCGGGCAGTATTGGTGTGATCACGAGTGTCGTCATCGGTGCCGACGTCGGCGTCGTGGCCTACGGACTGCACGCCCCGCTCACCACAGCTCTTCCTGCGGGAGTAGCGGCCGGACTCGTTATGCTCGTCGCGAGCGTCCGCTTTCAAAGCTCGCGCTGGAAAGGGGTTTCTGCCGCCGACCCTTCTCGCGGCAGCATCTAGAGCACACCCGATGCAAAAAGATGAGCCTGAGTTGAGTTTTACCATCCTTTGACAGTGGCGTGCATTTCCCAGACGAGGATTTCGGCGGGTTCGTCGGCGGTGATCCGCTGGCCTCCGGTTGCAGTGAAGCGCACGGAATCCCCGGCTTCGAGTTTTCCGGATGCCTCCAGCGTGACGGTGCCGCGGGGAACGAAGAGGTGAAGGAACGGCGCCTCGGGAAGGAGCACCGAGTCGCCCGGGTTCAGTCGTGCCGCGTGCAGTCCGGCGTACTTGTTCTTGATGCGGATCGCCGATGCGTCGGCATGCCGGTCCATTCCCGAGGCCACGGTGACCAGGCCGCCGTGCAACAGTGCATCGTCGATCTCCAACTGTTCGTAGCCGGGAGTGATGCGCTCCTCGTCGGGCACGACCCACATCTGTACGAAGTGCACGGGGTCGGTGTGGGGGCTGACGCCCTCAACTCGCCAGGAGTCGTTCTTCTCCGAATGCAGGATGCCCGTCCCGGCGCTCATGCGCTGGGCGAGTCCGGGGTAGATCAGCCCGGTGTGGCCGGTGGAGTCCTGGTGGACCAGTGACCCCTGCAGCACCCACGTGACGATCTCCATGTCCTGGTGTGGATGCGTTTCGAAGCCGGTGCCGGCGGTGACGATGTCGTCGTTGTTAACCAGCAGCAGTCCATGGTGGGTGTTCTGAGGGTCGTAGTGGTGCGAGAAAGAGAAGGAGTGCTTGGAATCAAGCCAGGACAGCTCTGTTTTGTACCGTTCCCGGCTGCGGCGGATGTCCACCGTCGGTTGCAGAGCAGCGGTCATCGCATGCGTCCTCTCCACACCCGGCGTACCGCCGCGTTCACAGCCGTCCCCGGGCGCCGGGCGGAACCGTCACCGCCGGCACAGCGTCGGGGGCTCCCCGGTCGGCGACGTGCAGTTGCGTGCAGTGCTGGTCGGCGATCTCGGCGCAGATGTCGGCCGCCTGCTCGCAGAGGGGGTTGCCGAAGTCCGCGGCGGTCAACGCCATGATCATCTTGTAGCGGAGGTCATACATGTCCGCCTCCGGAAGTTCGGGGGGTCAGCAGCCTCCAGGCTAGGCGCACCCGCGTGCCGCCGCCATCCGGAAGTATGGGCGTGATCGTTGATCGTGGGTCTGAGACTGGTCTACCTGATCTTCTGTCGACTACTGGGCTGCCCCTCTTGCTGGGCCGATCGACCGCCGCGAACAACGTCGAGATCCTCGCTCCCCGCCATGAGGTCGCTGCGCTGCGTCGGCAGGTCGAGCGCCCGCGGATCTCGTGGGCCGATCGTGCCGTGCTCTCCGCTCTCGCACGGCAGCTGCCGCCCGTCTTGCGTCATCATCGGCTGGTCACCCCGGGGACGCTGCTTGCCTGGCACCGCCGTCTGGTGCGCTGGAAGTGGCGTCAAGCACCGGTCAGAGCCGGTCGTCCGCCGTTGTCGGAAGAGACGGTCGCGCTCATCCAGCGCTTGGCGAGGGAGAATCCGACCTGGGGCTACGTCAGGATCCAGGGTGAGCTGCGACGGCTCGGTCATCGGGTCGCCGCCGCCACCGTCCGTCGCGTCCTGCGCCGTTCTGGTCTACCGCCCGCATTGCAGCGTGCATCCCAGCAGACCTGGCGCTCGTTCCTCCGCACCCAGGCCCGCACGCTGCTTGCCTGTGGCTTCATGCACGTGGAGACCGTCTTCCTCAAGCGTCTCTATGTCTTCTTCGTCATGGAGATCGCCACCCGGCGTGTCCATATCCTGGGCGTCACCGCCAGGGGCGGAACCGGTGGCAGGCGCGGGGATGCCGGGGGTGCAACGGCTGCAGTTCTTCCTGTCCGAGTCCCCCTGGGAGGTCGAGCAGGTCAACGACCGGCGGCTTGAACTGCTGCGTGAGGAGTCGGCGACGGCTCCGCGCGACGGCGGGGTCATCGTGATCGACGACTCCGGAGACCGCAAGGACGGCACGGCGACCGCGCACGTGGGCCGGCAGTGGCTGGGCCGGTTGGGAAAGACGGACAACGGCATCGTCACGGTGACCACGGTATGGACCGACGGCCGCGTGTACTACCCACTGCACGCGACTCCCTACACCCCCGCCCATCACTTCACCCGCGGCCGGTCCGATCCGGCCTTCCGCACGAAACCGCAGCCGGCCGCCCACCTCGCAGCCCGCGGGAAGGAAGCGGGCTTCAGCTGCCGGGCGGTGGTCGCCGACTGTGCCTACTCCGTCAGCGACGACTGGTACCTCGCGCTGCGCGAGGCCGGCCTGGCCTACGTGGTCGCCCTCAAGCCGCACCGCGGCACCTGGGCTCCGGTCGACCAGCCGCACACCCCCATCGAAGCCGCCCACGCCCTGACCTGGTGCGATGCCAAGTGTCCAGGCGACTGGACACCCGTGGAGCGTCACTTCCGCGACGGGCACACCGACACCTGGTGGGCCGCCGATGCCCGCCTGGGCGGCTACGGACCCGACTCACCCTGCCGCCTGATCGTGGCCACCACCGACCCAGCCGGACTCCCGGAGAAGGCCACCTGGTACCTGGCCACCAACCTGCCCCACCCCGACGCACCCCATGCCACCACCAGCCCGCACCCGCCGGCCGACCTCGCCGAGATCATTCGCCTCTACGGCCTGCGTCCGTGGATCGAGCAGAGCTACAAGCAGATCAAGGACGAACTCGGCTGGGCCGACTTCCAAGTCCGCTCCGACCGCGCCATCCGCCGCCACCAGACCCTGGTCAACTGCGCCTTCTCCTTCTGCTGGGACCAATGGTTCGCCCCACCCGGACCCCTGGATGCCACCGCGCCGGACCCGTGCCCCGACGAGAGGCCAGAGAGGGGGACCGGCCCCGTCCCACCAGCTCCAACCGCGTTGCTGGCCCCGGGCCTTACGAGCCATCCGTTCCTGGCTCACCCCCGCCATCACCCTCAACCGATGGTGGCGAGCCTGGACGGACACGGACCCACCCTCCGAGCTCCAGGCCCTGATCGACGCGGTCACCACCGGACACGGCATCGACCTCCACCTCCGGATTTAACGAACTACCGGTAAGGCGCACGGCCGGCGTGGCGGGGAGCGGCCGCCTTCTCGACCCGGCTGATATTCCCCGACACTCGGGAGAATGCGGCGAACGTGGTGTCTGACCAGTCAGGTTGCGAGCGTCCCGGGTCACGGCTGTGGGCCCTCAGGAACGGGTGACCGAGACAATCCACGAGCGCAGGCGTGTGATGTCCGCGAATGACGCGACAGTCTCCCGGTCGGATCCGGAGAGAACCCCTACCAGCACCTCATGACCGGTCCGGTTCCGGACCGTCGCCGGGCCGCCCGAATCGCCTCCCACGGGGAGGCCGTTCCCCCGCGCGGCGCAGAAGTCGTCCGCTCCTACCATGAGTTCGCACCGCCGGTCCGAGTGTGCCGCGACCTTCAACTGCGCCTGCTTGAGCACATTGGACTGGCATGAGGACTCAGGCTTCGGGGGAGCGCACGTGGCCCCCCAACCGTATGCGCGAACACTCCGGCCCACCTTCACGTCTCCGCTGCGCCCCAGCTCGATCGGCTTGACCTTGAGTCGGGGAACCTTCACGAGTGCCACGTCGGCTTTGGGAGTGAACAGGGTGGCGTTCTCGATCCGGCGCACGATGGTGCCGTGCCGCTGGTCGAGGCTGCCGACCCGCAAGGTGATGCGCCAATTGTCGTATCGGACGCAGTGGCCGGCAGTGAGCACCCACTCGGGGTCGACCACCGTACCTGTGCACGAGGGGTCGCCGTCGGCGTAGACACGGACGGCCCACGGGCCGTGCTTGCTGACGGACCCGCCCTGGATTGCCCAGGCCGATTCGGGCAATGCCAGGACGGCGAGGAGCATGGTGAGTATTGCGCCCACTCCACATAGTTTGATCAAGATGCATACCCCTTGGCCGGTGTGCCCGCTGGTCGGTGAGTCTCACCCACCCCGTGAAGAGTCGTGGTTGGGCCTCGGGGTTCCCTGAGAACACGCCGTCTCAGGTGGCGTTCCACAGGCATCGGTAGAAGTCGATCCGTTGCGGTCGGGACCGATGCCGTAGGCGTCAAGGAGGGCGTCCGCCCAACCCGGCCCGTAGCTCAAGTCGGCACTCCAGGCGGCGCGGCCAGATCCGCCCACCGGTCGGCGACGCCGAGGGCTCCCAGGTCCACGTGAGCGGACCACGAACCTTCCTCGGGCAGGAGCGTGTTGGGGGCGCAGGGGTCGCCGTGGCACACGACGAGGTGGTCGACCGGCGGCGCCTCGGGTAGGTCTGCGGGCACCTCGATGCCCGCGCGCCGGGCGATGCCCAAACGGTGGTCGACCGACCAGCTGAAGGGGCAGTCGGCCACGGGCAGCTGCTCGTGCAGGGCCCGGAGCGCGGTGTGCCGATCGAGTCGTGGGGGCCGTTCGCCGAAGGCCGGAACAACCTCTTCACGCACCCGGTCCTGAGCGACATCGCTGGCGAGCACGGGAAGTCCGTGGCACAGGTGGTGCTCCGCTGGCTCGTCCAGCTGGAGGTCGTCGTGATCCCGAAGTCGGTCCGCGCCGACCAGGGTGGAGAACATCGACATCTTCGACTTCGTGTGGGGTTCCAGAACTCGGCCCGGCGCGATGACCAGCGGTAATGAGTGGAGTAGCACTCGCTGGGAAGGACTCGGATTGTGCCGCTACGTCTGCTCTACTTGATCTTCACCCGGCTGCTCGGCTGGTGCGTGCTCCTCTGCAGTTCCTCCACCTCCAAGGACATCGAGCTGCTCGTTCTGCGGCACGAGGTGGCGGTGCTGCGCCGCACGAACCCCAAGCCGCGCTTTACCTGGGCCGACCGCGCGTACCTCGCCGCGCTGGTCCGGCAGCTGCCGCGGCGACTGCGACGGCACCGTCTGGTCACACCCGACACGATTCTGCGGTGGCACCGCCGACTGGTGACGAAGAAGTGGACGTACCCGAACCGAACCGGCCGCCCGCCGATCGACCAGGCGATCGCCACGCTCATCGAACAACTCGCCCGGGAGAACACCTCGTGGGGATACAAGCGCATCCAGGGCGAGCTGCTCAAGCTCGGCCACCGCGTGGGCGCCTCCGCCATCCGCAGAGTCCTCAAACGCCGGAAGACACCCCCGGCACCTGAACGGCAGACCGACACAACGTGGCGGCACTTCCTCCGCACCCAGGCCCAGGCCACACTCGCCGTCGACTTCTTCCACGTGGACTGCGCCGTCACCCTGCGGCGGCTGTATGTGCTCTTTGTGATGGAAGTCGGCACCCGGTACGTGCACGTCCTCGGAGTGACCGGCCATCCGGACGGCCCCTGGACCACGCAACAGGCCCGCCATCTCCTGATGGACCTCGGCCACCGCGCATCCGAGTTCGACTTCCTCATACGCGACCGGGCCAGCCAGTTCAGCAGGTCGTTCGACATGGTCCTCGCCAGCGAGGGCATCAAAGCCGTAAAGATCCCTCCGCGGTGCCCCCAAGCGAATGCATACGCGGAGAGATTCGTACGCACCGTCCGTTCAGAGGTCACCGACCGGATCCTCATCTTCGGCCGACGCCACCTACGCGCCGTGCTGAACGAGTACATCCAGCACTACAACGAACGAAGACCCCACCGCGGACAACAACTCCACCCGCCACGGCCCGACCACCCCATCGCCGATCCTTCCCACGAGCGGATCAAGCGCCGACAGCGCCTCGGCGGCCTCATCAACGAATACGAACGAGCGGCGTAGAAACGCAGGTCATCACAGGTGGCCGTGTTGTGGAACCCCGCACGCGGCGCTGGCCCCGGTCATCAGCCCCGAGATCATCGAGCTGCGCCACGACAAGCACCACGCGGCGTACGTGAAGGGCGCCAACGACACGCTGGAGCAGCTCGCCGAGGCGCGGGACAAGGCGTCGTGGGGGTCGATCAACGGGCTGGAGAAGAGCCTGGCCTTCCACCAGGTCGACTTCATCGAGGCCATGTGGGCTGTCGTCAACTGGCAGGACATGGCCAAGGGTTACGCCGCCGCCAAGGAGCGCGGAGACGGCCTGCTGCTCGCGCCGTGATGTCGTAGCGCGTGAGGATGTCCTGCTCGTGATCGTCGTCTCAGCCTTCACCGGCAGGCGGCACAACGAAGGGCTCCTGCAAGGGCGTGACTCGCAGGAGCCCTTCCACTTTCAAGTCGGCGCAGGGCGGCACCGGCCACCGCCACCGGCGACGGCGAGTCCGGGAGTGACGCGGGTGATCGAAGCAACGCCTCATGACACGTCGGACCGCTGGACCCAGATGACGACACGTCGCCCTGGATGCGATGATGCCCGGCGACAAGGCGACGGCGGAACGAGGAAGCCGGTGTGAATCCGGCGCGGTCCCGCCACTGTGATCGGCGAGCGGATCCCGAACAGGCCACTGCCCGGCAGCGGGTGGGAAGGCCGGGATGAGCATGACCCGAGAGCCAGGAGACTCACGCGGTCGCCCCTCGACGGAACCGGGGCGGATCTCCCCGGAGAAGGGGACGGTTCTGCCATGCCCATGAGGCCAGCCGACCGGACGGCCGCAGGAGCGGTAGCCGAGGAACCGGTGACCGAGGCAGCGGTGGACAGGCCGGCCGGCCCGGCACCGTGCCGGGTCGTCGTGTGCCGGGACTGTTGCTGCGGCAGCCCCAAAGTGGCCGGCGTCGATCACGCGGCGCAGACATCGCGCCTCGCCCAGGAGGCGCCCGTACGCGTCTCCACCTGCCTGGACGTATGCGACCAGGCCAATGTGATCGTCGTGCAGCCCTCCGCTGCCGGACGCGCCGCCGGTGGCAGGCCGGTCTGGCTCGGCCTGGTCAACGACCCCGACGCGACCGAGGACATCTCCGCCTGGGTGCGGGCGGGCGGCCCCGGCATCGCACCCCGGCCCGCCATCCTCGACCTGTACGCCTTCACCCCGCCACGCCGACGCACCATGTCCTTGCCAACGTCCGGCCGCCGGGCGCGGTGACGGTGGGGAGGCCAGGGCTCCGACCTCGCGCCGTCGTACTCACCGGCTGGGCACGCCCGGGAACGGGCGTGCCTCGGCCGCCGTCACCGCGGCCCCGGTCCGCACGCCGTGCAGTACGTGGGCCAGCACCTCCGCCCCGCGTACCACGCGGGGGCCGGGGCGGTTGAAGTGGGACGGACCGTCCAGTACCCAGACGCGCCCGGCCCGCACCGCAGGCAGGTCTGACCAGCCCGGCAGGCGGGTGAGCAGGTGTGCCTCGCGCAGGGTGCGCTCGGGCGGGAAGCCGCACGGCAGGACCAGCACCACGTCCGGCCGTGCGGCCCGCACCGCGTCCCAGACCATCGGCTTGGTGTGCTCACCCGGTGCGGCGAGTAGCGGCTCGCCGCCGGCGGCGGTGATCTGCTCGGGTACCCAGTGCCCGGCGGGCCACAACGGGTCGAGCCATTCGATCGCCACGACCCGGGGCCGGGCGCGGTCCGCGGCCGACGCGCGGACCTGTGTCAGGCGGGCCCGCAGCGTGGCCCGGCGTTGCTCGGCGCGCTCGCGCACGCCGAGCAGTTCGCCCACCGTGACCAGGCAGTCCAGTACGTCGTCGAGGGTGCGCGGCTCCAGGCTGAGGACGCGGGTGTCGGCGTCGAGGAGCCGGACGGCGCTGCTTACCTTCTCGTACGAGACGGCGCACACGTCGCACAGGTCCTGGGTGAGCACCACGTCGGGGCGCAGGGCCGCCAGCGCCTCGGTGTCGAGGCTGTAGAGCGACGATCCGGAGTGTGCGGATCCGCCGACGGCGTCGGAGATCTCCCGGCTGGTGAGGGCGTCCTGGTCGAGGTCGGCGCCGGTCACCACGGGCACGGAGGCCACTTCCTGCGGAGGCCAGTCGCATTCGTGGGTGCGGCCGACCAACTGTGCGGACAGCCCGAGTTCGGCGACGATGTCGGTGGCGGCCGGCAGCAGGGAGACGATGCGCATGCCGCGACTCTAGGGCCTGCCCCAGGGCAGGCCCCGGACCCTGCCAAAGGTCAGGCGCCCCAGCGCACAGCGATCGTGTCGCCGCCAGCCACGGCGTACTCCCGCGTGGCAGAGGTGAAGGACGAGCCGTCGAGGCTGACCTTCCAGGTGTTCGAGCCGCTGTTGGCCTTGCCGTTGAGGGAGGTGATGGTGCCCGTGCCGGTGGACGGGGTCACGGCGGTCACGCAGCCCGACGGGGTGGCCGCGCCCGTGGCCGCGTCGAGGACGGCGCCCAGCGTGGTCGTCGAGCCGGTCGGGGTGAGGGTGACGGAGCACGTCTTGAGGTTGCCGGCGCCGTCGTCCACGGTCAGTGCCAGTTTCGTGGCCGTACCGGACGTGAAGGTGCCCTGGCTGACCCACTGCGGGGCGCCCGAGGTGGTCGGGACGGGTGGGGCGGAGGTGAAGCCGCCCCCGGCCACGGCCCGCAGCCCGTCGATCGACGCGTATGCCGACGGGCTCGTGTCGCCGGGCAGGTACTTGAAACCGCCGCCCGGGTTGAACTGCTGGGCGATCAGGAAGTCGACCGGCGTCTTGCCCTGGGAGGTGAGGAAGTCGCCGGTCTGGGGGTTGATGCCGCAGGCGTTCAGGCCGGAGACGGCCCAGCCGTTGGAGTCGGTGTTGACGCCGAACAGGGCGTTGAAAGCACCGCTGCCCGCCACCAGCTTGCTCCTGAGGAACGCCTTGGCCTGCACGATGTCGGTGTCCGTGTTGGGCACGCCGGATACGCACAGGGCGGCCATCGCCGCGCCGGTCATGTCGATGTCGCTGGCTTCGGAGAGTTTGCTCGGGTCGCCTTCGGCCTTGGCGTAGTTCCAGCCGCCGTCGTTGTGCTGGTTGGCCCGCAGACGGGTGATGATCGCGTCGCGCAGCGCCTGCGGGATGCGGGTCTGGCCGGATTGGGTCTTCGCGCCACCCAGGGCGAGTGCGGCGAAGACGGTGCCGTTGAAGTTGGCCGACGGGCCGAAGTAGCCGGGCTCGGAGTTCTGCCAGTAGCCGTAGATGTCGGCGATCAGGTTGCGGGAGGCGGAGACGCGGGCCGGGTCGATGCCGGCGGCGTAGGCGTTGAGCGTGGCGCGTTCGTAGTCGGTGACGACAGGGGAGGAGGACGGCCAGCCGCTGGTGGACAGCAGGTTGCGGTAGACCGTTCTCGCGTTCTTGTTCGTGTCGCCGTCGGGTGTGACGTCCACGGCGGCGGTGCCTGCGGCGGCGAACGCGCTGAACGCCCACTCGTTCGACAGCCCCGCCCCGGCGTACGAACCGTCCGCCGTCTGGAGGGATTTGAGGTAGGCGACGCCGTTCGTTCTCGAGGTGGCGATCTGCGCCGGAGTGGCGGTCGCCGCCGCGGGCAGGGTGGTCAGGGCGAAGGCGCCGAGCGCGGCGGCCACGGTGAGCACGGGGCGGCGGAAGGACGGGGGCACGGTACGGGACATGGCCTGCTCCTGGGATGAGGGACGCCGACCGGTACTCGTGCCGGGCCCTCGCGGTGCGGTGGGAGCGGCGGGCATGGTCGCCGCCCGAGACGCGTGGACCGGCTTCCAAAGGTGTTTCGCCGCTTGGGCATTCGGGCTCGGGTCGGCCTCCAGCCGTCCCACACCGCTGCGCGTCAGCCCCGGACTCTCACCGGGTTCCCCCACTCGGCAGTGCGGGACGGTACCCGACCGGCGCCCCCGTCGCCAGGGGTGCTCTGAACACCCCTGAGCCGACCAGTGCCGCACCTTGACGCTGTCTGTGAACCGTGCTCAAATCCGGTTGATACGCAATGAGTTCCAGGGGAAGCCGGTCGAAATCCGGCGCTGACCCGCAACCGTAGGCCCGGCACCGCCGGGCAAGCCGGAATGCCTGGAGCGTGTTCCAAGCAACAGACGCCGTCGCGGACTACGGCGTGGTGCGACCAGCCTCCATGCGTCTCTACGCGCATAGGGGGCATTCAGCCACGTTCCCGCCCGCGCCGGTCAGGCGACGAGGGGGCCGCGGTGGGGACCGGGAAGCGAAGAGACGGGCGGACGGGGACGAGACCCGGACGTCTGATGGCACTCGTGTCGGCGCTGTTCGCCCTGCTGGCGGCGTGCATGACGTTCCTCACGACGACGTCCGCAGTCGCCGACCCGGTCGCCGACTGCACCGCCACCAAGGGCGCCGTCGTCGCCGTCGACTTCGGGCCGTTCGGCGGGAAGGTCGAACGCGGCTGCGACACCACGCCGACCACCGGCTACGACCTGCTCCACGAGGCCGGTTTCAGCACCACCGGCACCGAGCACGACGGCCCCGCTTTCATCTGCCGCATTGGCTACGATCCCTTCAACTCCGGTACGCAGTACCCGACTCCGGACAAGGACGCCTGCGTCCTCACCCCGCCGGCCACCGCCTACTGGTCCTACTGGACCGCCTCTCCCGGCCAGGACGAGTGGACCTACAGCCCGTACGGCGCCATGGACCGCAAGCTCAAGGACGGCGACGTCGACGCATGGGTCTACGGCGGCACGGACGTCGGCGGCAGCACCGGCAAGCCCACCTTCAGCCCCGACGACGTCCGCGCGGGCGGCACCAGCACTCCCGACCCGGGCGACCCGCCCACCGGCGAGCCCGGCGAGGTCGACGTGACCGCCGCCGCGAAGTGGCTCAAGGGCCGCCTGACCGACGGCGAACGCATCGTCGACGACGGCGCCGACACCCCCAACTACCTCCTGACCACCGAGACGGCCTACGCCCTCGCCGCAGCCGATGGCAAAAGCGCCTCCCTCGACAAGGTCACCGCCTTCCTTGCTGCACGCAGCGCCGACTACGCCTACCCGAACGGCGCAGACCAGGCCCCCGACGCCACCGCCGCAGCCCGCCTCGCCCTCCTTGCCGAGATCACCGATGCCGACCCGCACGCCGTCGGAGGCCACGACCTCGTCGGCGACCTGACGAAGAACGTATGCGCGGCAGGCCCCGAGTCCGGCGAATCGCCCCCCGGCTGCACCGCCAAGGGCGACTTCCGGAACGCCGCCTACACCGACGGGCAGGCGCTGTCGGTCCTGGCCTTGCTGCGGGCGAAGACGACGCCCCCAGCCGCCGCGGTGGACCGGCTCGCTCAGGTGCAGTGCGCGGACGGCGGCGTCACCAGCATCCTCATCCGCCCCGGCGAGTACTGCGACGGCGACCCCGCCACCACCGGCCTGGTCACGCTGGTGCTGCAGAAGGCGGGCGGTCATGACGACGCGGTGGCGAAGGCCCGTACGTACCTGACCAAGGCCCAGCACGAGGACGGCTCCTTCCCCGGCTACACCGGCGCCACCACCGGCAGCGTGTACGCCACCGCGTACGCCGCGCAGGCCCTGCGCGCCCTCGGTGACACCGGCCGCGCCGACGCGGCCGTCGCATGGCTGTCGCGGCAGCAACTCGACGGCGGCGGCTTCGGCTTCGAGGAAGGCGCCACCGACCCCGCGGTCTACCCGACACCGTCCGCCGTCCTCGCCGGCGCGCACACCAGCCTCGCCACCCTGACCACGAAGAAGACGGAGCCGACCGACCCGCCCACCTC
>NZ_MUNE01000010.1 GCF_002154605.1 Streptomyces milbemycinicus | reverse complement strand
GGACAGGGCTGGGGGCGGGGCTCTGGCTGCTCATAACGCGTTGAGATTACCTTGCGGTCCGGGGCTCGTCAGTGCCGCTCGGGCTTGGCGCTGCGCGACATCAGCTCTTTCAGCGCCACCAGAGGCGGTTTGCCGTCGTGGACGATGCTCACCACTGTCTCGGTGATCGGCATGTCGACGTCGTGCCGCCGGGCGAGATCGAGCACGGACTCACACGACTTGACGCCCTCCGCGGTCTGCTTGGTGGCCGCGATGGTCTCTTCCAGGGTCATGCCCCGGCCGAGGTTGGTGCCGAAGGTGTGGTTGCGGGACAGCGGCGAGGAGCAGGTGGCGACCAGGTCGCCCATGCCCGCCAGGCCCGCGAAGGTGTGCGCGTCGGCGCCCATGGCCAGCCCCAGCCGGGTCGTTTCGGCCAGGCCCCGGGTGATCAGCGACGCCTTGGTGTTGTCGCCGAGCCCCATGCCGTCGGCGATGCCCACGGCGAGCGCGATGACGTTCTTGACCGCGCCGCCGAGCTCACAGCCGACCACGTCGGTGTTGGTGTACGGGCGGAAGTACGGGGTGTGGCAGGCGGCCTGGAGGCGGCGCGCCACGTCCTCGTCGCGGCAGGCGACGACCGAGGCGGCGGGCTGGCGGGCGGCGATCTCCTTGGCCAGGTTGGGTCCGGTGAGCACGGCGACCCGCTCCGGGGACGCCTTGGCGACCTCCTCGATCACCTCGCTCATCCGCTTGGCGGTGCCCAGTTCCACGCCCTTCATCAGGGAGACCAGCACGGTGTCGGCGGGCAGCAGCGGCGCCCACTCGGCGAGGTTGCCGCGCAGCGTCTGGGAGGGCACGGCGAGCACGGTGAACTCGGCGCCGCGGGCCGCCTCCGCCGGGTCGGTGGTGGCCCGCACCGACCGCGGGAGCTCGGTCCCCGGCAGATAGTCGGGGTTGGTGCGGGTGGTGTTGATGGCCTCCACGGGACCGGGCCGACGGCCCCACAGCGTCACCTCGCAGCCCGCGTCGGCGAGCACCATCGCGTAGGCGGTGCCCCAGGAGCCGGTGCCGTAGACGGCGCAGCGCGTCACTTGCTCTCCTCATCGGCCGCGGGGGGGTCCCCGGCGGCGCGGGACGTGCCGGTCCGGTACTCGTAGCGCTCGGCGGGCGCGGGCTCCCCGCGCACCTCGGAGAGGAGTTCGGCGACCGCGGCCATGATGTCGTCGGTGGCCGCCCGCAGCACCTCGGCGGTGGGCTCCTTGCCGTAGTACGCGGACAGGTCCACGGGCGGGCCCGCGTGCACCGTCAGCGTCTTGCGGGGGAAGAACCGGGGCTTCTTGGCGTACGGCGGCAGCGCCTCGTTGGCGCCCCACTGCGCGACGGGGATCACCGGCGCCTTGGTGAGCAGTGCGACGCGCGCCGCGCCGGTCTTGCCGCGCATGGGCCACAGCGCGGGGTCGCGGGTGAGGGTGCCCTCGGGGTAGAAGGCCACGCATTCGCCCTTGTTGACCGCGTCCACAGCGGCCCGGAAGGCGTTGGCCGCGTTGGTGGACTCCCGGTAGACCGGGATCTGGGAGGTCCCGCGCAGGAAGGCGCCGACGAAGCCGCCCTTGAAGACGCCGGCCTTGATGAGGAAGCGCGGCACGCGCCCGCTGTTGTACTGGAAGTGGGCGTACGAGAAGGGATCGAGATGTGAGTTGTGGTTGATGGCGGTGATAAATCCGCCCTGGGCGGGAATGTGCTCCATTCCGCGCCAGTCCCGCTTGAAGAGGACCACGAGCGGCGGTTTCACCAGGACCGCCGCCATGCGGTACCAGAAGCCGATTCTGCGGCCGGACACTCGGAACATCCTCCTCTTGGACCCGCTGACCTGCTGGCTTTGCTGCCGTCCGGGCAGCCGCACAAGTGTCGCCCCAGGTACCCGGTCTGTCGAGGACACCGTAACCCCGCACCTGCCCCGCGCCTTAGGCAGCAGGCGAGAATGAGGCCCGTGGGAAGCGATGGAGCCCGTGTGGCATGGACGCTGGTGGTGCCGCTGAAGCCCTTGTCGCGGGCCAAGAGCAGGCTCGCCGACGCCGCGGGGGACGATCTGCGGCCGGGGCTCGCCCTCGCGTTCGCGCAGGACACGGTGGGTGCCGCGCTGGCGTGCCGGGCCGTGCGCGGCGTGACGGTTGTCACGGACGACCCCCTCGCGGCGCGGGAGCTGTCGGCCCTCGGCGCCCGGATCCTCCCGGACCCGCCGGGCGGCGGTCTGAACGCGGCGCTCGCGCAGGGCGCCCTGGCCGTGCGGCAGCAACTCCCTACGGCCGCTGTGGCGGCTCTGAACGCCGATCTCCCGGCTTTGCGGCCGACGGAGCTCGAGCAGGTGCTCGAGGCCGCCTCGGCCTTTCCACGGGCCTTTCTGGCGGATGCGGCGGGGGTGGGCACGACGCTGCTTGCCGCTGCGCCCGGCGTGGAGCTGTCCCCCGCGTTCGGCGGGCCCTCCCGGGCCCGGCACCGGGCGTCGGGGGCGCGGGAGATACGGCTGCGGGGCGTCGATTCGGTACGGCGTGACGTGGACACGGGCGAGGACCTGCGCGCCGCTCTGGCCTTGGGTGTGGGCCCTCACACCCTCCGGCACCCGTTCCCGGGCCTGCCCCAGCCGCCAGTGCCGTCGCCCCAGAACTGAGCGCCGCACGTCGGCGCCTAGGCTGGCCCCATGCAGGCGACCGCGTACACGTACGACCCCGAGACCCGCGCCGGCAGCGTGCTGCTGGACGACGGGACCCCGTTGCCCTTCGACGCGGCGGCCTTCGACGCCGGGGGGCTGCGGCTGCTGCGGCCCGGGCAGCGGGTGCGGATCGAGGTGGAAGGTCTCGAGGGAACTCCCGAGGGGCGCCGCATCGTCCTGGTGACCCTGCAGACCTTCTGAACGCACCGCGGGCCGGGCCCGTCCAGGGAGCCCGGCCCGACGCGTGACACCGCCGCTGAAAGCCGCTGACCGAAGGGTCAGCGCTTGCGGGCGGTGGTCTTCTTGGCGGTGGTCTTGCGCGCCGGGGCCTTCTTCGCCGGAGCCTTCTTCGCCGTCGCCTTCTTGGTGGCTGCCGCCTTCTTGGCCGTGGCCTTCGCGGGCGCCTTCTTGGCGGCCGCCGCCTTCGCGGGGGCCTTCTTGGCGGCCGCCTTCTTCGCGGCGGGGGCCGCCTTCTTCGCCGCGGCCTTCTTGGCCGCCGCCTTCTTCGCCGCCACCTGGAGGCTGCCCTTGGGGGCCTTCTTCACGGCCACCTCGCCGCCCCGGGGGAGCTTCTTCGACCCGCTCACCAGGTCCTTGAACCCCTGACCCGCGCGGAAACGGGGCACCGAGGTCTTCTTGACCCGGACCCGCTCCCCGGTCTGCGGGTTGCGGGCGTAGCGGGCCGGACGCTCGACCTTCTCGAACGAGCCGAATCCGGTGACCGAAACTCGCTCCCCGGAGACGACCGCACGGACCATCGCGTCCAGTACCGCGTCGACCGCTTCGGCAGCCTGCTGCCGGCCGCCGAGCTTGTCGGCAATCGCTTCTACGAGCTGCGCCTTGTTCACGTCTTCCCCTTCGGAGACATTGCCAGAACGAATGTGTTCAAGCTTTTTCGCACGTTAGGCAGATATATACCGCAAATCAAACACGAAACGGGCTAATCACCCTTGTGCCGCAACGCACTCGGATGTCATGGACTTCCGTCGGAGTCAGGATCTTGGGGGAAACGTCCCTCGTCGAGGTCGTTCATCAACCGCTCCAGACGCCGCGCCGCGTCCGCGAGATCGTGTTTCGCCGCAGCCGTGATGACCAGCAGCTTCCGGGACAGCGCCATCCGTACGCCCTCCGGGACTTGCAGTGAGCGCACCCTTGTGTGCGCTTCCTTGAGCCGGTCCGCGACAAGCCCGTAGAGCTCGAGTTGGCCGTCGCGTTCCATGCACTGATTGTGCCATCTGAGGCGAGTTGTCGCTTCAGGGGGCCTCAACATGCCGATGCGCCGCCGGTCCGAGGACTGGCGACGCATCGTGTCAAACATGCTCTGTACAGGGAAGACCCGGGGGGCTCAGACCTCAACCGTGCTCGGCTTGAAGGTCGGCCGCAGCGCCTCGTACGCGGTGATGTCGGCCTCCTGCCGGAGGGTGAGACTGATGTCATCCAGCCCCTCCAGGAGCCGCCATCGGGCGTTCTCGTCAAGCTCAAAATCAGCCGTGATGCCCTCGGCTCGAACCTGGCGGTCGACCAGGTCCACGGTGATCTCGGCCGACGGGTCGGTCTCGATCAGTTTCCACAGCCGGTCCACGGTCTCCTGCGGCAGCACCACCGTCAGGAGGCCGTTCTTGAGGGAGTTGCCGCGGAAGATATCGGCGAAGCGCGAGGAGATCACGGCCTTGAAGCCGTAGTTCTGGAGCGCCCACACCGCGTGCTCACGCGAGGAGCCGGTGCCGAAGTCGGGGCCGGCGACCAGCACGGTCGCGCCCTTGTGCTCGGGCCGGTTGAGCACGAAGTCCGCGTCCTTGCGCCAGGCCTCGAACAGCCCGTCCTCGAAGCCGTCGCGGGTGACCTTCTTGAGCCAGTGCGCGGGAATGATCTGGTCGGTGTCGACGTTGCTGCGGCGCAGCGGGACGGCCCGGCCGGTGTGCGTGGTGAATGCTTCCATGTCTGCTCAGGCCCCCACGGGAACGGTTGCGTCGGCGTCGGACAGGTCGGCGGGCGAGGCCAGATGGCCGAGGACCGCGGTGGCGGCGGCCACCTGCGGGGAGACCAGGTGGGTGCGGCCGCCCTTGCCCTGCCGGCCCTCGAAGTTGCGGTTGGAGGTGGACGCCGACCGCTCGCCGGGCGCCAGCTGGTCCGGGTTCATGCCCAGGCACATCGAACAGCCCGCGTGCCGCCACTCGGCGCCGGACGCGGTGAACACCTTGTCCAGCCCCTCCTCCACGGCCTGCAGGGCGACCCGTACGGAGCCGGGGACGACCAGCATCCGCACCCCGTCGGCCACCGAACGGCCGGACAGGACCGAGGCGGCGGAGCGCAGGTCCTCGATGCGGCCGTTGGTGCAGGAGCCGACGAAGACGGTGTCGACCTTGATGTCCCGCAGCGCCTGACCAGCCGTCAGACCCATGTACTCCAGGGCCTTCTCGGCGGCGAACTGCTCGCTGGCGTCCTCGAAGGTGGCGGGGTCGGGGACGCTGGCCGACAGCGGCGCGCCCTGGCCCGGGTTGGTGCCCCAGGTGACGAACGGCGCGAGCTCTGCGGCGTCGATGACCACCTCGCGGTCGAAGACCGCGTCGTCGTCGGTGCGCAGCGTGCGCCAGTACTCCACGGCGGCGTCCCAGTCGGCGCCCTGAGGAGCGTGGGCGCGTCCCTTCAGGTACGCGAAGGTGGTCTCGTCCGGGGCGATCATGCCCGCCCGGGCACCGGCCTCGATGGACATGTTGCAGACGGTCATCCGGGCTTCCATCGACAGCTTCTCGACGGCGGAGCCCCGGTACTCGATCACATAGCCCTGGCCGCCACCGGTGCCGATCTTCGCGATGATCGCCAGGATCAGGTCCTTGGCCGTGACGTCCTCGGGCAGCTCGCCCTCGACCGTGATCGCCATGGTCTTGAACGGCGCGAGCGGCAGCGTCTGGGTGGCCAGCACATGCTCGACCTGGCTGGTGCCGATGCCGAACGCGAGCGCGCCGAAGGCTCCATGGGTGGAGGTGTGGCTGTCACCGCAGACGACGGTGGTGCCGGGCTGGGTCAGTCCCAGCTGGGGGCCCACCACGTGGACGACGCCCTGCTCGACATCGCCGAGCGGGTGCAGCCGCACGCCGAACTCCGCGCAGTTCTTGCGCAGCGTCTCCAACTGGGCCCGGGAGACGGGGTCGGCGATCGGCTTGTCGATGTCCAGGGTGGGGGTGTTGTGGTCCTCGGTCGCGATGGTGAGGTCGGTGCGACGGACCCGGCGGCCGGCCTTGCGGAGGCCGTCGAAGGCCTGCGGGCTGGTCACCTCGTGGAGCAGGTGCAGATCGATGAAGAGCAGGTCGGGCTCGCCTTCGGCGCGCCGGACGACGTGGTCGTCCCAGACCTTCTCCGCGAGTGTCCGTCCCATCGCTTTCCCTCCGGCCGGCAACGTCGCCGGCCCTGCTCGTGTGTACTGCGCACCCTGGTCTGCGGGCCCGCCATTACAGAGTGGCGCGTTGCCTCGTAAAATGAACTTGCGTTTCATACTGTGAGACGCGAATATCGTTTCATGGACAACTCTAGTGGCGTCGGCGTTCTCGACAAGGCGGCTCTGGTATTGAGCGCTCTGGAGTCCGGTCCGGCCACCCTCGCCGGGCTGGTCGGGGCGACCGGTCTCGCGCGCCCCACGGCGCACCGGCTCGCCGTAGCACTCGAGCACCACCGGATGGTGGCGCGCGACATGCAGGGACGCTTCATCCTCGGCCCGCGCCTGGCCGAGCTGGCCGCCTCGGCGGGCGAGGACCGCCTGCTCGCCACCGCGGGCCCGGTGCTCACCCATCTGCGGGACGTGACCGGGGAGAGCGCGCAGCTCTACCGGCGCCAGGGCGATATGCGCATCTGCGTCGCCGCGGCGGAGCGGCTGTCCGGACTGCGGGACACCGTGCCCGTGGGCTCGACCCTGCCCATGAAGGCCGGCTCCGCGGCCCAGATCCTGATGGCCTGGGAAGAGCCGGAGCGGCTGCACCGCGGGCTCCAGGGGGCCCGCTTCACGGCGACCGCGCTGTCGGGCGTACGGCGGCGCGGCTGGGCCCAGTCGATCGGCGAGCGGGAGCCCGGCGTGGCCTCGGTCTCTGCGCCCGTACGAGGCCCCTCCAACCGCGTCGTCGCGGCGGTCTCGGTCTCCGGCCCGATCGAGCGGCTCACCCGGCACCCGGGGCGGATGCACGCCCAGGCGATCATCGACGCGGCCGCGCGCCTGACGGACGCCCTCCGCCGGGGCGCCTGAAGAGCACGCACAGTCACGCGCCCTTCAGGTTCAGCCGGTCGGCCGCCCGGTCACCGCGGCGGCCGACCGGGATGACGCCGAGCGCCTTGGCCAGGCCGAACTCCGGCATGTTGATGTAGACGGACTCGTGCGCACCGGCCGGGACGACGAAGGTCTCGTGCCAGAAGCCGACCTTGCCCCGGCCCTCCCGCAGCCGCCGGTTGAACGCGGCCCAGGCCGGCCGGTGCTCCTTGTCCTGGTCCACGGCGTACGCCAGCAGCTTCTCGTGCGACTCCCAGTACTGGACCAGGTAGATGACCCGGGGCGGGCCGAACAGCAGGTGGTAGCCCATCATGCCGCTCTCCTTGTCCCGCGACAGCTCGCGCAGCATCCGCGGCATCGCCCGGAACACCGGCCACCAGCTGCGCAGCGACCGGAGGCGGTTGATCCGCATACCGATCATGAAGACGGTCACCCCGCCCTCGGCGTCGGCGGTCATGCGCCCGGCTATCGGCTTGGCACCCATGGCGATCCCCTCATCCCTCGTAAGGCGGTAATCTTGGATAGTGGCGCTACCCAATAGTTGGATAGTGCCACTCTCCAACCAGGAAGGCAAGTGGATGCGTCTCAAGGAGTTGAGCGAGCGCAGCGGGGTGTCCACCGCGACGATCAAGTACTACCTGCGCGAGCGGCTGCTGCCGCCGGGCGAGCGCGTCAGCGCCACCCAGGCCGAGTACGGCGAGGAGCATCTGCGCAGACTGCGGCTGGTGCGGGCACTGATCCAGGTGGGCCGGGTGCCGGTGGCCACGGCCCGCGAGGTGCTGGAGACCGCCGAGGACGAGTCGCTGTCCCAGAACACCCGGATGGGGGCCGCGGTCTGGGCGCTGCCGCACGGCCCCGAGCCCGCCGAGGACGACCCCGAGACCGAGGAGGCCCGCCGCCAGGTCGACGCCCTGCTGGAGCGGCTGGGTTGGACGTACGGCCAGGAGCTCGGCGACACCTCCCCCGCGTACGGAATGCTGGTGGCGGCCATCGCCTCACTGGCCCGGCTCGGCTATCCGCACGAGACCGACCACCTGCTGCTGCACGCCCGCCTGGCCGCCGAACTGGCCGTCGCGGACCTGGATCTGGTCGAGAAGTACGGCGGCTCCCCCACGGAGCGGATCGAGGCGGTCGTCGCGCTGACGGTGCTGTACGAGCCGGTGCTGCTGGCCCTGCGGCGGCTCGCCGAGACCGAGGAGTCCGGCCGCCGCTTCACGGATTGATTCCGGGCACAAGAAAGCCCCCCGTGAAAAACACGGAGGGCTTTCGGAAATGTACCCCCGACCGGATTCGAACCGGCGCTACCGCCTTGAGAGGGCGGCGTGCTAGGCCGCTACACAACGGGGGCTTGAGTACTGCGCTGGGCTACCAGGACTCGAACCTAGACTAAATGAACCAGAATCACTCGTGCTGCCAATTACACCATAGCCCATGGTATAGACCAGTACCCCCGACCGGATTCGAACCGGCGCTACCGCCTTGAGAGGGCGGCGTGCTAGGCCGCTACACAACGGGGGCCCCAGCGATCTCCATCTTCGGAAAGACGAAAGAGATCCGTACCCCCGACCGGATTCGAACCGGCGCTACTGCCTTGAGAGGGCAGCGTGCTAGGCCGCTACACAACGGGGGCTTGATCCTGCTGATCAAGGGATTTCCGGTAAAACCGGGAGAATCCCTTGCTGGGGTACCAGGACTCGAACCTAGACTAAGTGAACCAGAATCACTCGTGCTGCCAATTACACCATACCCCACCAAAACGCCACCCTTTTGGGGGTTTTGTCTGGCTTGCACCCCGGTCCGGCCTGTCGGCCCGCCCGAGCGGCGCAGGAAGAACATTACCCGATGGTGGACGGGCCACCAAAACGAGTATCGCCGTGCCACAGACGGCAGAGGCGGCCACCGGGACCCGGTGACCGCCCCCTCACGCGCATGGAGAGCGCGAGGAGTCGCCTACGCCGTCAGCTTCGCCAGCGCCGCGTCGACGCGGGCCAGCGTGCGCTCGCGGCCCAGGACCTCCAGGGACTCGAACAGCGGCAGACCGACCGTGCGCCCGGTGACGGCGACGCGCACCGGCGCCTGGGCCTTGCCCAGCTTGAGGCCGTGCTCCTCACCGGCCGCCAGGACCGCGGCCTTCAGGGTCTCGGCGTCCCACTCGGCCTCGGCGAGCCGGGTACGGACCGAGGCGAGCAGCGCGTCCGCGCCCGGCTTCATCGCCTTCGTCCAGGACGCCTCGTCCTCCACCGGCTCGTCGAGGAAGAGGAAGTCCACGTTCGCGGTGATGTCGGACAGGACCGTCAGCCGGGTCTGGGCCAGCGGGGCCAGCGCCTCGAAGGCGGCCGAGTCGAAGGCCTCCGGGGCCCAGGGCGCATGCGGCGCCTTGAGCCAGGGCCCGCACGCCTCGATGAACGCCTTCACATCCAACTGCCGGATGTGGTCGGCGTTGATCGCCTCGGCCTTCTTGAGGTCGAAGCGCGCCGGGTTGGCGTTCACCTGGGCGATGTCGAACGCGGCGACCAGCTCGTCCATCGAGAACACGTCCCGGTCCGGCGCCAGCGACCAGCCCAGCAGGGAGAGGTAGTTGAGCAGGCCCTCGGGGAGGAAGCCGCGCTCGCGGTAGAGGTTGAGCGAGGCCTGCGGGTCGCGCTTGGAGAGCTTCTTGTTGCCCTCGCCCATCACATACGGCAGATGACCGAAGGCGGGCACGGTGCCGCCTCCGACGCCGATCTCGGCGAGGGCGCGGTAGAGCGCGATCTGGCGCGGGGTGGAGGACAGCAGGTCCTCGCCGCGCAGCACATGGGTGATCTCCATCAGCGCGTCGTCAACCGGGTTGACGAGCGTATAGAGGGGGGCGCCGTTGGCCCGGACGATCCCGTAGTCCGTCACGTTCTCCGGCGTGAACGTGAGCTCGCCGCGCACCAGGTCGGTGAAGGTGATCGGCTCGTCGGGCATCCGGAAGCGCACGATGGACGAGCGGCCCTCGGCCTCGTACGCGGCGCGCTGCTCGGCGGTCAGGGTGCGGCACTTGCCGTCGTAGCCGGAGGGCCGGCCGGCCTTACGGGCCTCCTCGCGGCGCTCCTCCAGCTCCTCGGCGGTGCAGTAGCAGCGGTACGCGTGGCCGCTCTCCTGCAGCCGCTCCGCGACGTCCCGGTAGAGGTCCATGCGCTGCGACTGGCGGTACGGGGCGTGCGGGCCGCCGATCTCCGGGCCCTCGTCCCAGTCGAGGCCCAGCCAGCGCATCGCGTCCAGGAGCTGCTGGTACGACTCCTCGGAGTCGCGGGCGGCGTCGGTGTCCTCGATACGGAAGACCAGGGTGCCGCCGTGGTGCCGGGCGAAGGCCCAGTTGAACAGGGCGGTGCGGACCAGGCCGACATGGGGGTTGCCGGTCGGCGAGGGACAGAAACGTACCCGCACGGGAGCGGAGGGGGTTGCGCTAGCCACGCTTGATCACCTTGTTGGTGAGAGTGCCGATGCCTTCGATGGTGACGGCGACCTCGTCGCCGACGCTGAGCGGTCCGACGCCCGCCGGGGTGCCGGTGAGGACGACGTCGCCGGGGAGCAGCGTCATCGCCTCGGTGATGTGCACGATCAGGTCCTCGATCGGGCGCACCATCTCACTCGTGCGGCCCAGCTGGCGCTGTTGGCCGTTGACGGTGCAGCCGATGCCCAGGCCCGCGCTGATGTCGGCGGGGTCGATGCCGGTCTCCACCCAGGGTCCGAGCGGGCAGGAGGTGTCGAAGCCCTTGGCCCGGGCCCACTGCTTCTCGCGCTTTTGGACATCGCGCGCGGTGACGTCGTTGGCGCAGGTGTAGCCGAGGATCACGTCCTTGACGCGCTCCCTGGGCACCTCCTTGCACATCCGGCCGATGACCACGGCCAGCTCGGCCTCGTGGTGCACCTCCTGGGAGAAGGAGGGGTAGACGATCGGGTCGCCGGGGCCGACCACGGAGGTGGACGGCTTGAAGAAGGCGACCGGGACGTCGGGGACCTCATTGCCCAGTTCGGCGGCGTGCTCGGCGTAGTTGCGGCCGATTGCGACGATCTTGTTGGGCAGGACGGGCGGCAGCAGCCGGACCTCGCTCAGCGGGACCGTCCGGCCCGAACGCTCGAATTCGGCGAAGGGGTGGCCTTTGATGATGTCGATCACAGGGCCGTCCTGGGCGGACGGTCCGTCCTCGACCACGCCGAAGGCGACGTTGCCGTCGATGGAGAACCTGGCAATGCGCACGGGAAGCTGCTGCCTCTTCACTGGACTCGCTGGAGACTGACGGTCCAGGCTATCGCTCCGCGACCCGCGCGCCTCTGCCCATTTTGTCCGCGACCGGTCCTCCGATGCCCGCAGGTGACCGCCGGCTCAGCTGTTGGGCGCCTTGGTCAGGATGGTGCGCTTGGGGTTGGCGGTCTGCGTCGGGAGTTCGACGGGGTGCTCCGGGCGCTCCTCGGCCGCGGTCTGCAGCTCGCCGGCGTCCTTCAGATGCGCCAGGGTGGTGCGCCGCGGGTTGGCTATGGTGCGGAACATCATCGTCGTCTTCACGTGAGTCATGCCTCGTGTTGTTGTCGTTTTGACCGGCTGTGTAAAGCGTCAGGCTAGAGGCCCCTTTGCCCACCTATCCGGGAAAGAAGTCGCGATCGGCTTGTGAGTTTCCTCACGACTCCTCGGGCAAATGCCGCATTAAAGGCGCTCGCCCCAAGCTCTCGAAACGGATATTTCCGCCCCGAAGCTGACGTTCCGATCTTGATCATCGCCACCCGGACACGCGCTGTTTGCGGGCAACTCGCAGGAAAAAGTCCGTTATCGCCGAGATGACTTTCTACGTCCGGTAATAAATCCCGTACTGAGCGTCACACCCTTCACAGCCTTTTCACTTGCCCTTGTTGCAGCATCCGGCACTGTGCTGGAATTCCCGGGACCGCCGCGGACACAACCGGCGCGCAGGGGGTGCCAGGAGAAGGAGACGCCGAGCGGCGGTGGCTCCTCTTCTTCGACTACGGAAGGATGCGCGCCGGTCACTCACGACCGCCAGGGGGGCCTGACCGTCCCCCACGACTCGACACCGCTTCACCGCACATCCGGTGAAGCGCCTGGTCCAGAGGTTGCGACGCTAGTGCAGGGACGTTTCAAGAGGGAAGGTAAGGGGTCTCCCCAGGCCCTCCAGGGCCGAGGGGATGGCTCGGCGGACCCGGGGCCGCGCGGTGAGACCGACCGCGGCTCCTCACCCCCGCGCGCCCAAGTCACGGGACGGGCCCCGGCCGACCATCAGGGTCCGGAGTCCGCTACACAGACCGGCGGTGCCGCACCGGCCGCCCAGCCCAAGTCGAAGAGCCCCAGCGGACCTGGTACCAGGCTCGCCCTGCGCAACTGGCGCATCAGCACCCGGCTGGTCTCACTGCTGGCCCTCCCCGTGGTCGCCGCGACCACCCTGGGGGCGCTGCGGATCAACAGCTCGCTGGACAACATCGAGCAGCTCGACCGCATGAAGCTGCTGACCGAGATGACCCAGCAGGCCACCCAGCTGGCGAACGCCCTCCAGGAGGAGCGCGACAAGTCGGCGGCGCCGCTGGCGGGCAAGGGCAACGCCAAGGACGACCGAGTCGTCGCGACCCGCGAGAAGACCGACCGCGAGGTGGCGGCGTTCAACCAGGCCACCCAGGACCTCGATCCCGGGGACAAGGCGCTGGCGGGCGTGCAGTCCACGCTCGTGGACATCAGCAAACAGCTCGGCAATATCAGCCAGATCCGCGACTCCGCCTATCAGGACGATCAGTACTACTCACTGACCGCCCAGGACTACAACGAACTGATCGACTCACTGCTGCTGCTGTCCCAGGACATGGCCCAGGCCACCAGCAACAGCGACATGATCAACAATACCCGTGCGCTGGCCACCTTCTCCTCCGCCAAGGAGTACGCCTCGATCCAGCGCGCGCTCATCAGCGCCGCGCTCGCCGATCCCAAGGGCCCCGAGTTCTCCGCCAACGACCGCCGCTTCGCCAGGACCGCGGTCGACAAGGAGGAGGAGGCGCTGCGGCGGTTCAACCAGATCCGCGACGGCGACTCCGAGGATCTGCTGGAGCCGCTGGACAGCCGCGCCGACATCAAATCGGCGACCCTGTACGCCGACCGCGCCGTGCGCGACCCCCGAGGGCTCCAGGCCGAGAAGCGCTCCGCCATCGACTGGTACGACCAGGACACCGTCAAGATCGACGAGATGGCCCGGATCGAGCAGACGCTGCTGGGCGAGATGAAGCAGAAGGCGCGTGATCTACGCGCGGAAGCCCAGCAGGACGCGATCCTCAACGGTGCCCTGATCCTGCTGGTCCTCGGCGTCACACTGGTCGGCGCGTTCGTCGTCGCCCGGTCCATGGTCCGCTCGCTGCGCCGGCTGCAGGACACCGCCCAGGAAGTCGCCCAGAAGCGGCTGCCGGAGCTGGTCAAGCAGCTGTCCGAGTCCGACCCGCAGGACGTGGACATCTCCGTCGAGTCCGTCGGCGTGCACAGCCGGGACGAGATCGGCAAGGTGGCCACGGCCTTCGACGACGTGCACCGCGAGGCGGTCCGGCTGGCCGCCGAGCAGGCGCTGCTGCGGGGCAACGTCAACGCGATGTTCACCAACCTCTCGCGCCGCAGCCAGGGCCTCATCCAGCGCCAGCTCTCGCTGATCTCCGAGCTGGAGAGCCGCGAGGCCGACCCGGACCAGCTGTCCTCGCTCTTCAAGCTGGACCACCTCGCGACCCGTATGCGCCGTAACGGCGAGAACCTGCTGGTCCTCGCGGGCGAGGAGCCCGGCCGCCGGTGGACCCGACCGGTCCCGCTGGTCGACGTGTTGCGCGCGGCGGCGTCCGAGGTGGAGCAGTACGAGCGCATCGAGCTCAGCTCCGTGCCCACCAACGAGGTGGCCGGCCGGGTCGTCAACGACCTGGTGCACCTGCTCGCCGAGCTGCTGGAGAACGCGACCTCGTTCTCCTCCCCGCAGACCAAGGTCAAGGTCACCGGTCACGCGCTGCCCGACGGCCGGGTGCTGGTCGAGATCCACGACACCGGCATCGGGCTCTCCCCCGAGGACCTGGCGGCGATCAACGAGCGGCTGGCCAGCCCGCCCACGGTCGATGTGTCGGTCTCCCGGCGCATGGGCCTGTTCGTGGTCGGCCGGCTGTCGCTGCGCCACGGAATCCGCATCCAGCTGCGGCCGTCCGACTCGGGCGGCACCACGGCGCTGGTCATGCTGCCGGTGGACGTCGCCCACGGCGGCCGCAAGCCGGGCGCTCCGACGCCGGGCAACGCGGGCCAGGGTGGTCCGGGCGGCCCCGGTGGCCCCGGCGGTCCCGGCGCCCCCGGTGGCGGCTCGGCCGGAATGCTGGGCTCCCTGCCGTCGCGGCGGCAGGTCCCCGGCTCCGGTTCGCGGGCCGCGCTGCCCGGCAGCGGGCTGCCCACCCGCCCCGTCGGCGCGGGCGCTTCGGGTGCCGCCCCCTCTGGCCCCAACCTCTTCGAGGGCGGCAACAACCGGCCCTCCGGCCAGAACAACGCCCCGGCGGGCCCGCCCGGAGACTTCGCCGGGCGTCCCCCGCTCCCCTCGCGCGGCGATGCGCGCGGCGACGGCCCGACCGTGGCCCCGCCGACCGGCGCTCCGATGCGCCCGGACTCCGCCGGTGACCAGGGCGGCCGTCCGCAGCTGCCGACGCGCGGCGCGGCGCCCGAGCTCCCCGGCCCCCAGGAGCCGGGCACCAGCTGGGGTGCGCGCCGGTCGGGCGAGGACGACTGGCCGACCACGCGCGAGGCGATGGACGCGCCCCGTGGGCACGAGGAGAACGACACCACCGGTCCGTTCGCCCGGCCCCAGCTGGGCCAGTCGCCGAGCGTGTTCGAGCCGCGGCGCGGCCCCGGTGACACGGGCGAGTTCGCGCTGCCGGGCCAGGGCGACGGCGGCCGCGACCCGCTGGCGAGCCGCGGCCCGGGTGACACCGGCCAGTTCGCCCGGCCCGAGCTGGGCCAGGGTCCTGGCGACA
>NZ_MUNE01000001.1 GCF_002154605.1 Streptomyces milbemycinicus | reverse complement strand
GCCCACCCCGATGTCCCCGGCCGGGACATCGGTGTGTTCGCCGATGTGCCGGTGGAGTTCGGTCATGAAGGACTGGCAGAAGCGCATGACCTCACCGTCGGAGCGCCCCTTGGGGTCGAAGTCGGCGCCGCCCTTGCCGCCGCCGATCGACAGCCCGGTCAGCGCGTTCTTGAAGATCTGCTCGAAGCCGAGGAACTTGACGATGCCCAGGTTGACGCTGGGGTGGAAGCGCAAGCCCCCCTTGTAGGGGCCGAGCGCGCTGTTGAACTCCACCCGGAAGCCACGGTTGACATGGATGTCCCCCAGGTCGTCGACCCAGGGCACCCGGAAGACGATCTGCCGTTCCGGTTCGCACAGCCGCTCCACGATCCGGGCGTCGAGATGGTCCGGATGCGCGCGGAGCACGGGCGCGAGGCTGTGCAGCACCTCGCCCGCGGCCTGGTGGAACTCCGCTTCCCCGGGGTTGCGGCGCACGATCTGCGCGTACACGGACTCGATACGAGCGGTGACGTCCATGAGTGGCCTTCCTGTCCTTTCCGTCAATCGCGTGAGCTGGGGGTGGGGGAACTGCCCGGCAGCGGAGTGCGCGCCGGCCGCCCGGCGAGTACCTCCAGGACGTTGTCCACCGCGAGGTCCACCATGGCGGCACGGGTGGCCTCGGTGGCCGAACCGATGTGCGGGAGCGTGATCACATGGGGTTCGCCGACCAGCGGTGACAACTCGGCCCCCATGGGCTCGCGTTCGAAGACGTCCAGGGCCGCCGAGTGGATGACACGGTCCCGTACGGCCTGGAGCAGGGCATCTTCGTCGACGATGCCTCCGCGTGAGGTGTTGACCAGTGTGGCAGTGGACTTCATGGAGGCCAGTTCCGCCGCGCCGATGAGATGGCGGGTCCCCGGGGTGAGCGGGACGTGCAGCGAGACCACATCGGCCTCGGCGAGGAGGGTGGGCAGGTCCACGGCCCGGGATTCCGGATCGGCCACGGCCGTGGGCGCGTACGGGTCGTGGTGCAGCAGCCGCATGCCGAATCCCTGTGCGCGCCTGGCCACGGCCCGCCCGATCTGGCCGTAGCCGATCAGGCCGAGCGTGCTGCCGTGCACATCCAGGCCCAGGTAGTCATCCATCCGGAACAGGTCCCACCGCCCGGCGGCCAGCGCGTCGCGGGCGGCGCCGAGCCGCCTGCGGGCCATGAGGATCAGGGCGAAGGCGAGGTCGGCGGTGGTCTCGGCGAGTACGCCCGGGGTGTGGGTGACCACGACGCCGCGCGCCGCCGCCGCTTCCCGGTCCGTCGTACCCCATGCTGGCCAGGGCGACGACGCGCAGTGCGGGCCCGGCCGCGTCCAGCAGGGCGGCGTCCACCCGGTCGTTGCCCAGGGCCAGGATCGCGGCCGCACCCCCGGCCCGTTCGGCCAGTTCCGCCGGGCCGGGCTTGTCCGCGCCGGGCCGTACGACCTCCGCCCGTCCTGCACCCCGCCGAGCGGTGGCTTCTACGCCTTCGTGAACTGCGCGGCCCAGCTCGGCAAGCGGACCCCGTCCGGCGACGAGCTCCGCACCGACGAGGACTTCGCGGCCTACCTGCTGGAGTCGCAGCACGTGGCGGTGATCCACGGTGCCGCGTACGGATCTCCGGGGTACTTCCGCGTCTCCTTCGCGACCCGTGACGACGTCCTCACCGAAGCCTGCGAGCGCATCGGCCGCGCCTGCGCCGCCCTCTCCTGAACGGAGCGCCATGATCCGCGTCAACACCGCATTCGACCGGCCCGATCCGGCCCTGGTCGACCGGCTCGCCGCCTACTCGGCCGCCACCATCCACGAGGCACAGGGCCGCCTCGGCGCCCTCGCCTCGGCGATCAAGCCGGTCGACCCCGAGATGTCGCTGTGCGGCCCGGCCTTCACCGTCCGCTGCGCCCCCCGCGACAACATCATGCTCCAGGTCGCCATCGCCCACGCCCGCCCCGGCGATGTCATCGTGGTGTCCGCCGGCGACTACGCCGAGGCCGGCTCCTTCGGCGACGTGCTGGCCAACGCCTGTGTGGCCAAGGGCCTGGGCGGTCTGATCACCGACACCGGCGTCCGCGACACACGGGAACTGCGCGCGCTCGGCTTCCCGGTGTTCTCCCGCAGTGTCTCCATCAAGGGCACCGTCAAGGAAACCGTCGGCCCGATGGCCGAACCCGTACTGATCGGCGGCGAGCTCGTGCGCCCCGGAGACGTGGTGCGCGCGGACGCCGACGGGGTCGTGGTCGTACGCCGCGAAGACCTGGCGGACGTCCTCCGCAAGTCCCAGGAGCGCATCGACGCCGAAGAGGCGTACATCGCTTCCTACCGCGCCGGGAAGAGCGTCATCGAGGTCAGCGGCCTTTGAGGCCGTGCTCAAGGCGAAGGGCCTCGTGATCGACGAGGGGTAGCCGCGGCACGACAAGGGCCCGCCCGCGACCGGTGTCCTCCGGTCGCGGGCGGGCCCCAGCGGTGTTCGGGTGTTACTTGGCGAAGCCGTAGTTCAGCAGCTTCTTCGCGTCCGCCGTGCGGTTGTCCACCGAGGAGGAGGCGAGGACCGTGCCGATGACCGTCTTGCTGTTCCGGGTGGCGGCGAAGACCAGGCAGTACTTGGCCTCCGGGCCCGAGCCGGTCTTGACGCCGATGGCGCCCGAGTAGGTGCCCAGCAGCGGGTTGGTGTTCGTCCAGTCCATGTAGCGGTAGCCACCGCTCTTGGTGGTGACCTTCTGCTTCGTCGACTTCGTCTTCACGACCGTACGGAACGTGGAGTACTTCATCGCGCTGCTGGCCAGCTTGGTCAGGTCGCGCGGCGTCGAGTAGTTCGCGCCGTGCCCTATGCCGTCGAACGAGTCGAAGTGCGTGTTCGTGAGGCCCAGGCTCTTGGCGGTCGAGTTCATCTTGCCGATGAACGACTTCACCCGCGCCGCCCGGGTCGACCCGGTGCCGAACTTGTCGGCCAGCGCGTACGCCGCGTCACAGCCGGACGGCAGCATCAGCCCGTACAGCAGCTGGCGGACGGTGACCTTGTCGCCGACGATGAGCTTGGCCGAGGAGGCCCAGTTGTTGTCGACGATGTAGTCGCTGTACGCCTTCTGGACCGTGACCTTCGCGTCCAGGTTGAGATTCGGCTGGGCGAGTACCACCCGGGCCGTCATGATCTTGGTGGTGGAGCCGGTGGAGAGGCGGGTGTCCGCTGCCTTGGTGTAGAGGGCCTTCCCCGTGCCGTTGTTCATCACGAACCCGCCCTTGGCGGTGATCGTGGGGGTCGCGACCGTTGCGGCCTGCACGGGGGCGAGCGCCCCGGCGGACAGAACGGCTCCCGCGGCGATGACGGCCACGGCGGATACGCGACGAATGCCCTTGATGCCGGTTTTCAAGACTGATACTCCAAATGCCCCTGCGGGGCGGCTATATGAGAGTGCCGCTTGCTCAAGAGACGCATGAGACAGAGAAATGGATGTGCCTCCGTGACAGTAGCCCATCCGCCCGCGCGGTGATGCGCGGGCCGGGCACCCGCCACCGTCGGCGCCACCGCAGGCGCCTCGCTCACCCCGGCGGTGTCGACGCGCGTCCCCGCCAGGCGCCGAGCAGTTCCTCCGGCCCGTACGTTCCCTGGAGGCCGGAACAGCTGAATCCGCTGCGGGAGACCGCGATCAGGGGTACCGGCTCGTCGGTGAGCGCCGCCCGGTGTTTGTGGAGGGCGGCGAGGTCGTGGCTGTCGAATGGCGAGGTCTCCAGCCACTTGACCGAGCCCAGGAACAACAGGCGTTTGGCCACGGGCCCGCGGTCGGCGCCCACGATGTCGATCTCGACGTCGTTGCTGCGGGTCCAGTACCCGCCGATGGCCGGGGCGGCAGGCAGCTCGCCGTCCGGCAGGAGGCGGGCCAGGGAGTCGCGGACCAGCGGCTCGACAGCGCGGCCCCGCCAGCTCGGCCACCGCTCCCTGATCCGGTTCAGGACGAGGTCGCCCCGCATGCGCTCGACCTCGGCCATATGGGGATCGAGGAACGCCAGCCAGAACCGCAGATACGGATCCGCCACCCGGTAGCGGCGCTCCTTGGAGGGCTTCTGGGACAGCGGCAGTTCGGCCGCTACCACCCGCTTCTGGGTCAGCACGTCCGTCGCCCTGGTGAGGGTGGTGTGGGCGATGCCCCCCGCGGCGCGGGCGATGTTGGTGAAGGTCCGCTCGCCGGTCCCGATCGCCCGTAGCACTTCCCTGCTCATCGCCTGGGGCGGAAACTCGGCGGCGAGCGACCGCTCCGCGGAGACCAGCAGGGCCGAGATCGGATTCTCCAGCGACTCGCGCAGGAACTCCCACAGGGTCGCGCCAGGCCGCCACTCCGCGCAGACGAGCGGCAGCCCGCCCGTGACCAGGGCGGCGTCGAAGGCGCTCGCGGGGTCCAGGTCGAGCATGTCGCCGATGTCGGCGGGGTTCAGCGGGCCCACGACCATCTCGCGCCCGCGCTGGTGGAAGGGGCGGTCGTAGCTGTTCAGGGCCTCCATCATCGAAAGATCCGAACCGATGAGGAGCAGCAGCACCGGCTTGCGGCTGAGCAGCCGGTCCCAGGCCCGCTGGAGCATGCCTTCGAAGGCGTCGATCCGGTGCATCAGATACGGCACCTCGTCGATCACGACGACGCTCGGGGCGTCGTCGGGCAGGGTCTCCGCCAGCAGCCTGAAGGCCGCGTTCCACTGCGTCGGGGCCTCCTCGCTGAACAGCGCGCGCTCCGGCAGGGTGGAGGTGGCGACGGCGTCGAGCAGTTCGGTCAGCTCGTCCTCCTCGGACCCGCCGGCGGGTCGGCAAGTCCAGCCTGGTGGAGGAGTTCCTGCGGCGCGCCGAGGTGCCGTCCCTCTTCTTCACGGCCGCCGGCGGGTCCGAGGAGG